>JBBDVZ010000051.1:0-10937 GCA_040903115.1 Planctomycetaceae bacterium
CCCCAGACCGTTCGAACTGGGGGCGAACCGAAAGCGGTTCGACCCCAGCCACCCCCGTGGTTCAGAAGCCCGGCTTTGAGGAAAATGCCGGGCATCGTCACATCGACTCGACCGTTGTAGCGCGCCGCGGGTTCGTTTGCAACCGCACAAATCCAGCCGAATTCGCTCAGCCGTCGTTCCGCGGACGAACGCGTGGGAAGGCATTGAGCCGAAACTGTTTGGCCTCTCGGCGGATGGCGTCGATTCCCGAAATCGTGCGCATCGTCCGTCGGCCGGTCCAGCGGTTTGCAGCCGACTCGAACTGAACGTGAAGCCCCTCGCCCAGTCCCCGCCGTTCAGCCAGCTCGATGGCAACTCCCATCTGGAAGCGCGGCTCGGGATAGATGGGGGCCTTCGTCGCCTCCAGCGACCAGCGATCGCTGCGCACGACGCAAGGCAAGTCGGCATACCGACCCATCATCACGTGCTGCTGCAACTCGGACGGTAACTTACCGATCGCGTCGCTCGCGACCAGAATTCGCACCCGCGCCGGTCGGCTCGCATAAACGGCCCACGACGGCCACACGTCAAACAATCCAAACGGTTGAAGAAACGGCAGCAACACCGCCATTCCGATGATTGCGCGCGCCGCCCAACCGCGAAACGCCGCGAAAGGCAAGCTTCGCTCGGTCGCGTCAGCGGGCGAGAGAAACCCACGGAGCGAAGCCGCTTCTGTGCTGAACCCGAACAATAGGATGTTCTGCGCAATAAAGTAGCCGTTCCAAACCAGCACCGGGAACTTGTGATCCAGCGACCACGGGCCGAGGGCAACAATCAGCGACGCGTGCATCAAAATGGAAGCGGCAAGGGCCGCACGACGGGTGCGCCCGAAATAAAGTCCAACGGCCACCAAGAGCTCGCTCACGGGCAACAGTGCCGCAAGGCCGCGCCGGACGGTTGGATCCCAATCGGAAAGAGGCAAACCGACGAGGTCCGTCAAACCCGAAATCAAATACTGCCCGTGAGAGCTAAAAAAGCTGAAATCGAGCTTCGACAGCGCGGAATGAAAATAAATGCCAACCGTCAGCACGCGCACCAGTGCCAGCGCGCGAGGACCGGGAACCAGGACCAGCACGAGGGCAATCAGTGCAAACTGATAGGCCCAAGGCTGCAGCCGATGCTGATTGACGAGCACCATCACGCCGAAGGCAATTACAAAGACGACCAACCCGCATCGCCAGACTCGTGCTGTCGGACCACCGAAATAAGCCGCCACCATCCCGACGCACATCGCCGCAAAGCCCGCCCAGTCGCACCAAAGTGGCAATCGTCCCGCCCACTCGAACAGGGGAACCTGCGGGAAATCGGTCAGCGGCATCCATAAGCGCCACGTCAGGATCAAGAGGGCCAGTGCCGCAGCCGCGACCGTCCGCCTGAGACCGGTTGCCACAATCACGTCCGCATCAATTTCGGTGACCC
Organism: Planctomycetaceae bacterium; assembly: GCA_040903115.1. Classification (GTDB taxonomy): domain Bacteria; phylum Planctomycetota; class Planctomycetia; order Planctomycetales; family Planctomycetaceae; genus JBBDVZ01. The sequence goes on from JBBDVZ010000051.1 coordinate 1,459, forward strand.
GGTCCGGAAGCGGCGCTTTGATTGCTTGCGGGTGATCCGTCACAAACGGCTTTCACGTTTTGCTGATGCGTAAGTGGCACACTATGACATCTGCACCAGCATATAGGCTCCCGCGGCAGCCGCGATAGCCGCAAGCACTGTCAGCGTGATCTTGACCCAACTGTAGGGACGTTCGCCCTGCACTTCGCCGGTGGCCGCGTTGATTACGACCTGGTACGGCTTGTCGTGGTAGCGATATGCCATCAGCCACGTGGGCAATAGCAGATGTTTGAACGTGATGGCGTCGTAACGCGACTGGACCGAATCGATCTGTTGTTCGTCGCCGCCGATGCGCTCGCGGACTTCGTCTTCGATGGCCGCTTCGATTCGACTTTTCGCGTCGGCAAATCCGTCATCAAGCTCGACCTCGTACGTGCGGGCCAGATAGCCGGCCAACGATTCCTGATTGAACGGACGGCAACTGCTCATCGGCCAGGGCTCGAGTTCGAGCAGCAGCTCGTGCGAGAGGTCCTTCGCGGCAGGCACCAGCACGTCATCAAAAAACCGCTGAAACGAACCGCTTTCCGGATACCAGCGCGTGTGACGCACTTGCCGCCGGTCCTTGCCGCTGCCGACGGTGACCCAATAATGTTCGCCGCGCTGCCCCGAATACCAGTTGGCCGTCAGCGTGTCGTAGGTCCAGAAAGGCAGATACACGCCGCTGAATTTGCCCGTCGCGCCGCTTTTCAGAAAATCGTTCGGAGCAAACCATCGCGAGCGGATCCATTCATGCAGGTTGGCGTGGGCCTTCTCGCGCGGAACGAGAAACGCCAGCACTCCATCGACGGGCACGCGCGTCTTCGACTTGTGGACGTTTTCCAATTGAATGGGCGACCCGCAATACGGACACGCGGAGCTCGTCAACGGTCCCACGAATACGACTGTCGCGCCGCAGCTCTCGCAGCGAACTTCGTTTTGGTGCTCATTCTTTTGGTCCCCTTCCTTCTGTTGCTCGCGCAGCTCGCGGATCCGCTCGAGGACCGCTTGAAAATCCTGCTCGACGATGGCAGCGTCGTGGGCGAGCACGATCTGTTTCTCGTGCCCGCAGTACGGGCACTTGAGATCTTGCTGCCCGATGTGGAACTCCAGGTCGGCGCCGCAGTTCTCGCAGGGAAAAATCCGGCCCTTGTTGTCGTCGGTCGTCTGGCCCGCCGACTGGATGGTACCCGCGGCGTCCTCGAAGATCGGCGAATCGGGACCATCGGACATCAGCGCGCCATTCTCATATGATCTCGTTCCCAAGCTCCGCTTGGGAACGCACTGTCTCGAAGCTCTGCTTCGCGTGAGAAGCTTGCACGCGGTTCTAAGCCGGCGGCGGAGGAGGCGGCGCTGACGATGCAAACAAGCTGGCAAGCTGCTGCACTTCGCCCGCGGGCTTCCATGCATCCATTCCTGCGCACCAAACCTGCGTCTCGCGCGTGAGCTTTCCTCGCGAAATCGCCTGCGCCAATTTGTCGATGGTCACCGGCCCGCGCGTCTTGCCGCCGACTGCCACGTGCCACGTTTCCAATGCTGGGGGAGCAGGCGGGCTCGTCATGCCCGGCGCCTGGGCCATTTTGTTCGCCATCGCGAAACCCATCCCCAGGCCCATTCCCTCAGCCGCGCCGCCGCCCGATGGATTCTCGGCAGCCGCGACCATCGCCTGTCCCATCTGGTACTGTTGAAACCGGCCCATGTCGCCGATGACGCCCATGCTGCTGCGCGTGTCCATGGCGCGTTCGACTTCTTCCGGCAGCGAAATGTTGACGATGAAGAGTTGAGGCACATCAAGGCCGTACTCGTCATCGACGCGCTCGACGACCAGCTGCCGAAGCTGCTCCGACATTTCGCGATAATGCGCGGCAAGGTCGAGGGCGGCGACTTTCGATTCTCCGACCATGTCGGCGAACGCAGACGCGACGATCGACCGCATGAGCTCGGTGACTTCGTCCGACTCGAACTCGCCGTCCGTTCCCACCAGCTCGGTCAATAAGGCGCGGGGGTCGCGCGCCGTAAGCGTGTACGTGCCGAAAGCGCGCAAGCGAATGGGCCCGAAATCGGCATCGCGGAGCATAATCGGATTTGGCGTGCCCCACTTCAAATCGGTGATTTGCCGCGTCGCGACGAAATACACCTCCGACTTGAAAGGGCTCTCGAAACCGTGCTTCCAACCTTGGAGCGTGGCCAGAATCGGCAGGTTGTCGGTCTTGAGCTCGTAGTTGCCGGGCTCGAAGACGTCGGCCAGTTGTCCGCGGTGAACGAACACGGCCACCTGCCCCGGCCGCACGATCAATTGCGCGCCGTTCTTGATCTGGTTGTTATATCGCGGAAACCGCCAAACCAGGGTGTGGCGGGAGTCGTCAATCCACTCGATGATGTCGACCAGCTCACCGCGCAATTTATCGAACAGCCCCATCGTTGCGTCTCCTCAAAATTGGTATTCATACCGCCGAGTCGCAGAGCAGGACGAGAAGAAATCTGTGGATCGTATTTCTCCTCATTCTCTCGGCAAGACCCCGGATTCTATCGCTCCAAAGACCGCATCTTCAAGGGCTTAACGCATAAGGCAGCGGCCTGGATCTCGGCCAACAACACTTTTTGTCAAATGCGGCGACCCAGGCCGGCAACTTCCAACCAAGCGCCGGGAAAACCGAACTTGACCCATCTTTGTGGCTGTCCTATAGTCCCGCCCCCCGTTGCGACTTACGTTGATTCGATCGATCAAAAACGGCATTTTTCGGAGAGCAGGGGTCATGAGTGAAGGGAATCACTCGGCGGTGCGGACAATTCACAGGTCAGGCAAACTCGGGCTGTCACTGCTGTTCGGCGGCGTTGCCGTCGCACTGCTGGCCGGAGGCGCTCTTTTTCAATTCTGGCGCAGCGAGCCGACCAGTGCCGGCGTCGAATCGGACGAGGCGCCGCCACAACAAGCGGGCACCGCGCGCGTGCAGAAGCGGCCCGGCAATCCCAAAGACGTCGCCCGCGTCAACGGCCAGCTCATTAGCTGGGACATGGTCGCGCAGGAATGCATGTCCCGCTACGCGACCGAGGTGCTCGACAGCATGATCGACCGGATGGTCGTGCAGCAGGCCTGTGAAGAGCAAAACATTCAGATCAGTCCTGCGGAAGTCGAAGCCGAAATCATGCGAATCTCGAAACAGTTCAACCTGACTCCCGACACCTGGTTTCAGATGCTGCAGAGCGATCGCAAAATTACGCCCGACCAATACCGCCGCAACGTCATCTGGCCGATGCTCGCTTTGAGGAAACTTGCCAGCGAAAAAATCGAGGTGACGGACGAAGACATGAAAAAGGCCTTCATTCGCGACTACGGCGAGAAGGTGCGGGCACGAATGATCGTGCTCGACAACCAGCGCCGCGCCGAAGAAGTCTTGAAGCTCGCCACCGAACAGCCGGAAGACTTTGGCCGGCTGGCCCAAAAACACTCGATCGAGCCCAACAGCAAGTCTCTCAACGGCGCGATTCCGCCCATCCGTCGATATGGCGGCAACGAGACGCTGGAGAACGAGGCGTTCAAATTGAAGGAAGGTGAAGTCTCGGGCCTCATTCAAATCGGGACGGGACAGCAATACGCCATCTTGTTATGCGAAGGCCGGACCGAGCGACTGGTCGAGTTCGACGAGGTCAAAGCCAGCCTGCACGAACAGATTATGGAAGAGAAAGTTCAGCTCTCGGTCGCCAACGTGTTCAAGGGTCTCAAAGAGCGGGCCGTCGTCCAGAACTTCCTCACGGGCACGGCGACCGGCGGCATTCAAAAGGCATCGGCGACCGAGCCGGAGTCTCCATCCAAGCCGCCCGCACGTCCTCGACAGGCCGCACAAAAGAAACAAGAACCGGCAAGATTCCCGCCGGAATCCGCTCAATAGGTCTTGTGAATAGCCACGGACGCGATGTCGATCACGGCGTGTTCCTCGATTGTTGCGAGGACACGCCGTTTTCACTGTTCGACTGTCCGCATCGATCGCGGCTGGTACAATTGAGCGGTCAGCTTTCAGCGGTCAGCCGACTGCGGCAAGATTGGCTTTCAATCCGCAATCCCAAATCCGCAATCCGCAATCAACAATAGCCCGCACTCATCACCTTTAGCGTTCCGTCATGCGCAGCGAACCCGAAGTCCCCTTTGAAGACGCACCCTTCACCATTTCCGTGGCGGAACGGGTGAAGCGTCTGCCGCCTTACCTGTTCGGCAAAATCAACAAGCTGAAATATCAGAAGCGGGTTGCCGGCGTCGATGTGATTGACCTGGGCATGGGCAATCCCACCGATGCGCCCGACCCGCTGATTATCAGCAAGCTCGGCGAGGCCGTTCGCGACCCGCGCAATCATCGCTACTCGGTTGCCAATGGCATCGAAAACCTGCGGCGCGAAGTTTCGGCCCGGTACTGGAAGCGTTACGGCGTCCGCCTCGATCCGAACGACGAAGTCATCGCTTGCATCGGCTCGAAGGAAGGTTTCAGCCACATGTGCCTGGCCCTCTTGGGGCCGGGTGATACCGCCATTGTGCCGGCCCCGTCGTTTCCCATTCACGTGTATGCCGTCATGCTGGCCGCTGGAAACGTCATCGCTCTCGATGTGCGCAATCCCGAGGTCTTTCTGCAAAACGTCGCGTACACGTGCGAGCACCTTTTTCCTAAGCCGAAGGTTGTGATCGTCAATTTTCCTCACAACCCGAGCTCGACGGTGATCGAGGGCGATTTTTATGTCGACCTGGTTGCGCTGGCCAAGAAATACGGCTTTCTGGTCATCAGCGACTTCGCGTATTCTGACATCTGCTTCGACGGCTATCAGGCGCCCAGCTTCCTGGCGACCCCCGGGGCAATCGACGTGGGTGTCGAATTCACGACCATGAGCAAAGGCTACAGCATGGCCGGTTGGCGCGTCGGCTTTTGCAGCGGAAACGCCCAGATGGTCCGCGCGCTGGCGACAATCAAAGGCTATTACGATTACGGCATTTTCCAGCCGATTCAGATTGCCGCCATCGTCGCCATGCGGCATTGCGACGCCGCGATCGAAAGCATTTCGGCCGAGTACCAGGAGCGGCGCGACATTCTTTGCGAGGGCTTGAACCGCCAGGGCTGGGACGTCGATCCGCCGAAGGCCGGCATGTTTGTCTGGGCGAAAATTCCCCAACCCTGGGACAAGATGGGTTCGATCGATTTCGCGATGAAACTGCTGGACGAAGGGGGCGTTGCGGTCAGCCCCGGACGCGGCTTTGGCAAAGAGGGAGAGGGCTGCCTGCGCCTGGCACTGGTCGAAAACAGCCAGCGGCTTCGCCAGGCGGTGCGGCAAATCGGCCGCTGCATGAAAGCCGAGCCCACTCCGGCGGGGTAAAGCCTCAATAACTGGCGGGGTGCCATGGCCACGGCTCTGCGTGGCCATGTTTTGAGGGCATGCCCACCCAAAGCGATGGGCATGGCACCCAATGTTTACGGCCAGGACAGTCTACTACGCCAGGATTTCCGACACCACGTGCCCGTGCACGTCAGTCAATCGCCGGTCGATGCCGTTGTGCCGGAACGTCAGCCGCGTGTGGTCGATGCCCAGCAGATGTAGAATCGTCGCATGCAGGTCGTAGCAGTACGTCTTGCCTTCAGCCGCCTGATAGGCGAACTCATCGCTTTGGCCGTAGCTCACGCCCGGCTTGATTCCCGCGCCGGCCAGCCACGTAACGAACGTCCCGCCGTTGTGATCGCGGCCTGTGGCGCCCTGCGTGAAGGGCATTCGCCCAAACTCGGTAGTCCACACGATCAGCGTGTCCTCCAACATGCCCCGTTGCTTGAGATCGCGCAGCAGGCCGGCGATGGGCTTGTCGACCGTGCGGGCGATGAAAGGCAGTTCGTTGGGAATGTCGGTGTGGTTGTCCCAGTTCTTGCTCGGGCCACCCATGCCGCTCCAAACTTGCACGAAGCGCACGCCACGTTCGAGCATTCGCCGCGCCGTCAGACAGTTCTTGCCGAAGGGAGCAGTGACGTCGTCGTCGATTCCGTAGAGCTTTTGCACGGCCTGCGTCTCGCCCGAAAGGTCGAGGGTCGCGGGAGCGCTGGTCTGCATCTTCGCCGCCAATTCGTACGATGAAATGCGCGCTTCGAGCCGCGAATCGCCGGCATGCTGCGTCAAATGCTCGCGGTTGAGCTGCTCGAGCAGCCGCAAGCCGTCCGACTCGCTGCCGGCCGTCACGTGGGTGGCAAACTTGGGCGGCTGCAAATTCGCGATGGGAATCGGGCTATTCGGCTTGATGATGACCCCCTGATGTGCCGCGGGCAGGAAGGCCGCCGAGAAGTTCCCCGCGTTGTTGTACGGCAGCCCGCGATTGTCGGGCAGAACCACGAAGGCCGGCAAGTTATCGCTGAGGCTGCCCAGCGCGTAGGAAATCCACGATCCCATCGACGGATATCCCGGCGAGACGAAACCCGTGTTTTGCATGTAACTGGCCGGCCCATGCACGTTGGTCTTGCTGGCCATCGCCATCAGAAACGCCAAATCGTCGACGCAGCCAGCCAATTGCGGGAACACGCTGCTCACCCAGCGGCCGCATTGCCCGTGCTGCTTGAACGCGAACGGCGACTTCATGATCGTGCCGACGGGACTGGTGACGGCCGCCTTGAGGCCGAAGTCGATCTTCTCGCCGTGCCGCTTCTCGAGCGCCGGCTTGTAGTCGAACGTATCCATCGGGCTGGCGCCGCCGTTCATAAACAACTGAACGATGCGGCGAACCCTGGCCGGATGATGCAAGCCGCCGTTAAACTCCGCCCGCGGCTTATCGAGGCAAAAGCCGTCTTCGCTCAACAGGTGAGCCAATGCGAGCGCACCGAACCCCCCGCCAATTGTGTTGAGGAAATCGCGCCGGTTGGTTTGAAAGTGCATGATTTTTGATCCACGAGTCGATTGCCATTCCAGCGAGCGTAGAACCGTATGCTTTGGATTTAACACAAAGTCACAAAGGACACAAAGAAGACAAACATCGTTCGATTCTCTCAGAGCTGTTACCGCTTCGAGTAGGTCGAATTGGCCATTATTTCATAATCTGAATTTTCTTGGTGCCCTTTGTGACTTCGTGGTAATTTTCTTCAATCGAATCAGTCCACAAACATGAACTCATTACTGTTCCACAAAAAGCGACAAGAGTTCGCCAACCCGTGCTGGGTCGCGTACGCTGTTACGGCCGTTGATTCGGAAGTTGTCGGTTCACGGCCAAGGATCAATCGAAAAACCATTGCAACATGCCTCGCGGCATCGCCTTCGTTACTACTGATGTGCTCCGCCAGATGTTCGCTCTGGCGGATGATCAGCTTGTCGTTGAGCATCGCCAGCGCTTGCAGTGGCGTGACCGACGTGCCGCGTTGGGGCGTCAACTGCGATGCGTCGGGGCAATCGAGCGCGTCCATGAACGGATCGGGCAGCGTGCGGAAGACGAAGCGATAAACGCTGCGCCGACAGTTGGCGGGGTCGTCGACGTCGAAGTTGATGTAATCGACGTTCGGCGTGACGTGGACGCCCGGAGTTTGAATGAACTGCCGAACCGACGGGCCGCCCATTTTGCGGTCGAGACTACCCGCGATTTGCAGCACGGCGTCGCGCAGCGATTCGGCATCGAGGCGGCTGCGATTCATCCGCCACAACAACCGGTTGTCCGCATCGATCTCGGCATAGTGGGGATTGTGCTGCGATGATTGACGATACGCGGCACTGGTCACAATCAGACGGTGAATCTGCTTGAGCGAGCCGCCGTTTTGTTGCAGCTCGCGGGCCAGCCAATCGAGCAATTCAGGATGCGACGGGATGCCGCCCATGCGGCCAAAATCGTTCGGCGTGTCGACGATGCCGCGGCCGAAGTGAAACTGCCAAAGCCGATTGGCCATCGATCGCCACGTGAGCCCATTTTTCGAATCGGTCATCCAGTGAGCCAGTGCCGCCCGCCGCTGACCTTCGTTCGAACCGTCGGCGATTTCAAGAGTCGCAGGCAGACTCGGCACACAGCCCAGTCCGCCCGGTTTCGCTTCGGCTTGCGGTTGAGTGACGTCGCCGCGATTCAATAGGTGCACCGGCCGCGGGTTGCCGGTCGGACGAAACGAACCGTCGGCATCGAAGCGGTTAGTGCCGCAGTAAACCATTTCGCGCGGGGGAAGCGCGGCCAGCTCCGTCGATAGCCGTGATTGCAGATAGGCAACCGCCAGTTCGATCCGCTCATCGTCGGTTCGCTTTTCTCGGGGCGCGCCGACGATGGTGACAATCCGCGGCGATAGCGGCGCAAGGTGGTCCCACAACTTGGCGTCCTGATCGGTGGTCGAAAGGCGTAACCGGCCAATGAGATGCCCGCCCCCGTGCACCTGCTGCATTTCAATGCGCAGGGTGAAGCTTTGGTCGGCAGCCAGCGGCTCGGCGAAAGAAAACACGGCCTGATGGGGCTTGCCGACTTCCGGATGAATTCCCCAAGCGGTGTTGGGGTTGCCGTCGATGGCCCGGTCGATCGACCATCCGCCCTCTTGATTGAAGTCGGCCTTGGGATTGCTCAACTTGACTTCAACCAGCGAAGGCGGCTGTTCGTCGCCGACGGCCCACGCCCGCAGTTCGCTCAGGTGCAGGTTGCCGTTGTCTTGACGGCCGGGGCCCGACTGGGGGAGCGACGCATCCGGGAGAAGCTGCAGCCTCAACCCCGTGATTCGCTTCTGCCCCGTGCGGAGGACGAGCGTGTACGTGTCTTTATCGGGTCGCGGCCCGCCGGCCAAAATCGATCCGTCGTCGAGCTTCTTCAATTGAGCTCCGGCACCCGAATGCGATTCGACAACGTCCACCGCGCGCCACGCCTGTTCCGATTGCGCCAAATCGCTCTCCCAATCGGCAACTTCCTGCTGCAAGGCGACGGCCAGCAACGACGGGTCGCGCGACTTCGCGCGCTCGGGCAGCGCAGCCAAAGCGGCATTCAGCTCGCGACGCTTGACGGTCGTGTGCGGATCGGGATCGTACGCACGGTTTGCCTTGTCGGTGGCGGCAAAGACGGCTTGCAGGCCGTAATACTCCTGCTGCGTGATGGGGTCGAACTTGTGATCGTGACAGCGGGCACAGTGAACCGTGCTGCTGGCGAACGTCGACATCACTGTGGTGACGACGTCGTCGCGGTCGAGATAGCGGGCAATCTCGCGGTCGAGCGTGTCATCGCGAATGTCGCGCAGCGAACTCTCGTCCCACGGTCCGGTCGCCAGGAAGCCGGTCGCGACGATGGCATCCGGGTCTTCCGCGTAGATCGCATCGCCGGCAATTTGTTCCTCGACGAAACGTGCGAACGGCTTGTCCTCGTTGAACGAACGAATCAGATAGTCGCGATACGGCCACGCGTGTTCGCGCGGGCGGTCCTGGTCGTGCCCGTGCGTTTCGGCATAGTGCACGACGTCCATCCAATGCCGCGCCCAGCGCTCGCCATACTGCGGACTGGCCAACAATCG
>JBBDVZ010000052.1:0-9748 GCA_040903115.1 Planctomycetaceae bacterium
CCATCGTACCTGCTCAAAGTGCTCCACACCGCTCAGTTTTGATGCGCCGGCCCTGTGTCGTAGGTTGGGTCGACCGGCACTTTACCCCGGATTGACCAAAATCGCCTAGGTCTGCTATCTTCCCCGCCCTTATTTGCCCCGGGGCATTTTCTGCGCTCGCCCTGGCTCAACGGACCAGCCCGCCGCGGCGGGCTGCTCGCCATTACACGCGACGGAGCGCGAACGATGTGCGGAATTGTCGGGTATGTCGGCTATCGCAGCGTCTCGAACTTCCTGATCGAGGGCCTGCATCGTCTCGAATATCGGGGCTACGACAGCGCCGGCATCGCCGTATTGGAAAACGGCCAGATTGTCGTTCGCAAAAAGGCCGGGCGCGTCAATGAGCTGGCCTCGCTTGTCGAACGGCAGCCGGTCGACGGCAACCTTGGCATCGGTCATACTCGCTGGGCCACCCACGGCGAAACAAGCGACGTCAACTCGCACCCGCACGTCGGCGGCAACGGCGAAGTGGTGCTCGTGCACAACGGCGTGATCGAGAACTACTCGTCGCTGCGAAATCAGTTGCAGCAGTTGGGGTATGTATTTCGCAGCCAAACCGACACCGAAGTCATCGCCCATCTGGTTGCGCACCATCTCGGCGAGCAAATCCGTCTCGGCGCCGATCCGTCGGACCCCATGACGTGCAGCCGCGCGCTGCAAGTCTCGATCAAGAAGCTGAAGGGCACGTACGGATTGGCAGTCTTGTTCCGTGATTGTCCCGATACGTTGATTGCCGCCCGGGCCGGAAGCCCGTTGGTCGTCGGCGTGGGGCAGGGAGAGTACTTCATTGCCAGTGACGCCGGACCGCTCGTCGGCTACACCGAAGAGGTCGTCTATCTTTCCGATCACGAGCTGGTCGTGCTGCGGCCGGATGGCATGGAGCTCATCCATCGCGATACCGGAAGACAAGCGCCGGCGATCCAATCAATCGAGCAAGTATCGGCCGACGTCGAGCTGGGCGAATTCGAACATTACATGCTCAAGGAGATCTTCGAGCAGCCTGCGACGATCGAAAACGCGATGCGCGGACGGTTCAACCACGATGAAGCGACCGCGGTCTTCGGCGGCTTGAACCTCGACGTGCAGCAGTTGCGCCGCATCGACCGGATTGTGCTCACCGCCTGCGGCACGAGCTGGCACGCGGGCCTCGTCGGCGAATACCTGCTGGAAGAGTTCGCCCGCATTCCCACCGAGGTGGAATACGCCAGCGAACTGCGTTACCGCAATCCGCCCATGAGCGATCGAACCATGGTCTTCGCCATCACGCAAAGCGGCGAGACCGCCGACACACTGGCCGCCATGCGGGAGTGCAAGCGGAAGGGACACCCCACGCTCGCCATCTGCAACATCGTCGGTTCGACCATTGCCCGCGAGGCAAACGGCGGCATTTACTTGCATGCGGGTCCGGAAATTGGCGTCGCCTCGACCAAGGCCTTCACGTCGCAGGTCACCGCATTGATCTTGCTGTCACTTTACATGGGGAGAATGCGGCACCTTTCCTACCCGGCCGGAAAGAGAATGATCGAACGACTGCAGGCCATGCCGGAAACAGTCGCCAAGGCGCTCGAGTGCCACGATGCCGTCAAGGAAGTCGCGGAAAAGTATCACGTCTGCAACAACTTCCTGTATCTCGGCCGCTTGTACAACTTCCCCGTGGCGCTCGAAGGGGCGCTGAAGCTCAAGGAGATCAGCTACATCCACGCCGAAGGATACCCGGCCGCCGAAATGAAACACGGGCCGATCGCTTTAGTCGACGAAGAGACGCCCAGCGTGTTTGTGATTCCGCGCGGCGGCATCTATCCCAAGATCATGAGCAACCTGGAAGAAGTGAAGGCCCGCAAAGGCCCGGTGATTGCGCTGGCCTGCGAAGGCGATCGAAAAGTCGCCGAGCTGGCCGACGACGTGATCTTCATCCCCGACGTCGACGAGTTCCTGCAACCGCTGGTGACCGCCATCCCGCTGCAGCTTTTGGCGTACCATATCGCCTGTCTGCGCGGCTGCAACGTCGACCGCCCGCGCAACCTCGCCAAAAGCGTGACCGTCGAATAGCAGGGCGCGAGGCCAGCAGTCATCCGAGACCTCGTCCGCCTGAGGTTTTACCTGCTGATTGCCTCCGTCCGCCATTGCCATTGCCCGATTCCCGGACGCGGGGTATATTCCGAGGCAGTTCAAAGTCACAGGCTGCAGCGTTGCGACGGATCGTTTTTCATGTCGTTTTTCATTCCGGCCAGAGTGATGCGACGGGAAACAATCCAGCGGACGCTGCTTTCCCATTCCAACCTGAAGACATTGACCTCGGGTGATACATGTGCACTACGGCTGATGGGCCGTTCAAAGCTCCCAGCGTCTACGATGCGGCGCACCGGGAAGCCGAACGGCATAAATGGATTGAGAGCCAGAAACACGGTCGAGACTTAGGCGAGCACGCAATTCGGGACTGGTATCGCAAACACTGGTCGATGTATTGCCGGCACCGTTGCATGGAGCATCTTCAAGGCCGGCATCGTTGGCGAGAGTTTGGCGAAGAGCAGTTCGGCCATCTTTACTCGCTGATATTGCAAGGCGACCTGCTTGCCGACCGAATTCTCGATCGCGTTTACGCGGGATACGAAAATCTCGGCATCCTGAACTGGGCCATCGACTGGGGGCTGCCGCTGAAGCGCGTGGTCGACATCCTCGCGCAGGTCGACGTGAATCGGGCTCGCCTTGAGCCGGGCCGCGGCTGAACCGGTTGTTGATCCGAAACGAAATCGGGGTGGCTGGGGTCGAGCCGACTTCGGCGAGCTCAGTCGAGCCGAGCGAGCCCCCAGAGCCTGGGGGCGAACCAAAAAGGGTTCGACCCCAGCCACCCGCGAAGAACGTTCGCTTGTTCCATAGCGGTTGCAAGGAAGCACCCAACCCATGGCGGACGGGTCGTCGACATCGCAGAGACTTTCGTCCGTCCGACCAGCCCCCGCCCCCGCCCCAGCCCGCGAGCACGACTCGGTTTCGATTTTCTCGGGGCTGCGCCTGGTTGGCCTGCTGACGCTGGGCAGTCGCGTGCTCGGCCTGGTTCGCGACGTCGCGATGGCGGCGCTCTTCGGCAACGGCCCCGTCATGGACGCCTTCTCCGTCGCGTTTCGCATTCCCAACCTGGCCCGGCAATTGTTCGGCGAGGGCGCATTGACGGCGGCGTTCCTGCCCCTGTTTGTGCGCGAGATGGAACACTCGGGCGCACAGGTCGCGTGGAAACTCGCCAGCGCGGTATTGACGGTTCTCGCCATGTCGCTGGCAGCGATTGTGATCGTCGCCGAATTGGTCTTGTGGGCGGCTGCAACCATCGCTCCGATCAGCCGCGAGACGGATCTATTGATCGGCCTGACGGCCGTCATGCTGCCGTACCTGGTCCTCATTTGTCTGGCGTCGCAGATCGGCGCCGTGCTGCAGGCCTTCGGCCGTTTTGCCTGGCCGGCGTTTTCGCCGGTCTTGTTGAACATGATTTGGATCGGATGTCTGTGGCTCGTCGCTCCCTGGTTCGAGTCGCCCGTCGAGCGGATTTACACCGTCGCGTTCTGCATTCTGCTGGCGGGCATCGTGCAACTGGCGGCGCCCATCTGGACGCTCAAGCGACTCGGCTTCCATTACAAGGCGGCGTGGCGATCGTCCAGCGCGAAAGTCGCCGAGATCGCGCGGACCATGGCGCCGATCATCGTGGGCCTGTCGATCACTCAGCTCAACACGCTTGCCGACAGCCTGATTGCGTGGGGATTTTCGCGGCCCGAGTCCGGTGCGCTCACCATGAATCTCCCGGGCCACCCCGAATATCCGCTGCCCGCCGGGACAGCTTCCGCCCTGTATTTTGCCCAGCGCATGTACCAGTTGCCGTTGGGCATTTTCGGCGTGGCCTTGGGGACCGTGCTGTTTCCCCTGTTTGCACGACACGCGGGACGCGCTCGCGTCGACCTTCTCAGAGACGATTTGTCTCAAGGGCTGCGGCTCGTAATGGCAGTCGGTTTTCCGGCGAGCCTGGGGCTGGTCTTGCTCGCGCATCCGCTAACGGTACTTCTGTTTCAGCATGGCCAATTCGACGATGACGCGACCCGTCAGACGGCGGGAATGATCGAGGCGTACAGCTTCGCCGTTTGGGCCTATTGCGGCTTGCTCATCGTCCATCGCGCTTACTATGCCGTCGGCGATCGCATCACGCCGCTGCGTATTGGGATGGTTGCCGTTGCCCTGAACCTTGTGCTGAATTTCACGCTCATCTGGTTTCTCGGCGGCCGGGGATTGGCGTTAGCCACGGCTGTGTCTGCGATCGTTCAAATCGTGCTGGTGATTCGGCTGCTCGAGCGGCGCATCGGTCCGCTCAACTGGCGCGCGCTCGGTGTCACGTGCGCGAAAGCCTTGCTGGCGACGGCCGCGATGGGAATTGCCTGCGTCACAATGCGCGACGCCTTTTCGTCGCCTCAAGCCGGCGCCGGGCGCGCCTGGAACGTCGTGGTGCCGCTGGCTGTCTCGGTTGTGACATTTTTGGCGGTGGCGAGGCTGATTGGATTAAGGGAGCCGTGGCAATTACTCACACGTGGCGGCGATCAGCAGAAGAAGTCGAATGACGGGCTTTCGTGAATGGACTTATATTCCGGGCCTTTTTCGAAAGCGACGTTGATTCTGCTACGTTTATAGCATACGCTGAGAGTCACGACGCAAGTTCCGACCGCCTGCAATTGTCGAATTGCGGCAAGCCGACCGGACTGAAATAACACACAACTTTTGTGATTTGGAGAGTCGACGATGCGCAAACTCATGGTGGGTTTCGGACTTGTCCTGATTGTCGCGCTGGCGAGTTTCGCATACGTCCAATCGACGGCGCTCGACCGATTACAGCAAAGGCTCTCGAACATAGAACGGCGCGCTCGGCAGCAGCAAGACGTGTTCGAAGCAACAGCGCGCATGGCTCCCATGAACATGGGCAAGAATCAAATTCTTGTAGGGTCCGTTGCGCCGTCCGGTGCAGTGACGACAAAAATCGGCCGGCCTGCCGCGACTCCGAACGCTCCCTTTGATGCGGAACCGCGAGCCGAGAGGCGACCGAGGGTGAATGGAACTGCAACTCGAGACCCCTTTTACTTTGCCGAAAATGATCCGCCGAAGAAAGCGAGCACTGCTCCATCCGCGCCCAAGAAAGTGACGCAACGCGAGGATGGAGAAAACGCTCCGGCGGTCGAGGGTCAGGATGCTCAAAAGCCGCGCAGCTACACGTATATCGACGCGAACACGACGCAACCAGGGAAGACCCAAGCCATCCAGCTTCGGGACCAAATCAGCGAGAATGTGAAGCAGATCCAGGCCTTGAAGGCACGTCGCGAAATGTTATTGGAGAATCCTTCGCACGCCGGCACGCTGCAAGCCGAGCTCGCGAAGCTCGACCAGATGACACAGGCGCGGATGAGTATGCACAATAAGCTTGTAATGCAGTTGCAGGAATTGCGGCAGAAACCCATCACGGATTCTCGTCCAAATGAATCGTTTGGCCCTGAAGTGGTCGTTCAACGAGGCGACGACGTCCGCATGGCGACGCCTGTCCCTGCCGACATTGGCGACCGTGAACGGGCACTTAAGGAGTCGATCCGGAAAGCCGCAAAGTTGCTCGAAGCGGCCAAGAGTCTGGAAGACGCCGGCGATTCCAATACCGCTGCCGCGCTGACCGCGCACGCCCGTGCCATACAGGCGGATATTGCACGTCAACGCGCACAACTCGAGCGCCAGCGTACCGAAATCATGCAAAACAAGATGAAGCGCGATCGCGACAATCTTGCTCAACAGCCAATCTTGGGCGAAGCCGGCCCGCAAGAGCCGTGGCAGCAAGTCCTGCGCGAAATCCGCGAACTGCGCGAAGAGGTCAAAGGCCTGCGGCAGGAGATCCAGGGGCTTCGCGGCGCGAGCAATGATAAAAATGATAAAGCAGCGCCTCCGGCGGCTGCATCGCACGTGCGGATGCTTCAGGAAACGATTAATAAGGACGGAAAAGAGCTTCATATCTGGCGCTGGGTCCCGATTGAATCATCTCAGCCGCAGCCAGCCATTTCAGTGGACGCCCCGACGCTCGAGCCATGGGATGTTCCGGCCCGTGCTGGTGAAGAAAAAGCAGCGCCGCCCGTTCTTCCCCAGCACGTTGGTCCGGTGAAGATTGAAGCACCATGGACACAGCCTGCCGAACCAATTGCCCCTGTCAGCCCCTCGCGGCTCGTGGAACCGGGGGCACCGTCACAGAACCCGGCCGCCAAATTCATCCGCCGATTTTTGGGCGGCGCCCAGCCCAAGCCGGCACCTCTTCCTCAGGCGGCAGTGAAAATCGCACCGTCGGATGCAGAACCAGTACCGGCAGCGGCAGCATCGCCTGCGGACGAATCCGTGAACGACGGCACGTCCAGCACAATCGAACTCTCGCCAAGTCCGGCCACCAAGTCGTCGCTTGCCGAACCTCAGTCAACGGGCTCCATTCCAGAGAAAAGCCTTCCTCAACCCGCAGGCGACGGAAAACCGCAGCTTGTCTTGAGCATCACGTCGGACGTCGATAATTCCCAACCGAAAGGTCCGACAAAGTATTCGGTGACCGTTGTGAAGCGGACGATGGCCGACGAGGCGTGGAAGTCGGTTTTGGATTCGAGTGTTTATCCGATCGAACAGTGGGAGTCATTCTTCAAGGGAGCGGCCGAAGTTTGCCGCAAAACCAACGTCGTTCCCAGCGAAGTCAGCATCGAAATCCGCGCGGGTCGGGAGACTCCGCAGCGGCACATCCAAAAGTTGCTGAAACTCGCGCATGACAATGGATTTCGTAAGACTCGGATTCATCCGACGAAAGACGAACCGAAAGAAAAAACGGCCGAGTGAGGATTCCCGCTCGAGCCGGCGGGTTTAACCCGCCGGTCTTTTGAGCGCCGCCAGGCTGATTGAAGACCGCGGGGTTAAACCCCGTGGCTCATGAGGGCTTTACAGTTTTCCAGCCGGCGTGTGCGCCGCGAGGTCGGCGATCATCTGCTTCGTGGCGGCTTCGGCGGCTTGTTGCCACTTCGCGTCGCCGAACCGGCTTTTGTACGGTTCCTGCGCGTGCGCGAAGTTGATCGCCCGCGAGCTGTTAATCAACGCGCCTAAGCCGTCGGGTGTAAAGGCGGCGGCGACGTCGAGGGCGCCCGCGCCTTGCGAGCCATAGCCTGGGACCAGCAGCGGCGCGTGGGGCATGGCTTTGCGAAGTTGGGCCAATTCGTCGGGGTACGTCGCGCCGACGACCGCGCCCACGCAGCCAAACTCGCCGCCGCCTGATGTCCGCATCGCAAGATCCTCGACCACGTGGGCCACGTATTGGTAAAGCGGCTCGCTGCCTTTTCCTCCCTCGACCGGCGATTTGCGGTCCTGAAACGTTCCTGCCCCGGGGTTGCTCGTGCGGACTAAGACGTAAATTCCCCCGCCGCGCTCTTCTGCCGTTCGCACGAACGGTTCCAACGTGTCGCTGCCCAGGTATGGATTGACCGTGAGCGCATCGGCGGCCCATGCCGCGGCCGCGGGGTCTTCGCCCGCCAGGTATCCGCGCGCATAAGCCTCAGCCGTCGAGCCGATGTCGCCTCGCTTGGCATCGAGGATGACAATCAATCCGGCATCGCGCGCATAACGAATGACGGCAGCGAGTGCTTCCATCCCCGGTGGACCGAGCTCTTCGAAGAAAGCCGCCTGCGGCTTGACGGCCGGCACCAGCGGCGCGACGACGTCGATCAGCTCGCGGCAGAAGATCTCGAACGCCGCCGCTCTCAGTGAGAGTTCACTTCGTCGCGATGCTTTCTGTGCAGATTGAATGACGGGTGTCGGAAGCTGCTCGAACCGCGGGTCGAGTCCGACGAGAGCGGGCGTTTTCTTCGCGCGGACGGCGGTGTGAAGTCGGTTGGCGTAATTGGTCATGTGAGTTGAAACCGCGTTGAACCCCCCACCCCGGCCCTCCCCGCTCGGCTGAGCTCGCCGCAGGCCCGCAAGGGGGGAGGGAGTTCACGTTATTGCGTCTATGTCTATTTCGAGGCGCTCGTGTACTTCAAGTCGTCGAGATAGATCTCGACGTGATGGCCGCCTGCTTGGATGTTGAACAGCCCGAAGCGATCGAAGGTTGCGCCGCTCGCGCGCTCGCCCTGGGCGAGATCGAGCGTGTGGCGTTCTCCGTCGAGGGTGATGGCAATTTGTCCGCGGCCGTTTGCTGCCCGAGGCGAGTACGCCAACGACCACCGATGAACCTTGCCGTCGGGCCGAATCAACGGACGCTCTTTGCCGCTCGTCGGATCGGACATCGGCGCTCCGCCCGCACCGGTCGCCGTCGAATAAGCGGGGCGAAAATAGTGGCCGACGCGGCTTGGGCCTTCGATCATGACGGCGACATAGCTCCGCTGCCGATCTTCGTGCTCGGGCGTGTTCTTCTCGCGCTTCGCCGACGCATTGAACCACCCAAGACAAATGCCGCTGTCGGAACCGGCTTGCAGGAATGCCAATCGCCCGGAGGCTTGCAGCTCGTCGTCGAGAGTCAACGGTACACAGGCGCCGGCATAGAACGCGGGCCGTTCGTCGCGAAAGATGATGCCGCCGACCTCGCCCGGCTTGCCGCAGGCGTGATTGGTGCCGCTGTAGCCGAAATCGTGCAGCGGCCGAATCACGCGTTCGGTGAACTCGACCTCGTTGCCGGCGCCCATCCATTGGGGATCTGCGTCGAACGATTCGCGCTCGCCGTTGACGACGAGATCATCGAAAAAGACGTCGAGCGACTCGCCGCCGATCTGTACGTTCCAAATTCCGAACCGGTTGAACGTGGCCTCGTCGGCCTTGTGTTCGGGCGCAACCTCCTGCGTATAACGGCGATCGTCGACCTGGAACGTGAGGACGCCCGGTTGCTCTTTCAATCTGGGATCGTAGCTGAGCGACCAGCGATGCACGGTGCCGTCAGCGCGAAACGGGGGTGTTTCGGTCGTCTGATAGCGATCGCCTTCGAAGGCGCCGCCCCCGCCGGTGCGCCAGTTTCGCGTCCCGTACTCGTAAAACATCCAGTATTTCGCGCCGTTGCCGTCGATGCGAAATGCGAGCGAGTTGGGCGTGCGCCAGCCGCGCGAAGTTTCGTTGAACCAGCCGAACATCATGCCGCTGCTGCTGTCGGCACGGGTCACCGCAAACTGGCCGGTGGCCGTCAACCGATCGTTCAGCGTCACTTCGGCTATGGATTTGGCGTACCACGCGCGCGTCGACGACCGCTGGATTGTGCCGCCGATTTCGCCCGCGCCTCGGCCGCCCGCCAAGTTCGTCCGCGCGTAGCCGAAATGCTGTTTGACGACGGGCGGTCGTGGCGGCAGCAACCGATTCCGCAGTCCCTCCCAGCCAGGATCGGTGTCGAATGATTGCTCGACCATGAACGTCGCTTGCTGAGCCCAGGCGATGGTGCAAATGCATCCGAAGCACGGGCCAAGCATCACGATCAGCACGCGCGCCGTCTTGGATGAATCACGTCCGTTCGTATTGAGATTCTGTGTTCTCACGATCTCTCCGGTGAATGGTTCCGATCTGTCCGAGAGGGCACGTTCATGATACCGGAACAAACCGCCCGCCGGTATATTCGGCGTTTTGCAATGTAGCAGGCACACGCCGTGTGCCGTAGCTTCCAAGCGATTTCCAAAGATCTCTCGCGAACGGTGCACCTGGGGGCGAGCCT
>JBBDVZ010000052.1:9758-10818 GCA_040903115.1 Planctomycetaceae bacterium
ATCGGCTCGACCCCAGGCACCCGATTGACGCAATTCGACCCGGGACCTTCACCAATGCGGATCATCGACTTCTCGCGCTCGTTTCTGACGTTTCGCATCGACTGGCAAAAAAAGCCGTCGCAAACAGGGACACACGCGCCCCCGTACTCACTCAATAACGCGCGCATCGTCATCGAGTGCCGTTGTCGAATACGGGATCGCGAGACGGGAACGCTGCACTCATTCGTGATGGGGGCAAGCTGCAAGACCGAACGCGTGGGCGTCGAAGGCGGCATCTGGCTCGAGCCCAATGCCGACTTCGTCCCCATCTTTTCCGACGACCGTTTTCTGCACATAAAAACGTACGCGCGTTGCGGCATCGGTGTCGAGTTGTACCCGCCGGGAACAGGCGTACAGAGCGATCGGCAAAGCGGCAACATCGCCGACGCGTTTGACAGCGTGCGCATCGACGTCGTCGAAACCGAGGGAGAGCTCCTCAAATCGGCTCATGCGATCGTCGAGGCAACGCTCGCGAATCGGCCGTTGGTGGCACGAACGGAAATCGCGCAGGGTCAATATGAAGCCGTGCTGGAATTTCCCGTGAAGACCATGAATGCCAACGAGCGCGCCGGCATTTACCAGACCGACACCGGGCCGGTACTGCTCCCCGACTTCGAGCGCGTCCCCGCTGACCTCATCAACGGGATGCAATTGGCGTATGCGGCGTTCAATTGCCCGTCGTGGATCGAGTTGATCGTGCGTGCTCCCACACCGGTCGGAGACGGCTTCGAGGTGTATCATTACTCCCGTCCCGTGCGATTCGACGCCCGGAACACACTGTCCGCCATGGCCCCGACTTCTTGATTGCGATTGGGACGGCAGTCTGGACACCGACACAAATATACTTGTTTTTTCGAGTTGCCTCGTCCTATGCTCGAAAATAGCAGACCACAATTCAGACCGATGGACTCCGCTATGTGCGACGAATTGAGAGTCATCGATATTTCACAATTCCGAGTACGGGTCGGGAAGAAAATGTTTCAAGACTGCGGCCCGGATATCCTACACAAAGACGACATGG
>JBBDVZ010000053.1:0-10789 GCA_040903115.1 Planctomycetaceae bacterium
ATCGAGGGCTCGTGCACTCCACCCACCATGTAGCCGCAACCGCCGGCAATCAACAGCAGCGGCATGAGTGCCGCCAGCAGAGGCTTCACTCGTTGTCGTGGGAACGCTGCGCGTTTGCTCATGCAACGATTCCGATCTATACGCCGAGATCGACCCAGCCGGGGGCCTCGTCTTTGTTGCGGGAGTTTTCCGGCAAAGTCTTCGGCTCGGTCAAGCGCACTCTCGCGGGCGGTTCGTTCTCGTGCGCATCGGGCCTGGTGGCATTGGCCTTTGCCGACCCGGCTATCGAGCCGTTCGCTTCCAACTCGTTCAGCACTTTGCGGGCGCGAGCCGCGTAATCGGAGTTTGGATACTCCGCAAGAATCTGCCGGCAATAGATGGCGACGGCTGCCGGCTTGCGCTTGCGCTGATAGTAGCAGAGGTCATTCCAAATCGCTTCCACTTTTGCCAACTCGATTTTCCGCAGCTCGTCCTGCAGCCGATCGTGCGCGGGATGGTTTGGAAACAACTGTGCCGAGGTGATTTTCAATTGCTCGGAGTCTTCCAGGCTCCGCGAATCGTACGCAGCGCCCTGATATCCCATGAGTTTCACGTGCGATCCGAGCACGTAAGCATTTTCGAAATGTGCGCTCTTGGGGTAATCCTTGCGAAGCACTTCGTACAGACGGTCGGCCTCGATGTAGTTGCCTTTTCTCAGGTGGTAGCTGGCTTCGAGCATCAGCGCGTCGTCGGCGAGAGACCCGGTGGGGTCTTTGGTCCAAATCGACCGCAGCGCCTCCAAGGCGCGTCCCTCGGTGTCGAAGACCGGCCGCGAACGATCGACAAAGTTCGGGAAGATCGGCACTCGGCGCGTGATGCCTTGCGGCTTCGGGTTCTTTTCAGCGGGCGGCGGCGTTTTGCTGGGGTCCTCGAAATTCACTTGCTGAATTTCATCCGTGCTGACGACTTCGGGCGACTGCAGCCAAACTTGCGCGATCGTAAACATGCGCCGCGTCACGCGATCGAGATACCGCGTCGAGGGAAACTGCTTGAGCAACTCGTCGTAGCCGTCTTGCGCCCACGAATACCGCTGCCGCTTGTACATCGACTCGGCACGCAGGAACAGCGCGTCTTCGGCGACGGGGCTTTCCTTGTAGTGTTTGGCGATTGACTTATAGGCCTTCTCGGCTTGTTTGTGCTTGCCGGCCGCGGAAAGTTGTTCTGCGCGTTCCAGCTCCGCCTGTCCTTCGGCCGACGAGAGTGAGTGGTCATCTGCTGACTCCTCGGCGCTTCGGCGGTGCAGCAGCCGCTCCAACGGCCCGCGCGTTCCCTCGATGCTGGCCATTCGCCGCGTCGTCTCGTCGTCGGACAGGTCACGAGAAAACAATCCCATGGGGGATTGGCAACCCGTCGCGTACAGGCAGGCGATAGTTGCCAGCGAGAGACCAACTTGTTTCCATCGCGGCCTGGCTTGCCGTCTTGTCGATACCGTCGGCACCATGTTCATCCATGACATTCAACAGAAAAAAGGACAGAGCCCGGGAGAGTTGAAGGGATGGGTCGGATGCACGCGGCGGGGGTTTGTGTCGAAACAGTCGGCGGACGATTGCTCGTCGACCTCAATGAATGTGGCAAAGAGCAAACGGGGGTCGTGGAACGGCGTTCTTATCGATTGGATAAGGTGTTGAAGTGTTTGAAGTGCTTTTACAGATGCAAATAACGAGACATTTTGGGCCGGCGACCTAGTGCATGCGAAATGGCTGCTGTAACGACGTGTCGGATTTCCTTGACTTGCGCGGGCGAAATTGTCAGCCGTTCGAACGCAGCGTGTCGATCGGCCAACGCCTGAAGCAGCCGAATGGTTCCGGCATGAAGCAGGCGTTGTTCAAATTTTTCGTGGCGGCAGCTTTGGCAGATCAGTCCTCCCTGCGAAACCCAGAATCCGTAGCTGGCCGAGCTTGTCACCGGTTTTCCGCAGGCGATGCATGCGTCGAATGCTGGAAGCTGCCCAATTTCTCTAAGTATTCCCAATTCAAACCGCACGATGTTGCGGTCGACATGTGTGTCCTGCGCGAGTGCCGTCAGAGTGGCGACGGCGTCATCGAACAATAGGGGATGCGGATCGTACTCCTCCGTCAAATCGCCGAGCAGCTCGGCAACATAGTAGCCGCCATACAAACGCGACATGTCGCGCCCGGCCGGCTTAAACCTTGATGCCAACTGGGCTTCTGTCAAAATGTCGAGGCCCTGGGTCGATTTTCGGATGAAGACTATCCGACATACGCTGAGAAGGTCAAGAGCAGCCTCAAACGGCCCTTTCAGCCGTCGAGCCCCTTTGGCAATGACCGAGATCTTGCCGAACTCTCGAGTAAAGAAGGTGAGGACTTTGCTCGTCTCGCTGAAGTCGGTCTGCCGAATGACCAGGGCGTCGGTTTTCTCGGTCGACATGCTTTGATCGTAATCGCTGAAGCCGACCGCCGACAACGATTTCGGTCCCACGCCGGGGATTATGCGACCCCTTCATGCCCGAAGCGGAACGGCTCGGCCGTCATTTCGTAACCCGGGCGCATGCCGACGTTCAATAACAGCCCCAACGCGAGGCAAGTCGACAAAAGACTCGAGCCGCCGTAACTCATCAGCGGCAGCGTCATCCCGGTGATCGGCATCAGGCCGACGGTCATCCCGGAGTTGATGACCGTTTGTGTTGCCAAAAGCGCGACGATTCCCACGGCCAACAATCTGGCGAATGGTTCGCGCGTGGCGGCGGCGACATACAGGCCGCGGGCAAACAGAATTGCGTATAACGCCAGCACCAATAGCGCTCCCACAAGACCCCAACGTTCGCCCACCAGGCAAAACACGAAATCGGTGCGGGCCGCGGGCAAGTGATACGCCGCTGGGTCGTCGAGTGGCATGCCTGTGATTTGACTGCCCCAAATGCCGCCCAAGGCCAACATTTGTTTCGACTGGTGCAAGTGATATCCGTCGCCGGTAGGTGCCCGTCCCCCGTCTTCCTGGATAAACAGCGTCACGATGCGCGACTGCTGCTCGGCACTCATCTCCAACCAGATTAACGGCACGACGGCGACGCCCAGCACCGCAATAAACGTCAGGTGTCGCAGCCGCGCGCCGGCGGCAAACAGCATGGCGTACAGCACCGGAAAGAAGACCAATGCCGTCCCCAAGTCGGGCTCGCGCAAGATGAGCGCCACCGGGATCAGCGTCAACACAAATGGCACGAGCAGCCCGAACAGCCTGCGATAGTTCTCGCGATACATCAGGTAATGCGCGAGCGTCATCATGAACGTCAACTTCGAAAGCTCCGACGGTTGAAAATCCATGATTCCGAGTGGAATCCAGCAGTGCGCTCCATTTCGCGCGGGCATGAAGTACACGAGCACCAGCAGGACCAGGTTCACTGCGAAAAGCGGATAACTCAGTCCGCGCAGCGACCGGTAGGGAATCAGCGTCGAGGCGAACATAATCGGAACGGCGAGAGCGATCCAAACAAGTTGCCGCGTCACGAAGTCACTCTTTCCCGCCAGCTCATCGCCGCGCACAATGCCCCCAAGTCCGATGCTTATCAGCGATAGCGCGCAGATGACAATCGTCCAGGGAATGCGTCGACACCAATCGGTGGCCTTCACTGCGGCGTCCTTTTCATCACGTCGAGCCGCGGGGTTAATCCCCGCGGAAATTCAGCGCAGGCTCGACAAGCCGCGTAGGGTGGGTGACAACCCACCATCTGATGCTGCACACGCGCTGTTGGTGGGTTATCACCCACCCTACAGAGCTGCGGCGTCCTTTGCATCACGGCGACGCGGGGTTGATCCCGGCGGAAAATTCAGCGCAGGCTCGACAAGGGACGCGCGTTTTAGACGATTTGCGGCATCAGGGGAAGTCGATCTGCTATCATTGATGGCGGTAGCAGATATCGCGATCACTCCTTGCCAGTCAGACCCATCCCGCCCGTGGCCTGTCGTACCGAATTGTCGAACCGAAAAAGTTCACCTGGAAAGATAGCCGGCTGGCCGACGGGGACGCCGACGCTGTGCTTTTTCACGGCCGCCCTCGGCGCGTTCTATTGCTATCTGTTCACGTGGCCGTTGTGGCATACCGATTTGTGGGGCCATTTGGCTTATGGCCGGCTGATCTGTCAGACGGGCGCCATCCCGGAGACCGAGCCGTTGATGCCGCTTTCGGCAGGCGTGCCGTTTGTCGACACGGCCTGGTTGAGCCAGGTGATTGGTTACCGGGCTTACGCCGCATTTGGAACGGCGGGTCTGCATTTTCTGTTTGCAGCGACAATCACCGCGGGCCTGTCACTGTTGGCGTGGCGTTTGTATCGCATCAGCCGCAGCGTGTTCCTCAGTGTGCTGGGACTGGCCATCTTTGTCTGGGTGAGTTGGCAGCACCTCTCGATCATTCGGCCGCAATTGGCGGCCATGGTCTGCCAAATTCTATTACTGGTGTTGTTGACGTCGCGGCGGTGGTCGCCAGCGGCGTGGGCCGTGGTCCCGGTGTTGATGGCCTGCTGGGCGAACTTGCACGGCTCGTTTGCCGTGGGGCTGGCAATGCTCGGCGCGTTTGCGCTCGGTCGCGCGGGCGATGTTGTACTGAGAACGCGAAGCATCGCAGCCGTTGCACGCGATCAAACGACTCGCCGCCTCTTCGGGTTGACCGCATTGTCGGCAATTGCCGTTTTGCTCAATCCATACGGATGGCGGCTCTATCTGGAAGTGGTTTCGGCATCGTCGCACGAGAATCTTTCTTCGTTGGTGGAATGGGGTCCGCTCGCTTTCCACATGCGACAAGGGCGTGCGTTCGCCGTTTCCGTTTTGGCGCTCATGTTCGTTTACCGAATGAGTCCGCGGCGCGTGTCGTGTTCCGAGATTCTACAATTGGTCGGCACGGGATTGGCGACGTTGTGGATCTCCCGAATGATTGTCTGGTGGGCGCCCGTTGCAGCGTATTATCTCGTCTTACACGGCGCGGCAGCGTGGAGCCGAGGATCGAAGCAACGGTTAAAAGACAATTCGATGAGCACGCATCAAAGCACATGGTGGCTGGCGGCGAGTATGGTCATCGCCGTCGTGTGTCTGGCAAATCCCTGGTTCAGCCATTCCGCGTCGCAAGAGAATCTGTCGTCGGCGACTCCCGTCGGCGCCGTTGACTACCTGATCGAGCATCCGCCGGCCGGCCAAATCTTCAACAGTTACGAGTGGGGCGACTACCTGCTCTGGGCGGGACCGCCCGGCGCTCGCGTCTTCGTTGCCTCTCACGCGCATCTGATCCCGCGCAAAGTGTGGTCCGACTACCTCGACATCATCAACGTGCGTGATGGTTGGGACGCCACGCTGGACCGTTACCGAGTGAGCACGATCGTCGTCGACAAGGCCCAACGCGCGGAGCTTATTTCGAAGCTGCACAGCCATCCGCGATGGCAGGTCGAGTACGAGGACCCGCAGGCGGTGATATTCACCCGCCCCGACGGCGGATAATCGTGTGCGGGCACTTTGTCTGACTTACACGCCTAGCTCTGCGTGTGGCTTAAAATGGCGATGGCCGTCGAGTAGTAGATGATCACGCCCAGCACGTCTCCCAGGGCGGAGATCAGGGGGTTCGACATAATCGCCGGGTCCATGCCGAAACGCCGAAAGACCAGCGGCAGCAGCGCGCCGATGACCGTGCCGACGACCACTACCATCGAAACGGTCATCGCCACGACGCCCGCTTCAATAAATGACTTTTGAAACCACACCAGGGCGGCTACGAATCCGACCAGCGCCAGGCAAAGCCCCAGCGCCACCCCGACCAGCGGTTCGCGTCGCGCCAAACGGAACTTTTGCTCTCGCGTGAGGTCATCGACGGCCAGCGCGCGGATGATCAACGTGGCCGACTGCGAACCCGCGTTTCCGCCGCTGGCCAGCACCAGCGGCAAGAAGAGGATCAGCCACACGTATTCCTTCGAAACCTCTTCGAAGCTGTGGAGGACCTGTGCCGTGCCGCAGGCAACCACGGCCAAAAACATCAGCCATACTCCCCGCTTCCAGGCGAGCGAGTGAAAAGGCGTGTCGAGGTAGCTGTCTTTGAGTGGCTGCACGGCGACCGCTCGATACGCGTCTTCGGTGGCCTCTTCCTGGACGATGTCGAGGATGTCGTCGTATGTAATGATGCCCACCAACTGGTTTTGCTTGTCCACGACCGGGATGGCGAGGAAGTCGTACTTGGCCAACTCCTGCGCGACGAGCTCCTGGTCGTCATCGACGCGGACCGAAATCAGGTCGCGCTTCATGATGTCGGGGAGCCGGGCGTTGGGGTTGGCGAGAATCAAGTCCTGCAGCGACAGAAAGCCGTCGAGCCGCCGGCCCTCGTCGAGAATGTACACGTAGTAAATGGTTTCCCGGTCGGGCGCTTGTCGCCGCAATCGCTCCAAGGCCTCGCGGACGGTGATTTCTTCCGGCAGCCACGCGTATTCGGTGGTCATGATCGAGCCGGCGCTGTGCTCGGGGTACGAGAGCAGCTTGCGGATGTTCGCGCGTTCCGCTTGCGCGATCATCGGCATCAGACGTTCGACGTGCTCCGGATCCATACGGTTGAGCAGGGCGACCCGGTCGTCCGACGACATCTCCTCGAGCAACCTGGAGAGACGCGTGCGATCGACGTCCTCCACCATCGCGACTTGTTTGGCGAGGCTCAAGAACTCGAAAATCTCGACCTGGCGGGGCAGCGGGCAGTACGACAAAACCTTCCAGATGTCGTCGCTGGAGAGCCCTTCCAGAACTTCCGCCGCGACGGCAGGATGCAGCACGTTGCAGAACTCGCTGAGCCCTTGCGCATCGACCTCCTCCAACATGACACGCAGGTCTGGCAAAAGGAGCGGATTGTACATAAGTACGTCCTCTGGCTGGACGGAGAGGTTGATGGATCTGACAACGCGCTGGAAGGCCGGGCGTGCGGCCAGAAAAGCGACCAGCTCAGCCCTCGACCCAAGATTCGATCGACGTGCCTTGGGCAATGGGAACGGCGGCGCTCACGGTCGTTCGCGCAACTGGCTGGGAGTCGGGATCCCCTCTTTTATTATTCGTCGCAGTTGGGCCGATGAATGACGGTGGCGAAAACAGTTAGCAAATGGCGTTCAGCAGCCCGGCTTTTCCGAAAAGCCGGGCTGCTTCGGCATTCTGTTGGACGCTCTAATAAAAATCCCCTCGCCGAAGTGAACTCCGGCCGAGGGGGAATCGATTTTGTTGCTCCTGGCTGCTTCTGCGAACGTATTGCTCGCTGCCTATCGCTTGGAGAACTGGAAGCTCTTGCGGGCTTTCTTGAAACCGTACTTCTTGCGTTCCACCATGCGGCCGTCGCGGGTGAGGAAGCCGCCTTCCGAGAGCTTGCCGTGCAGGTTCGGCTCCATCGCCTGAAGCGCGCGAGCGATTCCCAACACGATGGCACCCGCCTGCCCGGTGGGCCCGCCGCCGTTCACTCGCACCCAGATGTCGACCTTCCCGTACATGTCGGTCGCACGGAGAGGGGCTTCAACGTTCATGCGGTCCCGTTCGACGCGGCAATAGTCTTCGAGAGAACGGCCGTTGATGCTGACGTCCCCCTTGCCTTTGCTGACGCGGACGCGCGCCACCGATGTTTTTCGACGTCCGGTTCCCATCGCGACGCCGAAGCGATCGATCTTGCCGCGCACCACGTGTTCGGCTTCGGGTTCGTCAGAGGCGCCCGCCGGCAGCCCGGAACCGAGAGACAACCCGTGTGAGGCCGTCGTCTTCGCGCCCTCGCCAGTCGCTTCGTCGGTGGTTGGTTCAGTCGCTTGGGTATCGATCTCACTAGCCATCGATATTGACTTCCTGAAGTCGTGAATGTTCTCGAACAAAGACGCTGTTGTCGGCGCGATGGCCGGACTTAGGCCCTCAGGTGTTCAGGCAGCTCTTGGGGGTTCTGCGCCTGGTGCGGATGTTCGGAGCCGGAGTACAACTTCAACTTCTTCAACATCACGCTTCTCAGTTTGTTTTTAGGAAGCATCCGTCGGACGGCCTCTCGCAAAATCATCTCGGGTTTTCGCTCCCAGAGTTTGAGGGCCGATTCAATCCGCCGCCCACCGGGATAGCCGGTGTAATGCTCGTACTCTTTCGTCACCATTTTTTTGCTGAAGTACGGGTGCTTCGGGTGAGCCATCGCCGCCCCCCCGAAACGGACCTTGTCGGCGTTAATGACGACGACGTAATCGCCGCTTTCGACGTGCGGGGTGTACGTCGGCTTATGTTTTCCCATCAGAATGGTGGCCAATCGCGTTGCCAGGCGCCCGACAATCTGGGCCTCGGCATCGACGATGTACCAGTCCGAGTGGACGTCCTCTTTCTTGGTCATGTAGCTTTTGTGCACGGTACCAACTCTCAATCCGGCTGGGCCAAATACCATATCTTCAGCGGCTAAACGGTGGGCCTCGTTGAGCCGTAGAACGGCAGTAACCCTTTAGCGCTGTCGCCGGGGAAATATGCCGAGAATGCGACTCAAATCTGCAGATAAGTCGCGGAAACAGAAGAGCTTAACGACTTTGGTCCAGCCCTTCAACGCCAGCCAGGCAAAAAATGATGACGGAAAAGCGGCCATTACCGGTAGCCGGACCATTATTTTTGGCCCGGCCACCCGATCGATGGCAACCGTTCCCCCCTGCGGAAGATGCTCGGGATGGCCGATTGATTCCGACCTGCCGGATGCTCATACTCGAACCTGGAAATCGTACCGATTCGACGAGTCCCCAAGCGATGTCGCAACCGAGCCAATACAAAATCATTCCCGGTCAGGATGAACTGGAGACGGTCGCGCGCGACCTTCGCTTCCACCCGGTACAAAACAGGCAGCCGGCGTACTTCTCGCCGGCGCAAATCGAACAGTTCAACCGGGACGGATACCTTACGGCGATTCGCATTTTCGATGCACAACAAAGCGCCGACAACCGCCGCTATTTCGATGCCTTGCTGGAAAAAGTTCTCGCCGCCGGCGGCGACAGCTATTCGATCAGCACAGCCCATAAGACGTACGGCCGGGTCTTCGACTTGCTGCGGCACCCGCGGATTGTGTCCTGCGTCCGAGATTTGCTGGGCGAAAACGTGATTGGTTGGGGGTCGCATTATTTCTGCAAAATGCCCCACGACGGCAAGTCGGTGGCCTGGCATCAGGATGCCAGCTACTGGCCGCTGACACCGTCAAAGACTGTGACTGTCTGGCTGGCGATCGACGACGCCGACGTCGAGAATGCGTGCATGCGGTTCATTCCCGGCTCGCATCATCTGGGGCACTTGACGTATCGCACCAGCCAAACCGGCGAGGACAACGTGCTCGACCAAACGGTCGAAGATGCCGAGCAATACGGAGAACCCGTCGACATCGCGCTCAAAGCGGGTGAAATTTCCATCCATTCGGATTTATTGCTGCACGGCTCCCATGCCAATAATTCAGACCGCCGCAGGTGCGGCTTGACGCTGCGATATTGTGCGGCGGAAGTCCGGGCGCACCTGGGTTGGAACAACAAGGGGGTTGTTGTCAGCGGGCACGACTCCACGGGGCATTGGGCGAACCTCCCCCGGCCCGCAGAAGAATAGACCGGTTCCCTTGGTTATGCGGACGGCGTAGAATCACAGCGGGGGGAGCCGACACGTCGGGCTCGGCGTCGATTCGGGGGAGCTATGCGGCAACAGTTAGCGCCGAACGTCGTTCTCGCGGAGCCTTCCCAAACGAAGACTGCGCTGCCCACGGCGCGGTCGGCGTACATCCACGTGCCGTTTTGCGCCCACCGTTGCGGGTATTGCGATTTCACCGTGGTCGCACGACGTGACGATTTGATCGGCGGCTATCTTCAAGCCTTGGAGCTGGAGCTGGAATCGCTCGACGAGCCGCCCGAGCTGGACACTCTGTTTCTGGGGGGCGGCACGCCCACACATCTGCCGGCCGAGCCACTTTCCCAATTCATGGAGCTGATCCGCAAGTGGTTCCGGCTCGCCGACGGATACGAGTTCACCGTCGAGGCGAACCCCAGCGGACTCGATAGCGACAAGATCAAAATGCTTGCCGACTCGGGCGTGAATCGCGTGAGTCTGGGCGTGCAGTCGTTCGACTCGGATGTCCTGCGCGTGTTGGAACGCGATCACCGGCGATGCGGCATCGTGAACACCGTCGAGCGATTGCGCTCGCGCATCGACAACATCTCGCTCGACCTGATATTTGGCGTGCCGGGGCAGACGCTCGAATCGTGGCAACAGACGTTATCCGAAGCGGTCGCGCTCGAACCCACGCACATCTCAAGTTATGGGCTCACCTACGAAAAAGGAACGGCGTTTTGGGGACGCGTCATCAAGGGGGAACTGGTGCGCGTCCCGGAAGCCACTGAATACGAGATGTATGCCACGGCGATGGACACGCTGGCCGCTGCGGGCTACCAGCAATATGAGATCTCCAACTTCGCCCGCCCTGGCTTCAGTTGCCGGCATAACGAAGTGTACTGGAAGGGGCTGTCCTACCTGGCATTCGGACCGGGCGCGGCGCGTTACGTCGACGGCGTGCGGGAGTCGAACCATCGCAGCGTCACGACGTGGCTCAAACGTGTGATGGCCGGCGAATCTCCCGTCGCCGAGCGCGAACGGCTTTCGGACGAAGAGCGGGCGCGCGAGGCGCTTGTCATCGGCCTCAGGCGATGCGCGGGCATCGAAAAGGCTGCCTTCCGCAAGCTCACGGGCTTCGATATGGATGAGCTGGCCGGCAGCACAATCGAAAGGCATTGCCATGCCGGGCTGCTCGAAGACGACGG
>JBBDVZ010000054.1:0-10778 GCA_040903115.1 Planctomycetaceae bacterium
CATACCTGCTGAGAGTGCTCCACAACGCTCAGTTTTGATGCGCCGGCCCTGCCCCCTCCCCCCGCCGCGGGGGAGGGCCGGGGTGGGGGGCGAACGAGTCAACGCGGTAAATAGGTTCCGGGGCACGACGTTTAAAAAATGATCAGCCACATTCACAAGTTTCGCGAACAACTGCGCACCGGCCGGATTTGCCTTGGCGTCGGGATCACTTTTTCCGACTCGACTGTCACGGAAGCGCTTTGCGACAGCGTCGACTTCGTCTGGATCGACCTCGAGCACAATCCGATGTCGGTCGAGTCGATGGCCGGCCACCTGATCGCCGCCCGGGCCGGGGGCGCACCGGCTCTCGTGCGCGTTCCCTGCGGCGACGTCGGCTGGATCAAGCGCGTGCTCGATTCGGGAGCCGAGGGGATCATTCTCCCACAAGCCGGTTCGGCCGATGATGTCCGCGCGTTCGTCTCTGCGTGCCGCTACCCGCCTTTGGGAACGCGCGGATACGGTCCGCGGCGGCCGTCGAACTATGGCCGCGACGGCGGGAGCGACTATCTCGCACGCGCCAACCGCGAGGTGTTTGTCGTCGCCCAGATCGAAACGGCGGGCGCTTTGGCCGACGTCGACGCGATTGTGTCAATCCGCGGACTCGACTCGATCGTCGTCGGCCCCAACGATCTCAGCGGCTCGATGGGCTTACCCGGTCAGCCGCGACATCCTGAAGTCCTATCAGCGATCCGCCTGATTGTGCAAAAAGCGAGAGCTGCCGGATTGCCGGTCGGCATCGGCATGGGCAACGACGTCGAGCACGCCTGCGAGGCGGCGAAGATGGGCGTGCAGTGGATCCAATGCGGCAGCGACTTCAGCTACATGAATAGCTTCGCCGATCGGTTGTACGCGGACATTCGCGGGCGACTTTCTGAAACCTAATCGCGGCCTCTTCCCCCTCTTTAGGGGGAGGATTGAGGTGGGGGTGGAAACGAACGCTCGAGTCATAGCGCAGATTAAAGAGCGAAAGCCAC
Organism: Planctomycetaceae bacterium; assembly: GCA_040903115.1. Taxonomy (GTDB): domain Bacteria; phylum Planctomycetota; class Planctomycetia; order Planctomycetales; family Planctomycetaceae; genus JBBDVZ01. Next base: position 1,014 of record JBBDVZ010000054.1, read on the forward strand.
ACGAGCGTCCGCACGCTTCAACCCTCCCCCAGCCCCTCCCTGAGAGGGAGGGGAGTTCGCTTTGCTCAAGCGGCGCCGGGTGCCACGGGCATCTTGCCCGTGCTCTTTTCAATGGAGCATTCGCTCGCTTTGCTGTTCATCGTGCAAGCGAATCTTACTCAATATTGTCGCTTGCCGCGCCATAAAGCAAAAGCGGACGTATCACATTCGAGAAGAGCACTGGCGAGACGCCAGTGGCACCCCGCCCCGTGATCACGCCGCCCCGCTGGCTCGCCTCGTTTTGCGGCGCGCGGGCGCTTTCTCCTTCGGCGGCTGCGTGGGGCGGTAGGCGATGATCGTCAAGTCGTCCGGCTTTGATGGGACTCCCGGTGTTGTCGAAATCATGCGGCGGCGGGATTTCTCGGCCATCTGCCGCACGCCTGTCTCGAGCGGTCCCTTGCGAATCGACTCGATGATCTCGCTCTGGTGCAAGTTGTCGCTGAGGCCGTCGCTGGCGAGCACCAGCGTGTCGCGCGGCGAGAGCGTGAGCGTCGGGCCGATTTCGATCCGCATGTCGGCCGAGCCGATGACGTTCGAAACAATGTGCCGTTGCGCGTGATACATTGCCTCTTTGGGGTCGAGCAGTCCGGCCTCGACGGCAAAGCCGACGGGCGAATGCGAGATGGTCTGCAACTTGATTTTGCCGCGCTGGCCGACGTTGAGGATCATCGAGTCGCCGACGTGGTACGGCCGGATGGTGCGTCCCTGGATCTCGACGATGGCCAGCGTCGAAGCCGCTCCGACGCCCAATTCGAGAACGGTTTTGTTGGCGGCATCGATCCCATTGAGAATCGACGATCGCAGCGAATCGCTCTTCTTTTTCGACGAGTGCAGAATGGCCTCTTTGAGGGCCGTTAGCGCCGCGCGCGAGGCCAAATCGCCTCCTCGCATTCCCCCCACCCCGTCGGCAACCGCCAGTACCGCGGTCCGTTCGCCGCAGCGGATGATGGCGGCACAGTCTTCATTGGCGGTCGCCCGGCCTGGGCAGGCGCTGCTGTACAACACGCAGATGCCGCCTGCGAGCTCGGAGGCTTCGAAATCGGCTGCGATTTGATGACGAGAGGGCCGCGACTCCAGCAGTGCCTCATGCATCGTAGTCGTCTCCTGACTGCCGGACGGTATAAGAGATTCTGACGCGTCGGCAGAAGCCCGGCTTTTTCAAAAAGCCGGGCTTCTTGATCGATTTGTCAGAGTCTTAAGCCGTTCCGGACGTTCCCATTTCAGTCGGTAACGAAATCAGCGCGGGCTCCGTCGCCGGCGCATTACGCGATACGTCAGCGCCCTTTCTTTCAGCGGATGAAACGCTTCAAGCATCTTGTTGGCGTCGCGGAATCTTCTGCGAGGTTTCAAATCGATCGACTTGCGCAGGAATCCGATAAAGTTGCCGGGAAGCCGTCGTCGCAGACGCCGATTGCCGGGCAGCGGCCATTCATACGGCCACTCGGGCAGCTCGCCGGCGAACATGCGATACAAGATCAGCCCCAGCGAAAAGACGTCGGAGCGCAGCGAGGGCTGGCCCATCGCCTGCTCGGGGGCCATGTAGCCGACCGTTCCCGTGCCCGACGCCCGCACGGTGCGCAGCGCGACCCTGGCAATGCCGAAGTCCGTCAATCGCAGCCGATTGCCGGGGAACAGGATGAAGTTCTCCGGCTTGATGTCGCAGTGGATGATGCGCTGCCGATGCGCGTAAGCCACGGCGGAAATCATCTGCTCGGCGAAGTCGAGCGCGGTCGGCAGCGACATTCGCCGCCTGAGTCGCTCGTGAAATGACTCGACCCCCAGCGGAAAAACGATGACAAAGTCTTCGTCGATGAAGCTGGCGTTCTTGAGCGGCAAGATGTGCGGATGATCGAGCCTGGCGGTCATCCGAACTTCGGTGCGAAAGTCGCGCAGCACGCTGTCGTCAATGTACGACGAGTGGGGCACCTTGAGCGCCACGCGAATGCCTTCGATGGTATCCATCGCCTGGTAGACGACGGCAAACCCGCCGTCGGCGACGCGCCGCTCGATGCGATATTTCCCGACGCGTTGCCGCGGGCGATAATGGTGGCCGTTTGTCTTATGAAGTTTTGGCATTCGTAAGTGCGGCGATCGCTGCGGATAACGCGGCGCAGGAAGTTGGCGCAAACCGGGCGACGATCCGAATAATAACGTGAAAATAGCTCCATGCAAAGACTCTCCTGCTTTCCTCCGAAAAACACCGGCACGCAAACCCAAAGCCGACGGGCTGACTTCGACGAGCTCAGCCGAGTCGCGCCCCGTCGGAATCTCCACCGCGTTGATCCCGGGTCCTCCCGCCGATAGCATGATCAATGTGCATCCTGCCGTGTTTTTTTGACGTTTCGCCCAAATTCTTCGAGGAGCCGAACGATGAGTGCCATCAACCGACGCGTCTTCTTGGAAACGGCGGCCGTGGCGGCGGGTGCGGCAGCGCTCGGGCGTGCCGCCGATGCGGACAAAGCGTCCCGCTCGCCCAACGAAAAGGTCAATGTGGCGGTGCTGGGCTGTGGACGCGGCCGCAATCTGGCCGACTGGTTTTCGAAGCTGCCCGACAGCCAATTGGTCGCCATTTGCGACGTCGATGAAAACCGCAGCGGGAAGCTTTGCGATCAACTCGAATCGACCAACGGCAAACGGCCGGAAGCGGTCGTCGACTTTCGCACGCTGCTCGACCGCAAGGACGTCGACGCGATTGCGGTCGCCACGCCCGATCATTGGCACGCGCCGGTGACCATTCATGCCTGCGCGGCCGGCAAGGATGTCTACGTCGAAAAGCCCGCGTCGCACAACATCGCCGAAGGCCGCATGGCGGTGAAAGCCGCGCGGAAATTCGGCCGCATCGTCCAGCACGGGACGCAGCTTCGTGCTGCGCCGCACTACCAGGAGGCGTGGAAGCTGGTCCGCGACGGCGTGATCGGCAAACCGCTGATGGTGAAGGCGATCAACAATCAGCAGCGGCGCCGGCATGAACAGTTTAGCGACGCCACGGTGCCCGCTGGTGTGAACTACGACTTGTGGCTCGGTCCGGCCCCCGCCCGTCCGTTCAACATGATGCGCTTTCACGAGGGCTGGCATTGGATGTGGGACTACGGCACGGGCGATATCGGCAACGATGGCGTGCATCAAATCGACCTCGGCCGCTGGGCGCTGGGATTGCGTGCCCCGAAAGCCGTTTCGTGCAGCGCCGCGAAACTCGGCTCGAAAGGCGACCCGCAGGAAACGCCCGACACGATGGTTGTCACGTGGGAATACGACGACTTGTTGTACGTTTACGAGCAGCGCGACTTCACGCCGTATCACATGCAGGCGCATCAGAACGACAACGACAACATCATTTTCGGCGACAAGGGATACCTGATGGTCGACCGCGACGGGTACCGCGTGTTCTTCGCCAAAGATGAGCGCGGGCCTTCGTTCCATCAAAAGTGGGACGACACGCCGACGCACTACCAGAACTTCATCGACTGCGTGAAGAGCCGCAACAGCGACGCCCTGATCGCCGACATCGAGGAAGGGCACTATTCCGCCCTGCTCTGCCATTTGGGCAACATCGCCTACCGCACCGGCCGCAGGCTGACTTTCGACGCCCAGAGCGAAACCTTCCCCGGCGACGATGAGGCCAACCGTTACCTGACCCGCGAATATCGCAAGGGCTACGAGCTGCCGCGGATTTGACGGTCGTGGGAAGAAGCTCGGCTTTTTCAAAAAGCCGGGCTTCTGGGTTCCGTCTCCTCATCAGCGGCGGGGTTGTCACGGCTTCGCCGAAGACCGGCGGGTTAAACCCGCCGGCTCGTGCGCTGGTTCGTGTTTCGGTCGCGATGCGATGCCAATCTGGCGTCGACGGCGCGTCCCGGCAAACCGTAAAATGAACGCGTGATATCTCGTTCCCAAGCTCCGCTTGGGAACCAGGATCTGTTGCCAGGATATGTATGGCTCAAAACGTAAAGATCACCACGATCGCCAAACTTGCGGACGTCGCATCTGCCGCGCGGGGACGCGCGCAGCGCGTGGTCCATTGCCACGGCGTCTTCGATCTGCTGCATATTGGGCACATCCGCTACCTGCAAAAGGCCCGACGGTTGGGCGATGTGCTGGTCGTCACGCTCACGCCCGATCGCTTCGTCAATAAGGGGCCGCATCGTCCGGCCTTCACCGATCAAATCCGTGCCGCGACATTGGCGGCCCTCGACTGCGTCGACTATGTCGCGATCAACGAGTGGCCGACCGCTGCGGAAGCCATCGTGCGGCTGCAACCCGCCGTGTACGCCAAAGGGGGCGAGTTCCGCGACGAAAAGACCCCCGAGCTGATGCGCGAGGAAGAAGCCGCCGCGCAGGTGGGCACGCAGATCGAGTTCATCGACGACGTGACATCAAGCTCGTCGCACCTCATCAATAACTACCTGGGATTGTTCTCCGAAGACGTCGAAGAGTATCTCACGCGATTCAAGGCGTGTTATGGCGAAGCGACTCTTGCGGAGACGATGCACCGGGCCGCCACGCTCAAGGTGCTTGTCGTCGGTGAGGCGATCATCGAGGAGAGTTACGCCTGCAACACGCTGGGCCGCTCGATGAAGGCCCCCATCATTGCCGCGCAGTACGAGTCGCATGAACTCTATGCCGGCGGGGCGCTCGCCGTCGCGAATCACGTGTCGGCTTTTTGCGACGCGGTCGGGCTCGTTGCCATGCTTGGGGCCGAGAACCCGCAGGAAGAGTGGATCCGCTCGACCATCGCGGGCAATGTCGCCACGACGTTTGTCGCCAAGAGCGATTCACCGACCATCGTCAAGCGGCGCTATCTCGAATCGTACTTCGGCACGCCTTTGTTCGAGATCAATTATCTCAATCAGCAAGCGCTGAGCGCCGACGATGACAAGCAGTTGTGTGCCGCCCTCGAAGCATCGGTCGAGAACTACGACGCGGTGATTGTCGCCGATTACGGGCATTCGATGCTCAGCGAAAATGCGCGCGGCGTGATCTGCGACCGGGCGCGGTTCGTCGCCGTCAGCCCGCAGGTCAACGCTGCCAACGTCGGCTACCAGACCATTACCAAGTATCCGCGTGCCGATTTCGTGGTTTTGGCGCAGCAGGAACTGGAGCTGGAGTGCCGCAATCGCAGCCGCAGCCTGCGCGAAATGGTATTGCAGCTCGTCGACCTGGTCGACGTGTCGACGGTGGCGGTGACTGTCGGCAAGCGCGGCTGCCTGTGTTACAATCGGGCTGCGGGCTTTCACGAAGCGCCGGCGCTGGCGACCAAGGTGGTCGATCGCGCGGGGGCCGGCGAAGCCTTCTTTGCCGTCACGTCGCTGTGCGCGGTGCTCGACGTTCCGCTCGACATGCTCGCGTTTCTCGGCAACGTCGCCGGCGCCGAAGCGGTGGGTGTCGTCGGCAACTCTCGGTTTCTCGAGCGGTTGCCGTTCACGCGCCACATACAGTCGCTGCTGAAATGACGTGCCGGCCCGACCGGATCCTGGGGCGGAGAAACTTTGTTGAATCGGTTCGAAACCATTCTCGTCACCGGAGGGGGCGGCTACGTCGGCTCGGTGCTGGTGCCCAAACTTCTGCGCGCCGGATACCGCGTCCGCGTGCTCGATCTGTTCCTGTTCGGCGAGCACGTCTTTGGCGGCCTGGCTGACAACGCGAGACTCGAAAGCATCCGCGGCGATTTGAGAGACCGTGGCCTGCTCGAGCGCGTGCTGTCGGGTTGCGACGCCGTCATTCACCTGGCCTGCATCTCGAACGATCCGAGTTTCGAGCTCGATCCCGACCTCGGCAAGTCGATCAACTACGACGCGTTTCGCCCGCTGGTCGAAATCGCGCGCGACAGCGGCGTTCGCCGGTTCATTTATGCCTCGTCGTCGAGCGTCTATGGAGTCAAGCAGGAGGAGAACGTCACCGAGGTGCTGGCGCTGGAACCGTTGACCGACTACTCGAAGTACAAGGCCCTTTGCGAGGACGTGCTGCGCGAATATCAGAGTCCGGGCTTCACGACGATCACGTTGCGACCGGCGACCGTCTGCGGCTATGCCCCGCGGCTGAGGCTCGACTTGGCGGTTAATATTCTCACCAATCACGCCGTCAACAACGGGCGAATTCGAGTTTTCGGCGGATCGCAGTACCGGCCCAATCTGCACATCGACGACATGGCCGACCTTTACGTGAAGCTGCTCGAGCTGCCGGACGATTCGGTGGCGGGAAAAGTGTGGAACGTCGGTTATGAAAACCTGCAAATCCGTGCGATTGCCGAGTTGGTGCGAGTTGCGGTCGGTCCCGGCCGGGTGTCGGTCGTCACCGAGCCGACCGACGATCTGCGCTCGTACCGGGTTGCCTCGGAGAAGATTGCAAATGACATCGCGTTCGTCCCGAGATACTCCGTGCGCGATGCGATCGACGATTTGGTGGCCGCGTTCGGCTCAGGAAAGGTGCCAGACGCCATGACCGACCCGCGGTATTACAACATCAAGACGATGCAGCAGGTGAAATTGAAGTGACCGCCGTCTATCCAAGCCGACGGCTTCGCCGTCGTTACGACCGCAAGCGGTCGGCTTGGATAGACATTCCGAATTACACGTGCGTCAATGACCACTCCTCCGGCCGGAATTATGAACCTCAAAGCCGCCGCGGCGCGGATTCGCGCGCGGCTGGTGCAGATGTCGCATGAGGCGCGGGCGCCGCATCTCGGGTCGGCGCTTTCGTGCGTCGATCTGTTGGTGGCCGCCTATTGGGGGTTTTTGCGATTTTGTCCCGGCAACATGGACGACGACACGCGCGACCGGCTGATATTGAGCAAGGGGCACGCTGCCGCCGCGCTGTATGCGACGCTTGCCGAGCGTGGGATCATTCCGTCCGAGTTGCTCGCCACATACGGGCGCGATGGAAGCTCGCTGCCCGAACAGATGAGCCCCGGTTGTGTGCCGGGGGTCGAGGCGGCCACGGGGTCGCTGGGACATGGGCTCCCATTCGGCTTAGGGATGGCTTTGGCCGGCCGGATTCGCGGGCTACCGTACCGCGTCTGCGTCGTCCTGAGCGACGGCGAATGCAACGAAGGCACCGTTTGGGAGGCGGCGATGTTTGCCGCGGCTCAAAAGCTCGAAACATTGGTCGCCATGGTCGATCGCAACGGTTGGCAGGCCACCGGACGCAGCAACGACATCATGGCGCTCGATCCTCTCAAAGAAAAATGGCAGGCATTCGGCTGGCATGCGGTCGACGTCGACGGTCATGACATCGGGCAACTCATCGCGGAGCTTTGCCGCGTCCCTGCAGTCCAGGGGAAACCGACCGTGCTCATCGCCCGCACCGTCAAAGGCAAAGGGGTGTCGTTCATGGAAGACGACAACAACTGGCATTACCGCATCCCCAACGTGCAAGAACTGGCGGCCGCCCGCGCGGAGTTGGGTCAGACATGAGAGACGAGGGTGCCATGCCCATCGCTCTGGATGGGCATGCCGAACTTCCAAAGAACGCACAGACATGCCCACGCAAAGCCGTGGGCATGGCACCCGTCACCGGACATTTCAGATTGGACGGAGCACTCGGCCACATATGAGAGACGCCTTCGCTCGCGAGCTGCTTCGACTGGCCGGTCTCGACGATCGCATCGTGATGCTGTCGGGCGATATTGGCAATCGTCTGTTCGACGACTTCAAGGCGCGATTTCCGTCGCGCTTCTTCAATTGCGGCGTCGCCGAAGCCAACATGATGGGAACTGCGGCGGGAATGGCGGCGAGCGGGCTGAGGCCCGTGGTCTACACTATCGTGCCTTTCGTCACGACGCGCTGCCTCGAGCAGATTCGCGTCGACGTCTGCTATCACAATGTGCCGGTAACAATCGTCGGCGTTGGCGGCGGGCTGTCGTACGCGGGCTTGGGCGCGACCCATCACTCGTGCGAAGACATCGGCTTTCTGCGGCTGTTACCCAACATGACGGTCATCTGCCCGGCCGACGCGATCGAAACGCGACTTGCCTTGGCCGCGGCCTTGGCGCACGACGGGCCCGTTTACATTCGACTGGGAAAGAAGGGAGAGCCGCTCGTTCACGCGAAAGATCCCGAATTTCGGATCGGCAAAGCGATTACGGTCCGGCCGGGCGATGATGTCGCGATCATCGGCACCGGCAACCTGTTGCCGACGGCGCTCGAGGCGGCCAAACTGCTCGCCGGCCACAAAGTGTCGGCTCGCGTTGTGAGCATGCACACTGTGAAGCCGCTCGATGTCGACGCGTTGGCCGCCGCTTTTGCGTCGTGCGCGCTTGTCGTCACCGTCGAGGAACACAGTCGCATCGGCGGGTTGGGCGGCGCCATTGCCGAGTGGCTCGCAGACCGCGGCCCGCAACGGGCGCGGCTCGTGCGCATCGGCACGGACGACCGGTTCCTGCACGAGGGAGGCGATCAGGACTATGCCCGCCGCCAGTTCGGTTTGGATGCGCAATCGATCGCGCAATCCGTGCTTTCACAATACCGCGCGGCCCTTGGCGACGGAGCGACGTCATGAAGACCACCGCCGCCGTTCTCGTTGAAACCGGCAAGCCGCTCGAGCTGGCCGAGTTGGAAATTCCGGCGCTCGAACCGGGTCAGGTGCTCGTGGAAATCGCCTATAGCGGCGTCTGTCATACGCAATTGCTGGAGTGCCGGGGTCATCGCGGCGTCGACCCGTATTTGCCGCATTGCCTGGGCCACGAAGGCAGCGGCATCGTTTGCGACGCGGGCGCCGCCGTTACAAAATGCCGTCCCGGCGACCGCGTGATCCTCTCCTGGATCAAAGGTTCCGGCGCGAACGTGCCGGGAACCGTTTATCGCTGGAAAGGTCAAAACGTCAACGCGGGCGGCGTGACCACATTTTCGCGGCATGCGGTCGTCAGCGAGAATCGTCTCACCACGATTCTCCCGACATTCGATCTGCGCGCGGCGGCATTCGTGGGTTGTGCAGTGCCGACGGGTGTTGGCTCGGTGTTTAACACCGCCAACGTCCGAGAAGGCAACACCGTTGCGATTTTCGGCACCGGGGGAATCGGGTTGTGCGCGGTTGCGGCGGCTGCTGTTCGCCGGGCCGCGGTCATCATTGCCGTCGACGTGAATGCCGACAGGTTAGCAGTAGCCACGCTCATGGGGGCGACCCATACGATCGACGCGACGATGAGCGACCCGGTGGCACGGATCCGCGAACTCTGTCCGGCAGGCGTCGATTTTGCGATCGAGGCCAGCGGCCGGCCGCAGGTGATGATTCAGGCGCTCGAGTCGGTCCGCAGTCAGGGGGGCACGGCGGTGGTGATTGGCAACGCGCGGACCGGAGAGCGCATCGAGCTTGATCCGGCTCTGTTGAATCAGGGAAAACGACTGATGGGAACCTGGGGGGGCGACAACGATCCCGACCGCGACTTCCCCAGCTATTGCGAATTGATTACGGCAGGCCGATTGCCGTTGGATCCATTGATGTCGCCGCCTTATTCGCTGGCCGACGTGAACCGCGCTCTCGACGATCTGGAGCAACGGAAAGTCGCGCGGCCGCTGATCGACATGACGCTGTAACGATGTGCAAGCAACAATTCAACGTGAGAAAACTGATGCAGCGCAAGCACATGGAGTCCCCTCCCCCCTCGCGGGGGAGGGTTAGGGTGGGGGGCAACCGTGCCACAAGTAAAGGCGCCCGGACTGACACAAGACGTGCAGCAAAATGGTTGGGAAGCCGCTTCCGAATTGTGAGTCGTCACCGACATCGCCCCCCCACCCC
>JBBDVZ010000055.1:0-10772 GCA_040903115.1 Planctomycetaceae bacterium
CGTACCCTTGCCCAGAAACTCGGTCCAGACGGGATGATACGCGCTGCCGAGGTAAGCCGCGTACGGGCCGGCGCGCAATGGCTGGTCGACGCGCTGGCTGCTGAAGGGAAACGGCAACGCCACGTTCTGCACCGAATCGCCCGAGTTCCCGCCGTTTTTCTGCCTGTCGAAATACTCGACGATCGAACCGAAGTACGGCTCGTGCCGCGGATCGGCGGGGTTAAGCTCCATCGTCACGTCGATGGCCGGCACGCCCGTGGTGGCAAACGCCACGCCGTGTAGCGGATACGGATGCGTGACCGATCGCACGACGGTCGTGCGGTCCATGACCTTCGCCAGCCGCGGAAGATGCTCGCAAACGTCGAGCCCCGGCAGCGACGACGCAATCGGCTGCATCGAGCCGCGAATTTCGACAGGTGCCAGCGGCTTCATGTCGAACGTTTCGATTTGGCTCGGCGCACCATATAAGTAGAGAAAAATGCACCGCTTGGCGCGGCCGAAACTGCCCGCGAGGTCGCCCGCCGTTGCCGCTTGAACCGCTTTGAGGCCCAGAAGCCGGTCGAGCCCCAGCCCCATCACGCCCAAGCCGCCGACGTGCAACAAATCACGCCGGGTCAACCCGTCGCAAAGCCGTCTGGCAGACCCGAGAACTCGCAGCATGACGAGATCCAATGCGCGTACAAAGAGATCAATGCGGCATTTCCACTCTTATTTTACGACGGCAACTCGACTTCCACAAGAGGGCGCTTCGGTTGCACCATTCGAGCAATTCGAGCCGTGGGGTTCATCCCCACGGTCCTCGGCCAATGTCATCAAACCCGCCGCAAGCATTCGCGCGTCTTGGCTGCATTGGCCGAAGACCGGCGGGTTAAACCCGCCGGCTCATCATTGCCGCTCCACGCGCTGCCAGGGGACTGTGCCGTAACGCTGAAGTTGCTTCCGCAATGCCGCCGACAACTCTTTGAAGACCGCCGGCTCGTGTTTGATGACGTTGCGCTGCTCGAGCGGGTCGGTTTTCAGATTGTAGAGTTCCATCGGGCCGAACGGGCTGTTTTGCAGCAGCTTCCAATCGCCGCGGCGCACCGCTTCGATGGTCTTGCCGCCAAACTCGGCCCACCCTTCGCGACGCCCGAAGAACCAGTCGGTGCGCAAGGGAGGCTGTTGGCGTCCCAACAACGTCGGGATAAAACTGACGCCGTCGATGTCGTTCGGCGGCTCGATGCCGGCCGCTTGCAGCAAAGTCGGGAACAGGTCCATCGTCATCGCCATCTGAGCAGTCACCGAACCAGCCGCGACTTGGCCCGGCCAAATGACGGCTGCGGGCACCTTGAGGCCGCCTTCGTACATGCTTCCCTTTCCGTCGCGCAGCGGGCCGTTCGTCGCGCCCGCGCCGAGCGGTCCGCCATTGTCGGAAGTGAAGACGACGATGGTGTTCTGATCCTGCTCGGAGTCTTTCAGCGCCTGCATCACGCGGCCGACGCCGTCGTCCATGTGCTCGATGAGCGCGATGAGCTTCGCGCGCTTCTCGGAAACGTGCGGCTCCCGACGGCGGACTTTCTCGAGCCAGTCGTCGGGGGGCTGAATCGGACTGTGCGGCGCGTTATAGGCGAGGTAGAGGAAGAACGGTCGTTCGCCGCGCGGCTCGTTCAAAAAGTCGCACGCCCACGTAGTGAAGACATCCGTCGCATGTCCCTTTGGATCAATCGTCTCGGAGTTGAGCCGCATGTAATTGATGCCGTGCCGCCGATGCGCGTAATAATCGTCCATCATGTCGCCGAGCCAGCCGTGGAAAAATTCGAAACCGCGCTCGTCGGGCGTGTTGGGCGATTCGAGTCCGAGATGCCATTTTCCCACCAGGGCGCAATGGTAACCGGCGGGGCCGAGCAGCTTGGGTAACAGCACGGCGTCCGGCGCGAGATAGCCCCAGCTTTCATCGGCATGCGTGCGAATGACGCCGGGAACGCCCACCATGTCCGGGTACCTGCCCGTCAACAGCGCCGCGCGCGTGGGTGAACACACCGAACAGTTGGCGTAGAAGTTTTCAAACTTCATGCCGGCCGCGACGATGGCATCGATGTTCGGCGTGTGCAGATCGGCGGCCCCGTAGCTGCTCAGATCGCCGTAGCCAAGATCGTCGGCAAGGATGACGAGGATGTTCGGTCGCAACGGGTCGGCCGCCGCAGTCGCATTTTGCTGTGCGAATACTGCAAAGCAGAGCGCGATGAGCAGAAGCGCGCCGAGAGTCGATCTCCCCCCCACCCCGGCCCTCCCCCGCGAGGGGGGAGGGGGATCTTGGGGTCGGCGCGTGAGGGAGAGTTGAAGCTTGAATCGCGAAGCAAGTCTGCAACACAAAGCGCCACGCGACAACGCGGAATGACATTCGGACTTCGTGCTTCGTGCTTCATTCGACATTCGTGCTTCGTGCTTCCTCACTCGGCGTCGTGCCGCAAATAGGCTTCAATCACCGCTTGTTCGCCGCGCCGGCCGGGGAGAAAGTTGCCGTGCTCCATGCCGACGATTCCCTGATACCGCTGCTCACGAAGCCATCGAAAGAGCGATTGAAAATCGAACGAGCCTGTGCCCGGCTCCTTGCGGCCCGGGTTATCGCCGACCTGAATGTACGCGATTTGAGAACCGTAACGACGAAGCTGGTCAAAAATATTCGCGCCGGCATTTTGCTGCCAGTAGACGTCCAAGAGGATTTTGCAGCTTGGACGATTCACCGCACAGCAGATCTCATGCGCCTGTGGCAACGAACGCAGGAAAAGTCCGGCGGCACTGCCAAGGTGGCCAATTGGTTCCAACAACATGACAAGACCAGCCGGCTCGCAAATGTCCGCGCATCGTCTGAGCAGGTCGACGGCGTTGACCGTCTGCTGCCGACGAGAAAGGCGCGAGTCGGATTTGCCAAGAATGACCGAGCACCATCTGCCGTTCATGCGACGCGCCGTCTGGGCCGCGAGACGCATGTCGGCCAGCACCTTCTGCCGCACGTCGCTTCGGCCGGAGGCGAACGTCGGATTGGCGAAATCCGCCGTGCCGACGAACAGTCCCATCTGCATGCCGCGGCGATCCATCTCTCGCCGCATGCGATCTTGAAACGCGAGGGATCGGGATCTTAATCCGTTATCCTCGAAGGCAACAAAGCCCTCGTCGGCCGCGAAACGCAACTGGTCCAATAAATCATCGCCGCCGGAATGGCGGAACATGCCGAAATGCGGCGCGTAGTTGAGTTGAAATCGCGGCGATGCGGACCCGGCTCGCGACGATGCGCCGGACATTGCAGCCGTCGATGCCAGAAGACCACCAGCGGCGATGCTGGCCAAGAATTCGCGACGATTGATCATGAAACCATCATCGCGCGCCGCGTGAGACGGTTCAAGCGCGTTCACATGCCCACGCAGAGCCGTGGGCATGGCACCCAACAATCTTTCCTCGTGCCCTCGTTCCCAAGCTCTGCTTGGGAACGCACTTTCTCGAAGCTCCGCTTCGTTTTGACGTGCACTCGAAGCAGACTTCGGCGAGCTCAGTCGAGTCGAGCTTCGAAAGAGTGGGATCCCAAGCAGAGCTTGGGATCCAGATCATCATCTTACGTGTAAGGACAGGCGGCTAGTTGGCCGGGTTCTTTGGGTTCGAGCGGCGGCACATTGACGGAGCAGTCGGGCCGGGCGATGGGGCAGCGGGGATGGAAACTGCAGCCGGAGGGCTTCTTCAACGGCGAAGGAATCTCGCCCTTCAACTCGGTGCGGCGCGCGCGCTTGCCGCGCGGGTCGGGTTGCGGAACCGCCGATAGCAGCGCCCGCGAGTAGGGATGCATCGGTTGATGATAGACGACGCTCGCGTCCCCCACCTCGGCCATGTCGCCCAGGTACATCACGGCAATCCGGTTGCTGATGTGATGCACGACGGAAAGATCGTGCGCGACGAACAAGTACGTCAAGCCGAACTCGTCTTGCACGTCCTGCAGCAGATTGATCACCTGGCTCTGCACCGAAACATCGAGTGCCGACACCGGCTCGTCGGCGATCACCAGCCGTGGATGCACGGCCAGCGCGCGGGCAATGCCGATGCGCTGCCTCTGGCCGCCGGAGAACTCGTGCGGATACCGCAGCGCCGCATCCGGCTGCATGCCGACGCGGCCCAGCAGCGAGTGCACGCGCTGGCGGCGTTGTTTGGCCGTTTGTCGCGTATGCATTTTGAGCGGCCGCTCGATGATTTCGCCGACCGTCATCCGCGGATTGAGCGACGAGAACGGATCCTGAAAGATCATCTGAATTTCTTGCCGGTATGGTTTCATTTGCCGTCGACCGAGCGTGAGCAAGTCGACAGGTCCCTTCGCGGAATGAAAGATGATCGACCCTTCGGTGTGCACGCCGGGTGACGTCTCCTTGAGAATGTTGCAGATGGCTTTCGCAATCGTCGTTTTTCCGCAGCCCGACTCGCCGACGAGACCCAGCGTTTCTCCCTTGTACAGCGTGAACGACACGCCGTCGACCGCGCGGACTTCAGCGATCTTGTGTCGCAACACGCCGCCCCAAATGGGAAAGCGGACGCGCAGGTTGCGCACTTCCAACAGCGGCTCGCGAATGGCTTCGCTCATCACACTGCGCTCCCCGCCGCCTTGGGGTCGTAGAGATGGCAGCGGACCAATTGGCCGCCTTCAAGCGGGTGCAGCGGAGGCACCTCGGTCCGGCAGCGATCGAACACCTCGGGGCAGCGCGTGCAAAAGCGGCAGCCTGCGGGCATGTCCATGATCGAGGGCACGTTGCCCGGAATGGCGTTGAGCCGCTTTTGCTTCTTTCCCGCCACCGCCGGCAATGAGGCCAGCAGTCCCTTGGTGTAAGGATGCTTCGCGTTGAGAAAGACCTGCTCGGCGGTGGCGACTTCTTGAATCATGCCGCCGTACATCACAGCCACGCGTTGGCAGGTCTCGGCGACGACGGCCAGATCGTGCGTGATGAGAATGATCGACGCGTCGCCCTCTTTTTCCTTCATCTCCAGCATCAATTCGAGAATCTGCGCCTGCGTCGTCACATCGAGCGCCGTGGTCGGCTCGTCGGCGATCAGAATTTTTGGATGACAAACCAGCGCGATGGCAATCATCACCCGCTGCCTCATGCCGCCGGAAAACTGGTGCGGATAGTCGTTCATGCGTCGCCGGGCGTCGGGAATACCGACCCGTTCGAGCATGGCGACGGCCCGTTCGAAGGCCTGTCGACGGTTGACCTTTTCGTGCGTCCGCACCGTTTCCATCACCTGCATGCCGATGGTAAAGACCGGGTTCAGCGCGGTCATCGGCTCCTGGAAGATCATGGCGATCTCGTTGCCGCGCACGTCTCGCATTTGTTCGTAAGTGAGCTTCAGCAGGTCTCTGCCCTCGTAACGGATTTCGCCCTGCGTGATTTTTCCGGGCGGATCGGGGATGAGCCGCATGATGGCCAGCGACGTGACCGACTTTCCCGAGCCCGATTCGCCGACGATGCCGAGCACCTCGCCGGCAAAGACGTCGAACGACACGCCGTTAACCGCCTTGGCCGCTCCTCCCTCGACGGCAAACTGCACGTGCAGGTCGCGCACGCTCAACAACGGTGCGCGCGATTTCTGAATTGCGGGTGCGGCTGCCGGTTGTGCGGTTGGCATTCAAGTCACCTGCTGAACCAGACGATGTGTCGGCAAGAAACACATCGCGTCGAACTCGGAGGGGCGAGTCGTTTCACGCTCGGGAAGAGCACTGGCAGGATGCCAGTGGCACCCTTGAGGACGCTCAATCCTGAAAGAAGCGCCCGACCCGGTATCCCCCTCCCCCCTCGCGGGGGAGGGTCGGGGTGGGGGGGCTGCGAACGTAAAGGATGCAACAAGGAACACTCAACGCCGAACAGCAAACCACGCGGGTTCACGCTTGAGAAGAGCACTGGCAGGATGCCAGTGGCACCCGAAGCAGTGCCACTCGCAATTGCGATGGATGCCACAGGAACGCAACTCGGTGTCCCCCTCCCCCCTTGCGGGGGAGGGTCGGGGTGGGGGGGATGCAAACGTGAGAGATGCAACAAGAAACACTGATCGCCGAATAGCAAACCACGTGAGTACACGCTTGAGAAGAGCACTGGCAGGATGCCAGTGGCACCCGAAGCAGTGACGCCGAAAATCGAACGTCCATTTTGATGCTTCATCATCGCAGCCTGCTGAAGACTTTGGGATCGAACGCTTCGCGCACCGCTTCGCCGATGAAGACGATCAGTTGCAGCGTGACGAACATCGCCAATAGCGGAAAGACCACGAGGTGCCAATCGCGGATGTGCTCTTTTCCCTGCCCGATCATCTCGCCCCAACTGGGTGTCGGCGCCGGCAGGCCGAAGCCGAGAAAATCGAGCGCGACGAGCGTGAGGATCTCCGCGACGATCGCGAAGGGAGCAAATGCGATGATCGGGGTGAGCGCATTCGGGAGAATGTGCCGGATGATGATCGAAGCGTTGCCCTCACCCGTCGCGATGGCAGCGGCTACGTAGTCTTTCGACTTTTCGCGATAGAACTCGCCGCGGATGTAGTACGTAATCCCCAGCCAGCCGAACGCCGCCAGTATCAAGACCAACAGGATAAAGCTCGGCTGAAACATCGCCGCCAGAATGATCACCGTATACAAAAACGGGATCGCTCCCCAAATTTCCACGAACCGCAGGCCCAAGAGATCGACCCAGCGGCCGTAGTAACCCAGCGTTGCTCCCGCGAGAGTGCCGAAGGCATAAGCGATCACGGTCACCAACAACGCGAAACTGATCGAGATGCGGAACCCGTACGCCAGCCGCACCAGCACGTCACGGCCACGATCGTCGGTGCCAAGCCAATGGGCCGACGACGGCGGATGCGGCGGATTGCCCGCCAGCGCGAGGAACTGTTCGTTGGGGTGATAGGGAATCGGCGGCATCAGGGCGTAGTGTTCGGATTCGGCGGCCGCGTACTGTTCCTGCAACAGGCGGTAGTCCGTCCGCACGGCGATCGAAGACTGGCCGAATGTGTCCGGCGGATAGACGTTGTCGCGGAAAAACTCGAATTTCTTATCGATCGGTCCGAGACGAACGCGGAACGCGTGATAGCCAAACGTCTCATGCAGGTAGGACCGGGTCGAGGGAAAGAAATAGCGCCCCTGATAGCGCACGACGAGGGCGCGTTCGCTCATGAGAAACGGGAGAAAGAACGACAAGACGTACAGGCCGGTCAAGATCACAAAGCTGTAGTACCCGCGCTTAAGACGCCGGAACTTCCGCAAGCGGAGCTGAAGTGGAGATGCGGACTTTCGAACGGCCATTCCCGGAACCTTCTTCAGCTTCTCAAAACACCCGACGTTCGTGACACATGCAATCAAGGCGTAGGGTAATTCGCCCCCCACCCTAACCCTCCCCCGCGAGGGGGGAGGGGAATTTGTTGTGGCCGTCGTACAGAGTTGGAGTTCATTCCTCACTCAACGCGGTCTCGAAACTCCCCTCCCTTCCAGGGAGGGGTTGGGGAAGGGTCGAAGCGTTCGAAACTTTCACCCCTCTCCCAACCTCGCCCCTGAGGGGAGAGGGGTTCCCTCTATTCGAAGCGAATGCGCGGATCGATGACGGCGTACAAAAAATCGGAGAAAATGTTGCCGAACAACGTCAGCAGAATGTTGATGGAGAGGATGCCCATCACGACGGTGTAATCGCGCCCCACGATCGACGTGTAGCCCAAAAGTCCCAAGCCGTCGATGTTAAAGACAAACTCGATGAGATATGCGCTGGCCATCAAGTAGCTCAACGCGTGGCCCAGCCCGGTCGCCAGCGGGATCAGCGAGTTGCGCAGCGTATGCACAAAAATCACCCGCCGGGGCGAGAGCCCCTTGGCGAACGCGGTCCGAACGTAGTCCTGGCCGATGTTCTCCATGATCGAGTTCTTCATCAACACCGTCAGCGTGGCGAACGAGCCGATCGTGTAACAGAACAAGGGCAATAGGGTGTGATACAACTGGTCGACGGCTTTCGACGCGAAGCTCATGCGCTCCCACTGAAACTCGCCGAAATCGTCTTCGACATTGGCCAGCGGCTCGTGCTGTTTCACGATCGCCGGCAATTCGTCGTACGACGTGCTGCGGAACCCTCCCAGCGGAAACCACGAATAGAACTGGCCGCCGGCAAACAGCACCAACAAGAGCGCGCCCATCGCCCATCCGGGAATCGAGTACCCGATGAAGACGAACGCCGACGTGGCCATATCGAAGACCGAACCGTGCCGCAGCGCCTTGGCGATCCCCAGCGGGATTGACACCAGGTACGCCAGCGTGAACCCTACCAGGCCAAAATACATGCTGACGGGCAGGCGTTCGCGCACCAGAGCAATGACCGGCTCACGAAAGCGATACGAGTTGCCCAAGTCCAATGTCGCCAGCTTCTTCAGCCAGAGAAAGTAGGCCTGGAACCAGGGCTTATCGAGGTCGAAGGCCTTCTTCAACTCGTCGAGGGCCTCTTTCGGGATCTCGCCCCCGACGGATGAAAGCCCCGCGCCCGCTTCCGCCTGCCGCATGCGCATTTGCATGACGGCCTGCTCCAGCGGCCCGCCGGGCACCATGCGCGTGATCACGAAGGCGATCAGCGTGACGCCGATGAACGTCGGAACAATCAGTAACAGCCGTCGAATAAAGTAAGACGTCATTTCGGCGAGACTTCAACGCGGTTGGCTTGCCGCGCTGGATCTTTGTGCTGTTCCCAATAGTGAATTTCCAGCGGCGGGATCGGCAAAGGGGCGTCTTCCTGGCGCGCAGCTCTCAACTTTTCCGCCTTGTCCGGATCGATCCACCAGGTGACGTAGGCCTGGTCCCAGTCCGAAACCCTCGGCAAGCCGAATTCCGGAATGCCGAACTTGTTCCAGTACAAAATGCGCTGGCATGGCAGATACCATTCCATGGCGTAGTGGTACTCGCTGGTGAAGATTTTATCGATTTCGCGAATGATTTGGCGGCGATCGTCCTGGGTGAACGCCGCATCGTATTTTTCGAAGAGCTCGTCGCAGCGGGCATTCTTGAAGCCGGTGATATTGTTGTTGTCGTTCTGGTCCGCCAACGTGCTGTGTAGCGAGGTTTCGGGATTCGGGAACACGAGGCCTCCCCACCTCATGTGCACCATTTGGAACTTCCGCTCCATCAGGTTTTTCCACATGGTTTCCCGGTTCGAGCGGTCGAGCAGAATTTCAACGCCGACTTTCGAGCATGTTTCCTTGAAGCTTGTCAGGAATTTCTCCGTAATCGGGTTGTACCAGGTCAAAGTCAAGCTCAGCCGCTGGCCGTTCTTGACCCGAACTCCGTCGGGGCCCGTTTCGGACCAGCCCGCTTGCCTGAGCAATTCGTCGGCCTTTTGAGGATCGTAGGCGATGTGTTCGTTGTCGGGGTTTTCGTATTCGCTGCCGGGCCAATGGGAATTTGTCGGAACGGACTCGTTGTAATCGAGTTTCTCAATTAACACATCGCGCTGGTAAAGATATTGCAGCGCCTTGCGCACGCGCAGGTCGTCGAGCGGCGGAGTTCGCGTGTTCATCGCAAATCCGGCAAAGATGTTTGGAGCGTCGTTGAAGATCTTTTGTCGCGCCAACCATCCCTTTTGCACTGCCGGCAGATTGGGCAAATCTTTGGCCCACCATTCGGAGTCCGTAATGTTAAAGAAATCCAAGTCTCCTTTGCACACCTTTTGAAAGGCCAGTTGAGGATCGGGTACGACCTCGAAGCGGATCTTATCGAAATTGTAGCGGCCCTTGTTCCATTCATCGTTAATGGCCCAAAAGTCCTCTCGCCGCGTGATCGTGACGGACTTTCCCTTGACGACGTCGCGCATATGGACAATGTACGGACCCGTGGATGCCGTATACGCGTAGTTGTACTTGTCGAGATATTCCTTCCCGGTGATCGATCCGATTTCATGCGCCGGAAACAGAGCCAGCGCGGCCGAAAAATACAGGAAATTGCGCCAGTTCTTGTCCTTGGCCGTCACTTCAACAATGTACTTCGTTTTCGCCACCGGTTTGTGAAACTTGCCGTACGTCAAAATGTTCGACGGCTCCTGCAGCGTGGGATCCATCATCAGCGTCCAGGTGGCCACAACGTCCGCCGCCACCACCGGCTTCCCGTCCGACCAGTGGGCGCGCGGGTTGATGCGATACGTGAAAGTCATTTGGTCTTCGGAGATCTTCCAGTGGCTGGCGAGTTGCGGGATGAACTCCAGAGTGTTCGGATCCAGTGACAGCAACCCCTGATAGCAAAGGTCGCCGACGAGATAGTTCAACGCGGTGTTCGAGCCGCTACCTGCCATTCGCAGGTTGCCAGGCCACTCACTGATGTGGCTGCGGATGGCCCCGCCTTTGACCGCTTTGGGATCGCCGAGTGGATAAGGCGTCGCGGTCGTCCATCCTTCGCCTGTGAAGCCGGGACCGCCGTCGGCTGCCGAGACCGACGGGTCGCCATCCGGAAACTCGACATTCGCCGCGCCGCTTCCGGCGCCATCGTTTCGCGTGCCGCTGTCGGAGTCGGTGCAGCCGACAATCACGGCGGCAAGAAGGGAAGCGACGAATAAGGCGTAGAATGGGCGAGTGGACTGGTCCGTCATGGTTTGTTCCTTATGTGCATCCGCGATCGCGACTAAGGCGCGCCCGGCGTTGATTCTGGCAAACGTTCGCCGTTGCGACAACCCCGGAAGCGAGACGCGGGGACACGGGGACGCGGGGAGGCCGCTCACAGGAATGCTGCGACTGCTGGATACCGCCGACTTCCA
>JBBDVZ010000056.1:0-10665 GCA_040903115.1 Planctomycetaceae bacterium
AAAGCATGACCCAATTGCTGAACATATCCGATCGGCCAACGACAGTCACCCGTGCAACGACGTCCGCATCAACATCGGTTGTTGAATTGGGCGATGCCGGCTATCTTCGGCCTTTCGCATAGAACCCGACGCAGGGTTAACCGCCGGAGTGTCCATTGGTCCATAACATCGCCCGCCTTCGCGCCGATCTGAAGAGCGGCGACCTGTGCTTGCAACGCGCCGCCGCGCAGGCCTTTTTGGCGATGGGCGAACAGGCACGAGTCGCCGCCGTCGAGCTGGTTCGGGCTGCCGGCGACGAAGACGAAACGATCCGCGAGTGGTGCATGTCCACCCTCGAGGAGCTCGGGCCGCCGGACACCTCTGCCGTGGAAGAGTTGTCCCAGTGCTTGGCGCACGGCAATCCCGACGTCGGTTACTGGGCCGCCACGCTATTGGGGCGCCTCGAGTCCGCTGCCGCCCCAGCGGTCCCCGCTCTCATTGTGGCGACCGGCGACGACAAGCCGCTTGCGGTCCGTCAGCGCGCTGTCTGGGCATTGGGGCAAATCGGGTCGGCCGCCGTACAGGCCTTGCCGGCTCTTCAGCAGGCGGACGGCGATGCGGATCCGCGGTTGTCGCGATTGGCGACTGAGGCCATTGACCGAATCAGCGGCTGAGCGGAGGGTGCCTGGGGTCACGCGCCAGCGTGCCCCCAGCCCGATGAACTGGGGGCGAGCCTGACGGCTCGACCCCAGCCACCCTTACGAATCAAAAGCTGATTGCAAAAGGCGCACTCCAAGCCTGCGTCCGGCATCGCTCTGGACCCCGCTCGGGCGATTCGCTATCGTTCCCGCCCCGCTGGCCCCGGCGCCGGCCTGAGCGGTTTCAGGCCGCAACCCGTGCATGACGCGCGGCTTCACTTCCCAACGCATGGAGGCGTTCGATGGCAATTCTCGCCCGCGCTCGGTTCGTCGCTTTAAGCGTGCTCGTCGCCGTCGTCATGAGCGGCTGCGACGAAGTTCTCGATGGCTTGGGGACACAACAGGCTGAGGGCAAGAAAAACGTCACCGCGTCGCTGCCACCGAAAGCCCCGCGGGAGGGTAACACGGTTCGCGTCGCGACGTTCAACATTCAGGTTTTTGGCACCTCGAAACTGGCCAAGCCAAACGTGGTCGACACGCTGACAAAAGCCATTCGCCGTTTCGACCTTGTTGCCGTTCAGGAAGTCCGTTCGAAAGACGACACAATCCTGCCGCGGTTTGTCGAAAAGCTGAACGCGGATGGCAGCCGTTACGACTTCGTGATCGGCCCGCGTCTCGGTCGGACCACAAGCACCGAGCAGTATGCCTACGTGTTCGACACGCAACGTATTGAAGTCGACCGCAACTCGGTGGCGACAGTCGGCGATCCGGGCGATCGGCTGCATCGTGAACCATTGGTGGCCCGTTTTCGCGTGCGCGGACCGCCATCGACTCAGGCCTTTACGTTCACGCTCATCAACATTCACACCGACCCCGATGAGACGACGGGCGAGCTCAATGCGCTCGACGATGTCTTTGCCGCGGTGCAGCGAAATTCCGCCGGTGAGGACGACGTGATCCTGCTCGGCGACCTGAACGTCGACGACCGACATCTCGGCGAACTGGGCCGGCTGCCGAACATCGACTGGGCGATTGCGGGCGTGCCGACAAACACGCGCGGAAACAAAACGTACGACAACATCGTGTTCGATCGAAAGAAGACGGTCGAGTACACCGGCACGTTCGGCGTGCTCAGTTTGCAAAACGAGTTCGGCCTGTCTCTCGAAGAGGCGCTCGAGGTCTCCGACCACCTGCCCGTCTGGGCCGCCTTCAGCGCGACCGAGGGCACGGCCGGCTCGCTCGCGGGCGGCGGCGATTCGCCGCAGTAATGCCCGAGCCGCCGGTGCGATCCCCCCAAAGCCCGCCGGTTGCACCCGGCGGGATCCGATGTTAGGGTGCCGGTGCAACTGCATCTGGGGCGCGTTGACGACGATCTCGGACGTAACGTCGTCAAGTTGCGCGCTGGCCGCCCGGAACTTTGCTAATGGACGCTCGCCGTGTTCAAATGGCAGAACCCGAAACCGTCGCTCGGCTGGCAGTTTGCATCGCAACTGTGTTTGTGTTCCAGGCGGCCACGTCGCCGTTCCATGAATCTCGAAAACCGAGGAGTTCAATGAGCATCTACCCGCGCGGTTGGCTGATGGCGGCCTTTGCGTTCTGGCTCTTAGCGCCGCTGTCAAATGCGGCTGACGACAGTTCTCAGCGGACCGTGACCGTCTACCGCGATACCTGGGGCGTGCCGCACGTGTACGCCGAGACGGCCGCAGCCGGAGCCTACGGGCTGGGCTACGCCCAAGCGGAAGATCGGCTGAGCGACATTTACGAGAGCGTGCGAACGGGCATGGGTTCGATGTCGGAGGCGTTCGGCAAAAAGTACGTCGAGCAAGATTACATCATGCGCATGTGCCGCAATTCCGAACTCGCGCAAGAGTACTGGAAGACCGCGCCGGATCATCTCAAGCAAATCGCCGCCGCGTTTACAGCGGGGATTCAAGCATTCGAGAAATCACATCCCGACAAAGTCCCCGCGCACGCGCTCAAGCTGGAGCCATGGATGATGTTGACGGTCGGCCGCGCGATGATTCTGCGATGGCCGTTGGGAACGATTCAAGATGATTTGAACGAAGGCAAGAAGCGGGCCGCCACGCGCAACGGGCCGCCCATGCGCTCGAACCAATGGGCGGTCGCCCCATCGCGAACGGCCGACAAGGTTCCCATTCTGTTGGCCGACCCGCATTTGACGTGGGAGGGACTGGCAGTGCTGTACGAGGCGCGCGTTCATGCCGGCGACTTGCACATGAACGGCTTCTTTCTGATCGGCTCGCCGCTGGTGGGCATCGGGCATAACCGGCACGTCGGCTGGGCGATGACCACGGGCGGGCCGGACACGTCCGACGTTTACGAAATCACCTTCAAGCTGGGGCTGCCGCCGAAATACGAATACGACGGCCAATGGCGCGATGCGAAGATCGTACCGATCACGGTTCCGGTCAAGGACTCGGCGCCGGTCGTGCGCCCGGCGATTTACACGCACCTGGGGCCCGTCGTCGGCGAGCCGGACCTCAAGACCGGCCGCGCCTTGGTCGGTGCGTCTCCGTACTTCGACCAGTTCGGCTTGGCCGAAGAATCGTACCGGATGGCAATGGCCACCAACGTGCACGAAGTGTTCGACGCATTGGGAATGAACCAGCTCAACGAGCAGAACCTGATGTTCGCCGACGTGCACGGGGAAATCGGTTACCTGCGCAGCGGCGCGACGCCGATTCGTCCCGACGGCTACGACTGGAGCGCGCCCGTGCCGGGCAACACTTCAAAAACCGCTTGGAAGGGACTCCATCGTCCGGAGGAACTCGTGCACGTCTTCAATCCCCAACGCGGTTACATGTGCAACTGCAACATCAGCCCGGAGAACATGCTGGTCGATTCGCCGATGACGCCGGACAAATACGCGAAGTACATCTACAACGTTTCGTGGGACACCAACAATCCGCGCGGCAAACGGACCGTGCAACTGCTCGAAGGCGATTCGTCCGTCACGAAAGAGGAAGCCGTCGCGTACTCAACCGATGTCTACGACATTCTTGCCGAACGTTGGCAACAAGAGCTGCGCGCCGCCGTCGACGCTGCCGGCAAAGA
Source organism: Planctomycetaceae bacterium (assembly GCA_040903115.1). Classification (GTDB taxonomy): domain Bacteria; phylum Planctomycetota; class Planctomycetia; order Planctomycetales; family Planctomycetaceae; genus JBBDVZ01. The sequence goes on from JBBDVZ010000056.1 coordinate 3,693, forward strand.
CCGGAAAAGCGATGCGGATTTCGACGCGGCCGTGGAGGCCATTCTCAAGTGGGACGGCCGGTTCCTTCCCGAGTCAACCGCAACGCCGATCTATAAGTTTTGGCGCCTCAAGTGCGGCGGCAAGCTCAACCTTGCTCCGCTGGGTCGAGGCGAAGCGCTCGATGCCGCGACGCGCGGGGAAATGCTCAACCTGCTGGCGGAGACAATCGCCGACATGAAGAAGCAGTACGGGCGCTGGGACGTGGCTTGGGGAGACATCCACAAAATCGGCCGTGGCGGAAAGTACGCTCCGGTCGGCGGGGTCGAGTTCAAATCGGGCGACAAGGAGGCCAACTTTTCCGAGACGCTCTTCGACGTGAGCTGCAAGGAAGATCCCGACCATCCGGGCCGATATATCGCCAACAGCGGCTCGATGGCAACGCTGTTGATGTTCTTTCACAAGGACGGCATCGAGTCGATGAGCTGCACGCAGTGGGGCCAAAGCGGCGACCCGAAGTCGCCCCACTACATGGACCAGGGTGAAAAACTGTACTCGAAGCTCCGCATGAAACCCAACTGGTGGACCAAGGAAGAACTGATGCTCAACGTCGAGTCGCAGATCGAACTCGTCATGCCGGAGAAGTGATGTATCAATGCGGAATGCGGAATGCGGAATGGTATGAATCGCGAAATGCAAAACTCGTTTAGCCGCAATGCCGAAGGCATGCGCGCCGCTGCAGTTTTCATCGCGGTTTCGCTCGTCGCAATCGGCGTCGCGCGAGCGGCCGCCGATGAAGTCATCACCATCGCCGGAACCGGGCACGAAGGTTACTCGGGCGACGGCGGGCCGGCGACGCGTGCCGAGGTTGGCGGGCCGTTCGGCCTCTCGATTGGTTCCGACGGCGCGCTCTATCTTTGCGAGATTTCGAGCCATGTCATCCGCCGGATCGACGAAAAGACCGGCCTGATCTCGACGGTGGCCGGCAGCGGACGAAAGGGTTACGCCGGCGACGGTGGGCCGGCGACGAAGGCGCTGCTCAATGAGCCCTACGAGATCCTCTTCGACCGCGACGGCAACATGTTCTTCGTTGAAATGAAGAACAACCTGGTGCGCCGTGTCGAAGCCAAGACCGGAATGATTTCAACCGTCGCCGGAACGGGCACGCAGGGGTTCTCGAACGATGGAGGACCGGCCGTCAAAGCACAGCTTGCGATGCCTCACTCAATCGCGCTCGACGACCGCGGGCAGCTTTACATTTGCGACATTGGCAATCATCGAATTCGCAGGGTCGATCTGTCGACCGGCATCATCGACACGTTCGCCGGAACAGGCGAGCGCCTGCCGACGCCCGACGGCGCGCCGCGCGTCGGGACGCCGCTCAACGGTCCGCGCGCTCTCGACTTCTTCGGCGCGCGTACCCTGTATCTTGCGCTGCGCGAGGGGAACGCCGTGTACCGCATCGACTTGAAAGCCGACACGCTGCAACACATCGCCGGCACGGGGAAAAAGGGTTACGCGGGCGATGGCGGTGACGCAAGATTGGCTGCGCTTGCGGGACCGAAAGGGATCGCGTTCGGGCCTGGCGGCATCTTTCTCGCCGACACCGAAAACCATGTCATCCGCGTGATCGACGGCGCGACGGGCAAGATCGAGACGCTCGTCGGCGATGGCCAACTGGGCGACGGCCCGGACGGCAATCCCCGCTCATGCCGCCTCGCGCGGCCGCACGGCATATTTGTCGACGCACACGCGAACGTGTACATCGGCGATAGTTCGAATCATCGGGTGCGGAAATTTGTGCGCGAGAAATAAAAAGACCCACGGACGGCTGTCCGTGGGCTTGCGCGCGCTTCATTCGTGCATCTGACGAATCCATTCCTCCACCAACTCAATCGCCGGCTGATCGACGACGTTGGAGGCGACGTGTGGCATGCGGCCGAGCTCCGGCAACGTCATGCGGTGGTGGATCAGCGAGCGCTCGGGGTGGCCGGGGACGAGCAGTCGCGGGTCGTTCAAGCCGAACTGCCCTTGCCCCGGTTTGACGCCGAGCGTCCCGGTCTGCGCCAGAGGCAGCGTCGCCAGCATTTGAAACTCGGCATTGCCGCCGCCCCATTTGCGATGACAGTGCGAGCAATTGGCGTGCAGATACGAACGAACTCGGGCATCCAAATTGACCGACGCATCGTGATAGTCGACGAGCCGCGGCAATGTCGCCGGGTGCGACGGCAATGGCTCGGTAAATAAACCGAGATGGTCGAACGTTTCCAACTGATTGGCGATTGCGTCGCCGTAGTCGTGGTCTTTGTTCATCTGCAGCGTGTTGACGCCAAGCACGTACTTGGCCGCCATGGTGTGACAAAGCGTGCATTCGGCGCGGCTCGGGAAATGCCAGGTCTGTTCTCTCGTGCCGCCGGGGCTCGATGCATCGCGAATTGTGTACTTGCGATTCAGTCCCGCGGCCGGAAGCAGCTCCGCGTCGGTCTGCTCGTCGTTCCAAAGATACGTGTAGCCTCGCCAGACCTGCGCTCCGTATTCGTCGTCGTTGCCGGGCATGCGCTGGTGGTGCAGGATGCGCGTTTCCAGTCGCCGCAGACTCGCGGGATTTCCTTTTTCCATCTCCAGCGAAAACGTCTTCACGAGGACGGTGTTGTCGGGAAAGCGCCAGCCGGGCGTCGAACCGGGAGCCGGCTGCGGATAGGTGACCGCGTCGAATTCGATCTTCGAGTCGCCGGGCAGCGCGACAAATCGGTCCTTGACGGCGTTGTCGGAGTAAAGCTGCGCGTTGACCGAATAGGGAACGACCCCCGGTGCCGGCGCGTGGTCTTTCGTCGAGGCGAACAGCCCGGTCTCGCTCAACTGGTGGGGGAACTTCGCTTGTTGGGCCGAGGCTGGCGGGGCAGCGACAAGCTGGTGCAATATTCCGGTGGCGAAGTCGACGAAATAAATTTCGCCCTGCGAATCCTGGCCGATGTCGACGATACGTATCTGCGTGTCGGCGAGCTCTCGATGCTCGCGGACTTTGCCGTTCTCGTAGCGCAGCGACCAGATGCGTCCCATATCGTAGTCGCCGTAGACATAGGCGCCGCGCAGCTCTGCAAGCCTTTTGCCATGATAGACGTATCCGCCCGTGATCGAGCGGAAGTCGTTGTGATTGTGTTCGATGAGGGGTGCCACAAATTGGCCCGGCCCGTGCTTGCGTTCGGGGCGGAACGGATGCGAGCCTTCCATCACGCTCCAGCCGTAATTGCCACCCTTCTGAATGTGGTAAATCATCTCCCACAGGTCCTGGCCGACCTCGCCGCCCCACATCTGCCCCGTTTGCGAATCGAAACTGAACCTCCACAATTGCCGATGCCCAAACGAGAAGATTTCCGGACGCGCTCCCGCGGTCTTGACGAATGGATTGTCGGCGGGAATGCCGTATGGCCGTCCGTCGCTCGGATGGTCGACGTCGATCCGCAAGATGCTGCCGAGCAAGTCGCCGAGGTCTTGACCGGTATGAAACTCGTCGGCAATGCCGCTGCCGTCGCCCGTGGAGAGATACAGAAACCCATCCGGGCCAAAGCGGAGCCCACCGCCGTTATGTCCACCGGACGGCCAAATCAAAAACACCTCTTCAGTTTTGGGATCGGCTGCGAAGCCACCTTTCGAGCGATCGACCTGAAACCGCGACAGCCTGCTGCCAGTGGGCGAAGTCTCCTTCGGGTCGAGCACCGATGAAACGAAAATGTACCCGTTGTCGGTAAAGTTCGGATGCACGACCATGCCGTAAACCGTCCGCCCGACGTCGACGAGCAACTCCTTTTTCGTGGTCTTCGCATCGTTGTCGAACGTCCAGACCTTGCCGCCTCGTTCTGCGACCGCCAACCGGTTTGTCCCGGGCACAATCGACATCGCCAATGGCTCTTCAAACTTCAAATGGGGAAAGGCGTTCTCGGTGGTATACGGGTCGGGCGGGTCGGGCGTGCCGCGCACCTGCGACGTCGTCCAGGGCACACGATTCTCGATTCCCCAGGCACGACGCGGCTTGAGTTCGTCTTTTTTCGGACCGCCGGCTGGGAGGTGTTCGGTGATTGACACGACCAAAGCAATGCTGGCCACAACGGCGAGTGGGAGAGTTCGAGTTTGCACGGTGCTACCCTTTACTTGTAACGCGGGCTCGCGATGAGGAGCAGGATTTGAGGAGCTTGAAAGTTCGCAGAGATTCGCAGCAAGCAGCCCGGTAGGGTGGGTGATAACCCACCATCGAACGCGAACACGCAATCGTGATGGGTTTCACCCATCCTACCGAGCTGAGGAGTTTGAAAGTTCAAAGAGAATCGCAAGAAACAGAGAATCGCAAGAAACAGTATAACTCGGTCGTGGCTGCCATGCCTCATTCCTCGAACGATTTGCGTCTCATGGCCTCTTTCCGGTCGCTATAATCGAGGAATTGACTTGGCGAGCGAGGCGAGTGAATGAAACGGCTTTTGGCGGTCCTTTTCTGCGTGCACACCGTGGCAGTCTTCGCACAGCCGTCGCGCGCGGACGATGACAAACTCTTCCGGGAAACCATCGCCCCGATCTTTGCCGAGCACTGCGTCCGCTGCCACCACGGGGCGAAGCCAAAAGGCGGGCTCGTCCTTTCCGAATCGAAAGGGATTTCAAAGGGCGGGGAAAGTGGACCGGTGGTCGCCGCCGGCAAGCCCGATGAGAGCTTGCTGCTCGAATACATCGCCGGCGAAAAACCCCAGATGCCCAAGAATGCCGAGCCGCTGTCGGAGGCCCAGGTCGACGCCGTGCGCCGGTGGATTGCCGCCGGGGCCAGGTGGCCTGACGGGCTGGTTCTCGAGGAGCGTCGCGGTAAGTGGTGGTCGCTGGAACCGTTGCACAAGCCGCCGCTGCCTTCGATTTCCGCCGAAGATGCGAGTTGGGTTCGGACACCCGTCGACGCGTTCATCGTTCATCGCCTGCGCCGAGAAGGCTTGCAGCCGTCGCCCGAGGCCGACCGCCGCACGTTGATTCGCCGCCTGACATTCGACCTGCACGGCTTGCCGCCGACTCTGGAAGAGATCGCGACTTTCCTCGACGATCCGCGACCGGACGCCTACGAGCGGCTTGTCGATCGGCTGCTCGAGTCTCCGCGATACGGCGAACGCTGGGCGCGACATTGGCTCGACGTGGTGCATTACGGAGAGACGCACGGCTACGACAAAGACAAACGCCGCCCGAACGCCTGGCCGTATCGCGACTACGTCATTCGCTCGTTCAACAAGGGCAAGCCCTACAGTCGGTTTGTGCTCGAGCAACTGGCTGGCGACGTTTTGTATCCCGAAGATTCCGACGGCATCGTCGCGACCGGGTTCGTTGTCGCGGGCCCGTGGGACTTTGTCGGACACGTCGAGCTGCGCGAGGGGACGCTCGACAAAAACATCACCCGCAACCTCGACCGCGACGACATGGTGACCAACGCCATGTCCACATTCGTCAGCATGACTGTGCATTGCGCCCGTTGTCACGATCACAAGTTCGATCCCATTCCGCAGCGCGACTACTACGGCTTGCAGTCGGTATTTGCCGGAGTCGAACGAACGGACCGGCCGTATGTGCCCGATCCGAATTCGAGCCCGCTGCCCGCCCAGCCGTTGGTGTATGCCGCGACGCCCGCGTTCGCGGCGCAAGGGAGTTTCACGCCCGCGCCCGGCGGCAAGCCGCGGCCGGTGCACGTGCTTGCCCGCGGCAATGTGACGTCGCCCGGCGAATTGGCGGAACCCGGCGCGTTGTCATGCATCCCGGAACTTTTCGAAGCGTTCAAGCTGGCAAACCCCGAAGAGGAAGGACAGCGCCGCGTGGCCCTCGCGCGCTGGATTGTCGACCCACGCAACCCGCTCACCTGGCGTTCGATCGTCAATCGCGTCTGGAATTACCATTTCGGTGCAGGCATCGTCGACAGCCCCAACGATTTCGGCCGCATGGGCTCACGGCCCACGCATCTCGAACTGCTCGATTGGCTGGCCGCCGATTTCCGCGACGGCAGCCAATCGCTCAAGGACTTGCATCGGCTGATTGTCACGAGCAGCGTTTATCGGCAGAGTTCTACGGACGACGCCGGGCGCGCGAAAATCGACTCTGGAAACCGCTATTTGTGGCGGATAAACAGTCGGCGGCTCGACGCCGAATGCATTCGGGACGCCGTCCTCGCCGTCAGTGGAAACCTGGACGCGGCGATGTACGGCCCCGGCTTCGATCGGTTCGGCTTCAAGGACGACCATTCGCCGCACTATGACTACGAGGCCCACGACGTCGACGACCCGCGCGGATGGCGACGGTCGGTCTACCGGTTCATCGTGCGCTCGGTGCCCGATCCGTTCATGGAATCGTTCGATTGCGCCGATCCATCGTTGAGCGTGCCGGTCCGTAACCAGACGATTACGTCGCTTCAAGCGCTTTCACTGTTGAACAACCGCTTCATGGTGAGCGAAGCCAAGCGACTTGCCGCACGCGCGGAGGCAATGAATTCACCTCTCAATGAACAAGTCGCTGCTGTATTTCGTCTTGCGCTCGGACGCGAAGCAGACGAGAGCGAAAAACAAACCCTTACGCAGCATGCTCAAAAACACGGGTTGGCAAACACCTGTCGACTGATTTTCAACATGAATGAATTCGTTTTTGTCGATTGAACCGCCATGTCCCACGTAATCTGCAATCCGCGATCGAGTAACCAGCCGGCTGACGCCGGCCGCTCGCCTTTTCATTCCGCATTCCGCACTCCGCATTCTGCATTCGAGTCAATCCGCAATGACGACGTTCCGCGCCGCAACTTCCTCTGGCAACTGGGCGGCGGGCTGGGTGGCATCGCGCTGGCCAGCCTGTTGGGCCGCGAGCAACTGCTGGCCGGCTCCGCGTCCCAGCCGCATGCCGAATATGCGGGGGGCTTGCATCACCGTGCGAAAGCCAGGCGCGTCGTGCAGTTCTATATGTCGGGAGCGGCCAGCCAGTGCGACACGTTCGATT
>JBBDVZ010000057.1:0-10644 GCA_040903115.1 Planctomycetaceae bacterium
GAAGAAACGGCGGCCAACGCGCGGGCTGTCGTGACGCTTTCCGCGGTGCCGCCGGAAGTTGCCAGCAGATTGATCTCCAGCTTGCGCTGCTCGCCGGCGCCGAACGCGCTCAGCAGCCAACGCAATGTGCCATTTTCAAACGCAGCCTGCGGCGTCACGTCGGCGACCTGCAGCGAGTCCGGCACTCGTTCCTCGATAACCAGGCCGTCGACCGACTCTTGCGAATTGTTTCGCACGATGATCTCGTAGCTGAGAATCTCGCGGACCTCCGACTTCGTCGGCGTGGTCTTGATGATCGTGATGTTCAATTCCTTCCGAACCGTATCAGCCGATAGGATTTCGTTCGGATCGCCAATGACGGCAATCGGCGCGACCAATCGCCACGCCGGCTGTTTCTCGCGATACATGTTCGGGCTCACCAGCGATTTCTCGCGCGCCGGGTCGGCGGTCGTCCAATCGGGATTGCCCGAGGGGGCCGGCTCTGACGCGGGCGGTTCGGCGGTCACCGGGGCGGCGGAATCTTCGCCGGCTATGGCAGGTGATTCGGGAGTCGTTGCGGCCGGCGGGAGGTCGTGCGCGTCGATGTCCGGTGATTTCGGCTTCAGTTCCTCCCGCAGGTTTAAGTCGTCGGGTTGTGCTGGAGCGGTGTCGGCCGCAACCTCCGGTGCGAGGTCGGGCGATGGCGACGCGATGGGCACTGGCTCAGGGACCACCGCAAGTGCCGGCTCCGGCAGCGTGACATCGGTCGTGGCCGACGGCTTGTCCGCCGGTGTCGGGATGGCCGCAGTCGGCTGTTCCGTCGCGAATGAATCCTGGACGCTGGCCGGAGGAACCTCGGGATTGGCGACGTCGCCGTGAGGCGACGGCGATTGTACGTCGGGCGCGGCGAGGGCGGGCCGACTATCCGCAAACGGATCCGGCTCGGACTTGGAATCGGGCGCCGATTCGACGACTGATTGGTCGAGATTTGAGCCAAAGGCGTCTGGCAGCTTGGAGTCGGCGGACGTTTCGGGCTGGCCGGTCGGTTTTTCATCGTCGGCTTTGCCGGGTTCATCGATCGATCCAAACAGTTCCGCTGCGAAATTCTTTGGCGGGTCGGTGCCGGCGGGGTCGGCGATGATGAGTTCGGGCGCTTCGAGTTGCCCCGCAGGCGCAGGCATTGGATCGTGTCGGTGAGTCATCTCAGGTGCAACAGGTGGATTGGTCGGAGCGGCAGTTGTGGGCTCAGAGTAAACGGGAATGAGCGAAAATGGGGACTGATCGGACGACTTGTCGTTCTGTTGAGCATGGTGGGCATGCTCGTCGGCGAAGGCATCAGAATGGTTCACGTGATCGTCGGAGCCGTGCTGATGGGCGACGGGTTGCTCAGCGCTGTCGATCGTTGGTGGCTGCGCGTCTTGCGAAGCGGAGCCGTCGCGCGAGGCCAACTCGGCGTTGGCGGTGATCGTCGCGGAAATTTGCAGAACGAGCATGGCGATTGCAACCACGCCCGTCACCGTCGCGAAGATCCAAACACGCTGATTGCGCGACAACAGCGTGTGGCGCGGCGCGTCTTGCCCGTCGCCGGCTTTCCCATTTACGGAAGCGGCCGTCGAGCGCCGCGATGCGGGTGGTGTCGACCGAAACCGTCGCAGCATGGCGAACCAGCGACGTTGCAATTGAAGCCTCAAGAAGAGCGGGTAGCGAACCAGCTTTTGGCCGAAGGTCGACCGGTTGGCGATTTTCACAGCGACAGGTCCAAGAGAGAGGATGCTTGGGGAATCGGGCTCAGCGACGAACTGCTAAGGGCGGGGCGATGAAGATATTTCGCCCGAGAGCCGAAACGACCTTCGGCTCGACGTGAAATGACCGCGTGTGATACCAGATTTCCGGGGGAACGGAAAGAGCGGTTCGGGGAAGATGCAGGGAAGGGGTAGGGCGGGCGCGAAACGGGGCTTGGGAACGAGGGATGTCTGATCGCATCAGACGTTACCGCGGGGAACGTTGAGTAAGCACGAAGCACGAATGTCGAAAGAAATCCGAAGCACGAAGCACTAAACGGTTGCCAAAAGATGCTTCTCTATTCGAGCTTCGGACTTCGTGTTTCTTTCGTCATTCGAGCTTCGGATTTCCCTCTCGCCGGGGCCGGGGCCAGCTTATTCGCCGAAGGCGGCGTCGAACTTGCGCCCCGACGGTTGGAAGTCGACGTTCTTGCAGAACTGGGCGGCCTCGGCGGCGCCGGCTTCGCGGTCCATGCCCATGTCTTCCCACTCGACCGATAGCGGGCCGTTATAGCCGATCGCGTTGAGCGCCCGGATGATCTCCTCGAACCGCACGCCGCCGCGTCCCACGCTGCGGAAATCCCAGCCGCGGCGGGGGTCGCCGAAGGAAATGTGGCTGGAGAGAATCCCGCTGCGTCCGTTGAGCGTCACCGCGGAATCCTTCATGTGCACGTGATAGATGCGGTCGGGGAAACAGCGGATGAACTCGACCGGATCGACCCCCTGCCACAGCAGATGGCTCGGATCGAAATTGAAACCGAACTCTTCCCGGTTGTCGAGTGCGTGAAGCGCGCGCTCGGCCGAGTAAATGTCGAACGCAATCTCGGTCGGATGCACTTCGAGGGCGAACTTCAATCCGCATTCTTGAAAGACGTCAAGGATCGGGTTCCAGCGGTCGGCCAGCAACTGGAATCCGGCGTCGATCATCTTGGGAGGCGTGGGGGGGAAATCGTACACGAGATGCCAGATGCTCGAACCGGTGAATCCGTTGACGACGCCGACGCCGAGTTTTTGGGCGGCGCGGGCGGTGTTCTTCATCTCCTCGATGGCCCGTTGTTGCACGCCTGCGGGGTTGCCGTCGCCCCAGACGTACTCGGGCAGAATCGATTTGTGCCGCTCATCGATATTGTCGAGCACGGCCTGGCCGACCAGGTGATTCGAGATCGCGAACAGCCGCAGGTCATATTTTTCGAGCAGCTCGCGTTTGCGCGCGCAGTAAGTATCGTCGGAGAGCGCCTTTTGGACCTCGAAATGATCGCCCCAGCAGGCCAGCTCGACGCCGTCATAACCGAAATCGCGGGCCTTTTTGCAGAGTTGTTCGAGCGGCAAATCGGCCCATTGGCCGGTAAAGAGCGTCACGGGGCGAGCCATGGTCGGATCCCTTTCACCTCACTATGCAGTCCACTTTTGACGGCGAAACCTGCGAGTCTGAAAGTAGACCAGTCTTCGCGCGGAATGTCAACGATTGGAATTTCACGCGGCGGCGCGTTACGCGCGCGGATCGACAAGCCGGCCCAGAAACAAAATCGCGTTGCTTTCGTTGTCGCGAATCAGGAAGATGAAGGGATGATCGGCGCGAAAAACGGGAGGTTCTCCAGTCGGCCGTTCAGATTTCGCTTTCGACACGTACGTGACAGCGGCTGCTTCGGTGCCATCCTCGTTCACGTCGACGTACGCCTTATGGATCACTCGATCGATGAACACTCCGCCTTGCTTGTCACTCATTTTGGAAAAGTCGGCGGTGCCGGGTTCGAACGCCGCCTTCATACCCATGGCCTGCAACGTATTGCTGAGATCGAATTGCGAGGTCGTCTTGAACTTCGGAATGAAAACCTTGACTTCCTCCTGAGACAGGGCATCGGTCCATTTCTTCAAATTGTCGGCGGTGAGTCTCGCTTCCACAGCAGGAAGGCCGTCGATCGCATCGGGCAAGATCGCGATCATCGACAAGCTCTCGTCAAGGTAGGCCAATTGGACCAGCTTGAGTTCCTCGATTGCCGCAAAGCGGAGTTTCTCCTTCTGAAACATCAATGGAACTTGCACTGTCTCGTCGGCACTGATGTGGAAGTCCGCGTCTTTCGTGTTGTTTGCCTCAAATTTCTTGGCCCAATTGCTGTTGAAATAAACGGCATTGGTGAGGACGAGCACAGTTTCCGCGGACAATTGGTCGGATGAAATGACGTCGGTGATTTTGTTTTCCGTATGCTCGGCGACCCATCGGTTGATCTTGCGAGCGGCCTGGTCCGGATTCGATGCGAAATCGAGCGACGCCAACTCCGCGTCGTACTGATTGCGTGTGAGAGCCAAAAACTCGGGACGAAACTGGTACCCCTGCTGGCCCCACAACCGATTGGCCACCTTGAGCCGGACCCGTTTTCCGCTTCCCTTGGCCTTCAAGTACGCCTGAAACACTTGCATGCCGTCGTGCAGCGATTCATCGGGCATTGTGAAGTGCAGCGTCTTGGCCATTTCGGCCTTGGTCGTGCCGGCGGCGCCGCCGTAAGTCATCGCAAGAGCGATCGACAGGCTGCTGGGCGAAAAGAACAGATTCCCCTCGCGCCCGCGAAGCTGCTGATACAAGTCGAGCGCGAATCGATTGCCGGTCTCAGCGGCGGCATGGGCGTCGGGTGTCAACTCGACTGGGGGCAGCTCGTCTTCCTCGGAGTCCGAGGAGCAAGACACCAACAAGGCGACAACGGCCATTGCTGAAAACAAACAGTTCCACCTGCGATTGTTTGTAATCATTCCGCGAGCTCCTGTTCGACCGCGATGCGTTCAACAGCCGCTGCCTATCCTACGTGCTTTGGTTCGCGGGAACAAAGACATTTCGCGCGGAATCGCGTTTTGGGAGGGCGAGCATCGCAGAAAAGAAGCCCGGCTTTGAAGAAAAAGCCGGGCTTCTGGCGCGCATCACGTGCTCGACTTCAATCGCCACATGCCGCGATGGATTGTGCGCCCCGCCTGTCGTTTCTTGCGTTCGAAGCTGGTGCGATAGTCGAGATCATGCTCGGCGTTCTGCACTGGAGGGGTGGGAAGCGGTTCAAAGCGCTGGTCGTGGTTCATCAGTGCCGAGATGACGACGAAATACTCTTCGACGTCGGTCCACGAATGGACCAGTCCTCCCGGTTTGAGTGCGGCGGCCATTTGCGACACGAGCTGGTCGGTAAAGACGCGGCGGCGGCGATGGCGGCGCTTCCACCACGGGTCGGGAAAATAGACGTGCACCGCCGCCACAGAGCTCGGCCGCACGTGCTCGTCGAAAAAGACCCGCACGTCGCCACCCACGACGCGGACGTTGGGCATCTCACGCTTTTTGATGCGGCGGGCCGCGCGCCGTCCCTCTTTATAATCCAGCTCGACGCCGACGTAGTTGATGTTAGGATGAGCCGCCCCCGCAGTCACCAGAAAGAGTCCGCGTCCGCTGCCGACGTCGATCTCGACGGGATTGTCGTTGCCGAAGAACCGCCCCCAATCGACGATGCCATCGAGGTCATCGAGCGTGACAAAGTAGGGTTTCAGGTCGAGCGCGGGAGGGCGTGGCATTCGAACGTTTTGTATATCAGTCGAACTTGGGTTCGCGCATGATGGGTATGCCGACCATCTCGCCGCTAAACACCATGCGCTCTCCCACAAAGCCCTGGAAGTCGAATTCGGCTCGCCGCTTCGCTCGAAGTTTTGTCACCCGGGCCATGAGCACCAGGCGCGAATTCGGAAACACGGGAAAGCGGAAGCGCACGTCGTTCATTCCGCCGAAACCCAAATAGTCTCCCTCGAGCAGGTCGTAGCGCTTGGCATAGTAGCCGGCGAGCTGGGCCGCGCATTCGCACAAGACCACGCCGGGCATCAGCGGAAAGCCCGGCATGTGGCCGGTGACCCAGAACTCACGCTCGGTGACATCTTTGTACCCGACAATCCCGTTGTGTTCACGGTCGATGTGGACGATGGCTGTGAGCTGTTCCATCTCGTGCCGTTGGGGATTGACCCGGCGGATATCGTCCAGCGTCAGCATTGGCTTGTCGAAATCGAACTTGCTGAGGTCGTACAGGGGTCGCGGCGGCATGAAACCCGATCTCCAGGAGCGCTTTCGACGGCTTGCGAATTTCGACCGGCCGATTGGCCGAGGCGAACCAACGACCGAATGATTACTTCAACGAGAGAACTTCACGTAATTGGGCCAGGTCGGTCAAGAGCCGATCGGGACAGATGCGCGAATCCTTCATGTCGGTTTTGGTCGCGCGGAGACTGGTCATGTCTGCCGCATAGAGTGCGGTCCGCATTCCCGCCTCCTTGGCGACGGCCAGATCGTCCTTCAATCGGCTGCCGACGTGCAGGATCTCTTGCGGCGAAATTCCCTCCGCTGCGAATTTCTGCAGGCATCGATCGTATAACGTCCTTGACGGTGTGCGCAATCCCTCCTGAAAGGAGAGCACAGAACAAGTCAGCGCAAAAAGGCCGCCCAGCGGCGGTAGTGTACCCTGCTGTTTGAGTGCCCGCAACATCTGCACAATCGTAAACGGCTGCGCATCGGCCAACAGGGCCTGCCGCAAGCGTGAAGTGACAATGGCCGTGAGGGCGAGGTGCGCGTTGGGCGCCGCCTCGATCCCCTGCATGTTCGCGTGAAAGAAGTACGCCACCTTGTCGCTGAGCTCTTCGGGGTCTCCGTAGAACGCCATGTTGTAGTCGTAGTCTTTCTCACCGAGCTTCGCCAGCAGCTTCCGCCAGATTTTCGATGCATCGGCTTCCGGGTAATCGCCCTTTTGTCGCGTGTCGGCCATGCGCTGATCGTCGAGTAGCCGTTTGTACTGCTCGTACATCAACTTCCAGGGTTCGCCGGGCTTGCGGTTCATGCTGTGCCACATCTTGAATTCCTGGATCGTCTTGTCCAGGGCGATTTGCATCCGCAGTTGTTCGGGATGATCGAACAGGAGCTCGCCATCGGAGATGCGCAACAACGTGCCGTAGATGCTCCACGTCACCGCTCGAATGCCCTTCAGCGGCTTGGTGAACGGGGTGGCCTTGGCGTCGACGCATTTGGGCGCCGCAGGCCACTGCAACTCGCGAGAGTCGAGCCACTCCACATATTCCTGCAGCGTCTTGGCCATTGGTCGGTTAAGTGCATCAAAAAACGGACGGCAAAGCGCGTCAGAACCGGCGCGCTCCTCGAACTCAACCGATTCTAACGGATGCCTTGGGGGATGAGCCAGATTGCAACGCGGAACTCAGTTCGGTGGGTGGCACTGGCGTCTCGCCAGTGCTTTTCTCGAAGTTGATAACGCCGCTTGTGTTTTCAACGCAGGCAACCCGGCGGTCCCGAGCAAGGTGCACTCGGACGATAAGTACTCAATCCGAGCGTGTTCTCGATCGAAAAGAGCACGGGCAGGATGCCCGTGGCACCCGAAAACAGAAACTTACTGGATCGCGGCTTCGACGGCTGCCGGGCCCACGAGAGGCTCGTGACAGGTTCCGCGCTGGCACATGTACGTGACGACCTTGCCATCGCGAGCGGCTTTGCCGAGCAATAGCGGTCTCAAGCTCGCGGGCAAATCGTCGTCGCGCATGTCGGCCGATCGTCGCAAAAGCACCTTGTTCGGCAGGAACCTGCATCGCAGCAGCGATAGGACCGCGGAATTTTCATCGGCCGACTGGCCGTCGGCAACGACAATCTCCCAAGTCGGTCCGAGCAGAAAGTCGACGGCAATCAGCGACTGCCCACCGGCCTGCGGAATCTGCGCGAGTTGGCCGGAGAGCATCTCGAGCGTGCGTCGCCCCTCGTCTTCGAAATCGGTGCGGCCCGTTAGCCGGCCGAGGCGCAACAGGCACGTTGCGGCCAGCGCATTTCCCGACGGGGTGGCATTGTCCTGACTATCCTTGCTGCGAGTGATGAGCGGCTCGTGAACGTCGGACGTGTAGAAGAACCCGCCGTCGCGGTGATCGGAAAAACGCTCGATCATCGTCGCCGCCAATTTCAATGCCTCGTCGGCATACCGGGACTCAAACGTCGCCTGGTACAGGTCCACCAGCCCGTCGATGAGAGCCGCGTAATCGTCGAGATACGCGGGAAACCGGGCGCGCCCAGCTTTGTACGCGTGCAAAAGCTGCCCGTCTTGGGTCCGCATCGATCCGAGAATGAAGTCGGCGGCAGCCCGAGCCGCGTCGGCGTATTTGGTTTCGTTAAGAACCGATGCGGCTTGGGCCATCGCCGAGATCATCAAGCCGTTCCACGAGACGAGCACTTTGTCGTCGCGTCCGGGCGGGATCCTCGACGATCGCACGTCGTGCAACTTTTTTCGAGAGCGGCCGAGGATCTCGCGCAACTCGCTTTCGTCGCGATCGAGCATCTCGGCAAGTCTGGGGTACGTTTCGGTTCGGTTGAGAATGTTGTGGCCGTCCCAGTTGCCGTCGACGCTGACGTCGAACGACGCGTTAAAGATTCGGGCGTCTTCCGGTCCCAGGACGTCGACGATTTCTTCCTGGCTCCAGACGAAAAACTTTCCCTCGACCCCTTCGCTGTCGGCGTCTTGCGTGCTGTAGAAGCCGCCGTTCGGATCCGTCATCTCGGCCAAAACGTAGTCGAGCGTTTCGCGAACGACGCGGCCGTACTCGTCGTCGCCGGTAAGTTGAAACGCTTCGAGATACGTCGATGCCAGCAAGGCATTGTCGTACAGCATCTTTTCGAAATGGGGAACGAGCCAGCGGGCGTCGGTCGAATAGCGATGAAAACCGCCGCCGAGATGATCGTAGATTCCGCCCGCGGCCATCTTGTCGAGCGTCAACCGGACGACGTCGAGGGCTTCCGGCTTGCTGAAACGGCGGTAAAGCCGCAGCAACAAGCGGATATCCATCGGATGCGGGAACTTCGGCGCGCCGCCGAACCCTCCGAACGTTCGGTCCGCCGACCGTAACAGCGCATGCTGTGCGCGCAGGAGCAGTTCGTCCGAGAGAGGCGCCCGCGTTCCCTGCGGACGGCCGAGCTTGACGACGGCTTCGGTCAGCTCTTCGGCGCCCCCCGTCACCGCGTCGCGGCGCTCGGTCCAGGCTTCGTTGACCTTCTCGAGCACGTCGCGAAAGCCCGGCATGCCCATCCGTGAGACGGGCGGCCAATACGTGCCACCGTAAAACGGCTTGAGCTCGGGGGTGAGAAAGACCGACATGGGCCAGCCACCGCGGCCGGTGAGCGCGACGACGGCCGTCATGTAAATCTGGTCGAGGTCGGGCCGCTCTTCCCGATCGACCTTGATGTTGATGAAGTGCTCGTTCATCACGGCGGCGATCTCGGGGTTCTCGAAGCTTTCGTGCTCCATCACGTGGCACCAATGACAGGCGCTATAACCGATGGAGAGAAAGATGGGGCGATCGAGCTCGCGCGCCTTGCGCAGCGCGTCCTCACCCCACGGATGCCAATCGACGGGATTATAGGCGTGCTGCAACAGGTAGGGACTGGTCTCGTGCACCAACGCGTTCGGATTGCTTTTCGCGGTTTCGATCATGGTACCGTTCCGCCCAAGTTGGTGGTGTGGCGCTGCGGTCATTGCCGCAAATCCGGCTTGTCGAAGAAGTCGAACTCTTCACGCAAAGGCCAAGGTGATGGAGGAATCGTACGAGTCGGCAATGGGCAAAACAAGCAGAGGTGGAACGGTTTGCGCGGTTCGCCCACCTTTTCTTCCGCCAGGTCTGATCGCGGGTTGATCCAGGTGGTAGAATTGAGCCTGATAAAGACAGTCGTACTCTCCGACGCCGCGTCCCGTGCGATACATACGCTCGATGCGAATTGATTCCTCATCTAGATGTCCGACGCACTCGTTCCGTTCGCGCGCTTTTGTGTGCGCACTTGGTGCTGTTGCACTGCTGCTGGCGGCTGCCGGCGCGAGCGGCGAGGACCTTCTCACAAGCGCTACATTCACCGAGGGGGGCGGCCAGGCTCGAACCGTCAAGGGCAAAATTCTCGTCGACGCGCAAGACAAGAGCTTTCTATTGATGGGACGCGACGGCCGGCTGTGGAGCGTCACGCCGCCACAGTTACATGACCGCACCACGACCTCCGAGCCGTTCGAGCCCCTGTCGCGCGAGGAGCTGACCGCCGATCTGTTGGCAGAATTCGGCGAAGGCTTCGAAATCTTCGCGACCAAGAATTACGTCATCTGCTCGAACGCCGAAATGGAATACGTGCAATGGTGCGGGCTGTTGTTCGAGCGGTTGGAGACGGCGCTCATCAGTCATTGGGACAGCCCGCCCCTCGACATTCATGCGCCCGAGATGCCGCTCGTGGCGATCGTGTTCGCCGACCAGCCCAGCTTCAGCCGTTACGCGACCAAAGACGTCGGCCCGGCCAATGCGAACGCGAAGGGGTATTACTCAACGCGCACCAATCGCATCGTGCTGTACGACTTGAGATCGGAGTTGAACGGCCGCCGGGGAAATTCGGCCGCCGACATCGACGAGCAGCTTGAAGCGTCGCTGAGCAACGTGGCGACAGTCGTCCATGAGGCGACGCATCAGATCGCGTTCAACTGCGGATTGCACACGCGGTACGCCGACAATCCGCTGTGGCTGACCGAGGGGATGGCCACGTATTTCGAAACGCCCGACATGCGGAACCGGTCGGGCTGGAAGACGCTGGGCAAGCTCAATCCCGCGCGGATGCGCGCGTTTCGCGAGTTCGTCGGGCGCCGGCGTCCAGCCGACTCGCTGACGACGCTTATCTCCAGCGACGAGCGGCTCACGAATGCCGAAACAGCGGGCGACGCCTATGCGGAAGCCTGGGCGCTCACGTACTTCCTGATCAAGACGAAGCGCAAGAAGTACGTGGAGTATTTGAAACTGGTCTCGGACAAGCCGCCGCTGGTTTTCGGCAGATGCGTCAGCTCTGCCTGGACAATCTTCTCGA
>JBBDVZ010000058.1:0-10633 GCA_040903115.1 Planctomycetaceae bacterium
CCCTCGGCTTGGATATTCAACTTTAGAAAAACGATGTACTTCGCGTCGCTCGTTGCTTTGGCAACTTAATCCGGTTATTCCGGTCGTGCCCGGCTCAGCGTTCTTCCTGATATCGTCGATTGTGCTGGACGATACTCCCCACATGATCGACTTCGAGCAGGAAGAATGGAACCGGAATCCGGGGCTGAGGCGGCTGCTCGAAACCTATGAGCGACAACACGATCTGGCGAAACGGCAACGCGCGGATTTCGACGGCTGGTTGCCGCGCATCGGTGCTCTCGAGGGCATTGCCGACGGCGAGCTGCCGCGTCTGCATGGCACGCTGATCGCTCTGGGTTATCTCCGGTTCCAACTGCACGATCGACGAACGGGAGTGCAGTACCAGCTCGACGCATCCGCGAATACGGCACTGTCGCGAGTACACGCCGGCGCCGATGACGCCACAATGGCCGAAAACGACGAACGGCCTCAGGCCGCGTAACACGGGCGCCGTACGAACAATGCGTCCGCGACGGCAAAAAACAACCCCCGGCGAAGACCGGGGGTGTGAGTTTGTCATGATGTTCGACGCGGCCGGGTCGAGGCTCGGCTGGGCCAACGCTCATGAGAGCGGCATGGGTTCGGGTTGCAGCAGGAACGGAAAGACGCGAATCGGATCTCCGTACGGCCACTCGTGTCGATAGGCGAGCTGTGCGGCGCGGTCGGCGGCAAACTGCAGCATGGTGAACTCCAAGCCGCAGAAGAACTCGCCGCCGACTTCAGCCGCGACGTCGGCAAAGACTTCGCCGGCCGACGCTGCATGACGGCGAACGCCGTGAATGCTCTTCTCGCGGACCTTGACGCCGGCCGCCGACAGTTTGACCAGCCCCTTCAAAAAGCGGCCGACAGTCGTATCGGGCCCCGAGATGCGCCACAGGCGCTCCCATTCGTCGTGCGCTTCCCAGTAGTAGCCAAGGTTGAAGTAGTCGATCGCGACCAGGTAGGTTCGATTGTTGGCCCACGATTCGGCGACGAGCGGCTTGGCCGATTTCAGCCCTTTCAAATGATGGCTGTGCCCTTTCGGATCGCGAAAAGGATGGGGCGTCGTCGTGCCGGGAATAAACGTGTACGCCGGCAGTTCCAACGTGGGCAAGAGACGAGGAATTTCTGTTTCTGTGTCAAGCATCCGTTAATTCTCCACGATCGTTTGATTTCGTTCTGTCCGATCCGGGTCCCTCCGTCGGACGACTTTTACAACAAAGGCGGCCCGTCGCGGACCGCACGCATTCGACTGATTTCAACCGCAAGCAAGGGAAACCGAGTGATACAGGGCTTCGAGCATCGTCATTCTCGAAACGCAGTCTGCTCCTGCTTCGCGGAATCCGAGCGACTCTCGTTCTGGGGGCGGAATCTACGGGAGCGTCGCATCCACGGCGCGGCCCGTGATTTGTCCGGTTCGCTTGCGGTGGGTCTGCGCGGGGAATCGACGCAGAACACGAAATTCCACGCGAAACCCGCGAGAGCACGAACCGGACTTCATTCGCTTCTCACTCAACATTAGCGAGTTCCATCCCGGAAGGGAGAGGTCAGTTTGACGAGAAATCGCGAAAAAAACGGAAATTGTCATCCCACCGGCTGAATAGCTTTCCACGGCAATGGTGCTTGAGGCACAGGCGATCTCGCACTGGCACGGAAGTGCGAAATTCATCGAAAAACGCGGTGCGCGTAAGTGCAACCAATATAAGTCTTTGAGTTCAATCCTTGGTTGCGACTCCATTCGCTGACATCTTCCCCTCATTTCGCCGACACCAAAACAGCCTCGCGGCCGTTGCACAGGGCGACATCGCTTTTGCGTCAGCAAATGTTTGGCTATAGTGCCGGGGTCGCAAAGGTGACGCTGCGGAGTTCCTCTCCCGCGGGCGGTTGTTTGTGCTTCGGTCATCATCATCAGCAGAAAGTCATTCATGGCTACCAAAGGCGGGCTTTCGGAGGCGGTTCTGGCGTCGTTGGCGGAATACGACACGCCCACGGTCTGCAACGTCATCGAGTTGTTCGACGTGCGTCCTCGCAACCGGGGATACATGAACGACAACATTGTCGCCTGTTATCCGCAGCTTGGTCCGATGGTGGGCTATGCGCTGACTTCGGGCTTTCGCAGCGACGCGCCTCCGCGCGGGGGCGACGTTTATGCCGGCATGGCCCAGCAGATTGAACGTTGTTCCGATCTGCCCGGCCCGCCCGTCATTGTCTTTCAGGATCTCGACGAGCCGATGGCGGCCGCGACGTTCGGCGAAGTCATGTGCACGACGTACAAGGCGTTCGGCGCCCGCGGATTGATCACGTCGGGCGCGGGGCGCGACCTGCATCAGGTCGAAGCTCTGCGGTTCCCGGTATTTACCAACGGCACGATGTGTGCGCACGGATATTGCCACATCTTGGCGGTCGGCGCGCCGGCATCGGTGGGCGGGATTACCGTCTATCAAGGCGATTTGCTCCACGGCGACCGGAACGGCGTGACGACCATCCCGCACGAGATCGCCTCGGAGGTCCCGGGCGCTTGTAAAGAGTTCATGGCGGCAGAGGATATTGTGCTGAATTATGTCCGGGGCAAGAACATCACCGTCAACGGCATGGAAGCTGCCCGCGCCGAATGCGGCAACGCGGTGGAGAGAATCGCGAAGCGGTTGCGCCGGAAAGGTTAGCCGCACGTCGCGAGGCGACTGTCCATTATAAACCGTGGGTGCCATGCCCACCGCTTTGGGTGGGCATGCGTGTGAGGCCATGGCCACGCAAAGCCGTCCGCCGCGGCGGATGGCACCCGTCGCGTCCCTAAGCAGCCAGGAACACGGCCAGCATCGAATGCACTTGGAATGCTGAAGCAACGCTCGGACGAGCAGTTCGGCGACAATGACGAAGGTGAGCATGCCGTCGAGCGAACGCGGTTGGCTGCAGCGTGGTTGCAGTTCGCGCGTCGGCTCGCCAACCACCCGCTGATTCGTGATCGCGTCCCGTCGCGCTACCGGCCGACGTTGTTCTTCGAGACGTTTTACAGCGTTGGCTCCGGCTCGTTTCTGGCGTTCATGCTGCTCACGCCCGTTGCTCTCAAGACGGTCGTGCCCGGAACGCCGTTCCACCTCGCGTTGTTCGGGGCCCTGATGGGCGGCAGCAGCTTGCTGAGCCCGCTGGTGAGCTACATGGGCCGCCGGATTCCGATGCGGTCGCTGGTCGTCATCCCCAATCTGCTGGTGGCGGTGCTGTTACTGGCGACGTCCATTCCCTCCGGCGGAGCGACGCTCTTTGCGCTTGTGATGGGCATGGCGTTTGTCATCCGCGTTTTTCCGCGCGTGGCGGAGATGAACATGTACCGCGTCAATTACCCGGTCACTCACCGGGGGTCGGCGGTCGGATGGCTGCGCGCGGTGGCTGCGATCGCCGGACTGGCCATCACGCTCTTTGGATACATTTGGTTCGCGCGCTTCGCCGCAACCTATTGGATCGTCTTTTGCCTGGTTGGCACGCTGCTGGCCGTCGCGGCGTACAGCTATTCGCGGATCCCCGTCAGCCGCCGCAACGTTTTCGCGCGGCCGGGCGAGCAAGGTCCGTGGTCGGCGTTTGTGGAAGGGGTCAAGCTCTTCTGGCAAGACAAGCGGTTCGTTCTGTACCAGATTGGGTTTGCCATTCCGGGCTTTGCGAACCACATGGCGATGATGTTTGTGGTGCAGGTTCTTTCGGAAGACGTTTTGGCGAAACAGGCGAGCACGGGCAGCTTGCCGCCGTTCATTCGCGAGGTGCTGATGGATTCGTGGCACTTGAGCCAGCAGCAGGCGATTACGGTGGTTGTCGGGTTTGCGTTCGCCGTATTGCCGATGCTGGTCACCATCGCGTCATCTCCCTTTTGGGGACGGTTTGTCGATCGCACGACGCCCATGTATGCCCGATCGATTTTCAACGCCGTCCAGTGCGCGGCGTACGTCTGCCATGGCTACGGCGGGCTGACGATGAAGGTCTGGCCTTTTATCCTGGGCGGCGTTTTGCAGGCGCTCGGCAGCGGCGGTGGGACGATCAATTGGCTGACGGGCAGCTTGTATTTTGCGCCGCGCGATCGCGTGTCGCTTTATAACGCGGTGCACGTGTGCCTGACGGGAATCCGCGGCCTCATTGCGCCGGCGATTGGCTTGTGGCTGTACAGTCCCGACGGAATGAACCTCGGTCCGTCAATGTTCCTGGTGGCGGCCGGTTTGTCGTTAGTGGGCTCGTTCTACATGCGCGCCCGCGCGGCCACCGACCCCGGCCCGCGCGAGATGCTGGAAGTGCATTGACGGATCCTACTCGCCACTACGTAGCCATCCGTGCCCCTGAGCGTCGCGATTTTGATCGGGCATCGAGCGGAGCCGATCGCGCCGACGCCCGTTGACCTCCGCCCGTCAGCTTGGGTTAGAGACCGAATCCGCGGTCATTATTGTCCGCGGGCTGGGCCGCCGTGTTTGGCGACACGCATTGGATGAGGTCGGCGGCGCACGATGTGCATTCGACGCGCGACGGCCCTGAGGATTCGCCATACCAGCCGCGCCGCCTTCCTCTCCCGCCTGTTGCCGACCTCGGGTGCAGGTACCAACCGAAGTACGCTCGGCTGGCGCATCGCGATTTACAGCGAGGGGATGTCCTGCAAAAGTTGGCGAAAATATTCCTCGTACTGATCGGCAATGTGCTCGATGCTGAATTGAAGGCTGTGCGGCAACATGCGGCGATGAAGGTCCAGTCGCGTCGAGAAAGGCAACAGACGGCGAACGGCCGCTTCGAGCTCATCGGGCGTTGAGAAGTAGCCGATGAGATCGCCGCCGGTTTCTGCATACGATTCCTCGCCCGCCTGTACCACGGTCGGAACTCCGGCGGCAAGCATGTTGGCCAACTTGACGTTCGATTTGTAACGCTTGGCCATCAACGAACCGTGGTCGCCGCCGCGTGCGATGAACCCGATATCGATCGCATTGAGACTGGGCGGGTTGGCGACAAACTGCAGGCCGAGGCGTCGGCAGACGGTTTGGATAGTCTGTCGCCATTCGCCCAAGTATTCTTCGCGACCTTCGTAGCCGACGGTCTTCGCGACAAGCCGAACCGGCGCCGGCACAAGTTCGGGACGGAAGTGATGATGTATGACAATGGGGTTTGGCGTCAGTTGCCGCAGGTCCCCGTACATCGCGCCATTGGGGAAGATCACGCCGTCGACGGGGAGCCGTCCCAAGAGTCTCTCGAAATAGCTGCGAATTTTGGGCGGCGTGTCGTGCGCCAGCCCATCGTCGGGCTGTTTCCAAGGGTCGACAACGTCGTAGATCACAACTTTCTGGCGTTCGCGCATCTGCTGCGCCCAGTAGATGTCGAACCGTTTGACGAACACAAAAACGTCGTAGCGCGAAAGTTCAGACAATTTCAACCGCGCGGTGGCCTTTGCCTTCCACCCCGGCCGCATGCGGGCGATTTGCTGGGCCCGCATCCGCCACGACCCGGCAAAGCCATCGCCGATAAAACACACGCGAGGCATGGCCGTGCGCTTGTCGAGGATGGGCTCGCGGCGTTTCATCACGCGGAGCATTGCGCCCACGAGATGCTCGGGCGCGAGCTCTCGCTGGTTCCGCAGCATCTGAATCGATTCCCAATTTGAGCGGACGACGTCCAATCGCGCGGGCGGCGCGCACAGCAAACCGCGGTTGCGATGGACCAACCGTCGCATGCGCGCGAGATCGCAACACAGCGAACTCAGCGCGGCCGCTTGCTGTTCGACGACTGATCGCGAAGCGTCGAGGTGCGCTTCGACGCGCTCGAGGCGCTTTTCCAACCGACGAATCGCTTCGCTGCCGCCGTCAAAGTGCACGAGCGGATGACAAGTGTCGCGGTTCTCCGCTGAGACGCTTTGGGCACGTTGGCTCATCGGATTCCCCCATTCACGGATACGGGCATGGAGAGTGTTAACGAATCGGGCACGGACGCTGCGGCATCCGTTGAGTGGGATTCTTCCTCGGCACGCGTAGCGTGCTGGACAGCGGGCCACTGCAAGCGGATGCTTTCGGGGAGCAGCATCACGCGCGTATAGGAAACCAGCTTTCGCAGCCAGTCGACGTCGGGGATGCGTCTTTTGCGCAATTCCCATTTGCGTCCGAGCCGTGTTCCTCTTCCGTGCACGATGCGACAATAATCCTCGACCAACGCGCCCAGGGGCGAATCAACCAAGCCGCGCTCGCGCAACCGCCCGGAAATCGCACTCGACTGACGCAGCGAATTCGCGAACGTCGTCATCCCGTGTCGCCAATAATGCCGGTCGCGGATAACGCGTTTTGTGATCGAGAGTGGCCCGCCATGCCGCGCGCCGATGCAATTGTTACCATGCTGCCGGTATTGGAGCGTCGGCTCGGGAATGAGTCGATTGTGCCGCTTGCCGCCGCGCACAGCGAACACCACCAGTCGTGAGATACCGCCGCAGGCGGCACGGGGACGATGAAATCCAGCAGCGGACGATTCACCATGATCGTGCAACCCTGCACATAGGCATGTAAAAGCAACCGTCCCAATGCGTTGGAATGAAAATGGGCCTGGTTGCTCGAGCCGCTGAAATGATGTCGCGAGCCGGCAATCGGGTTGAGCATGGTATCGACGACTTCGGCGTCGGTATGCACGAGCGCCGGCTGCTCGCGACCCGCGGCAGCCTCGATCGCGTGGATGCGCTCCAGCTGCGATTTCAGCTTCGTGGGAAACCAGACGTCGTCCTGATCGGCCAAGGCGACGTATTGCGCGCCAACTTCGTACGCGTGGCTCAGCAGGCGCGCGAAATTCATCGTCGGACCCAACCGTCGCGACGCCTGAGGCATCAGGCGAATTCGGCGGTCCTCGCGCGCCAAACGGCGCAGCAGCTCCAACGTTGCGTCGCTCGAGTTGTCGTCCGAGACAAGCAACGTCCACTCGGCGACGGTCTGCGCGCAAATGCTATCGATCTGCTCGTGCAGATATTTCTCACCATTGTAGGTTGCCAGAACGATGACGAGCATCGACTTATCCTCTGAAAACGCCGTTTGGCAAATCAAGCGGAGTCGCGGCGACGGGTGTCCGGTTTCGATTTTGCAGCAGCGGTCGCCTGAATAATCTGCGCCGGACAGCAGCCAAGTCGGTAGAGTCTTTCGGTTTGACGCAAGTTCCGCAGCATTTCGTCTCCCGCAGAAGTCGGCGGGATGGCGCATTGAGGATGTTTCGCCAAGCTCGTTCCAAACTCAATCCATAACTCGGGACACCGCGAGACGGGCTGATGATTGGCCGGCGCAACGCTGCCCGCGTGCAGTCCGGCGATCTGTGCCATCTTTCGCAAACCTTCCCGACTGTAATTGTATTTGTGAGCAAGATGCATGAATTGCAGCACGTCACCACCGGGCCACTTCGAGATTCCGACTTGCGAAATATCGGGCACGATGATGAGGACTCGGCCGTCCGGCTTCAGTACGGTCTTCAGTTCGTTCAACAGCCCGACGGGATCGATCACGTGTTCGAACACGTGGTATAGATAAATGAGATCGAATGACCAACCCGGATATTGGGAGCGCAGCTCGGCAATGGAGCCCAATATCAGGTTCGAGACGCCTCGGCTTCTGCCGTATTCGATGAGCGCGCGATCGTAGTCGCAGGCGGCCGTTTGAAAACCACGCTGCTGAAAAAACCAGATTCCGCCGCCTGCTCCGCAGCCGACATCGAGAATTGACGCCGACGGCGGCAGACGGCCCTCATACGTCGCAAGCACCCGCGTGGTCTTGTCGGTCTGCCGGTGGAAATAGTCGGCAACGTCCGTCGCGCGGGCATACATGTCTTGATAAAGATTCGAATAAAAGTCCGAGAGGCTCTGTTCGTCTAAATACGGATCGACACGGACCGTGCCGCATTCGCGGCAAAGCACGCTGTCCAGCGGGAGTCCGTAGCGGTCGACCTCGGAGATTTTGACTGAGGCCGTGCTGGACCCGCAGGGACAGGGTTCCTTGCGGAATCGATACTCGCCGGTTTGCACGCGCCTGGAGAATTCCTCGAGGCATTGAATCTGCATGACCGACAACGAGGCGCTCCATGCCTCGCCCTTTTGACATCGAAGTCGTTCCGAAAGCAGGTCCGACAAAGTCGCCTCGCAATCCATTCAAACGACGAAAAATCCTGCACCGTTTTGTCGCCGCACCCGGCATCAATCCGTCCGAGCGCTAATCTTTAATCATCACGGCCTGGCCCGTGCTGAGTTCGACGCAGTTCTCCGGTTTGTCCTTGAAAAACTGATCGGTGGCGGCCCGCGCGCCCGGGCACGTGAGCATCCCGTAGTCATCGAAGACCACGATCCCCCCGGAAACCAGGCGTGGATAGAAAAAAACCAAGCTGTGCCACGTAGGCTGAAACAAATCGACGTCAATATGCACGAAACGAAACCGCTCGTTCCGAATCACCGAGAAGCACTCGGGGATCGAGCCCTTCACAAGTCGGCAGAAGGAGAAGTCTTTCACCTTTTCAGCGGCGACTTCGATGCCGCAAGTCAAGTCACCTTTCCGCCATTGCCTCTTTAACGTCAGCTTCAATGCATAAGAGGTCACGTCCTCATCGGTGAGATGAGCATCGACGGCGACGGGTTGCGACAAACCCTCGAACGAGTCGAAGCCATAGTGGAACTCGTTATCGCCCAGGTATCCCTCGAGCGTCTTGCAGATGATGGCTGACGTCACCCCGGTATAAACGCCGCACTCGGCGGTGCTGCCGTTCAGTCGCCGCGACGCTTCCGCCCATTTCGCCGCTGTAAAACGCCGGTCGAGGATTCGATTCCCGTCGACGTATTTCTCATAGGGTGACAACCACTCACGGTTGTTCCACCAGGCGACGTGGGGCTTATACATGACGCGGTTCGCCAGATGCGCGCACGTTTCGGCCATTCCATTGATCGCCCTTCCGACCAACTCGGTTTGGCTGACGCGGCGAACGATACTCCACATAGTTGTCCTTGTCCCGTGCGGAAACGAGTTGATTTCAAGGTCTCACGACGCTGCTCGACAGCAGAATTCCCGTTCTTCGACGCGGCGGAAGGTCCAGTTTCGGGGTTGATAGAACCCGCAGTTCAACATCGTGTTGGGCTCTTGAACCTGAAAAATCAAGTCGCTCCAATCCACGGTGTCGAGAATTGCAAGGTTCGGCTCTTCGATGTACGTCTTCATCATGTAGCTGCCGCCGGCGAGCCCGCAGTATGGCATTTCCAGACTGATCTCGTGCCGGCCCGGCGCGAAGGTCATTCGCGATCCGTCGAGTCGGCTGTTGAACGAAAGCACCAACTGGCTCTCGCTGCCACGCTTTTTGATGGCGATCCAGACGTTGGCATCGCGCACGGTGCGATGGCAGTGAAAGCCGACCTTCATTACGGCCGGCTCGCCGCTGAAGAGCGACGTGCCGCACTCGGCGTCCGCTGGGCCGAAATCAACCGACACGATGTCGGCTCCGGCCGACTCGGCGGTGCTGCGCGGCGGCCGCGAGTACGCCAGCGTGCTGGCGGCTTCGGCAAGCGGAATTTCGACGTCGGCACTCTCTTCGAGTTCTCGCCGGTATTCCGCGACGACATCATGAGCGGCCCCGCTCGTGACGAGATGCCCTTTGCGGAGATAAGCGGCCCTGTCGCAAACAGCCGTCAGAATGTGCGGGTTATGCGAGACGACAATCAGCGAAACGCCGTTGTTGCGTAGCTCGGCGAGCCTGCGATAGCATTTCATGCGGAATTGGAGGTCGCCAACCGCGAGCGCCTCGTCGATGATGAAGATGTCCGGATCGACGTGCACCGCACAAGAAAAACCGAGCCGGGCCCTCATGCCTTTGCTGTAGGTCTGCACGGGCGCATCGATCGCTTCCTGCAGCTCGGCGAATTCGAGGACCGACTGAAAGCGCTCCTTGATCTGCTCCAGATTCAAGCCCAGCATCGACATGTTGACAAAGATGTTCTCCCGGCCGCTGAGAATGGGCTTGAACCCGGCCCCCAGCGAGAGCAGCGGCGCGACCCGGCCGCGGACCGAAATCTTGCCTCTGTCGGGCCGAATGACTCCGGCAATCATTCGCAGCAACGTCGTTTTGCCGGCACCATTACGGCCAACAAGCCCCATCGACTGGCCGCGGCGAAGCTCGAACGTCGCGTCCCGAACCGCCCAGAATTCCCCCTCGCGCAACTTGGCGAGCGGGCGGCGTCCGGTGACCACTTCTCGCATCATGTCGCCGGCGCCGTACCACAACGATCGTTTGAGGTCGCGGCAAAATTTCTTGTAAACGCCGGTGACACTGAGGACAACGTCGTTGTTGAGCTCGTGGGCGACCGGCCCTGGCGTAGCATTGTGCGGGGCTGCGATTGCGTTCATGCGCCCGCCCTTTCAACGACGTAGCTCAACGAGGTCCGGTAGATCGTCCAGCCAAAGGCGAACAACACCAACGTCAGCGGCGAGACAACCAGGAAACCCATGCCGCGCGTCAACGGGGTCGACGTAAGCAGCTCGCGCGTGGTCACGATGAGCGACGTCGCGGGATTCAGGGTGTTGATCATGCCAATCAACGATTGGTCGGCCGCTTGTTGGTACATGACGGGGGTCAGCACAAACCAAAGCCCGAGGACCAGGCCGAG
>JBBDVZ010000059.1:0-10626 GCA_040903115.1 Planctomycetaceae bacterium
TTGACCGACCCCGACGACTTTGCCGCAGCGGGCAGTTACGTCAAACGCTTTCCAGAAAACCTGTTTCCGCCGATGGCGGGCGCGACCGACGGTTTGAAGGCCGTCGTGCTCGACCATGTCCCCCGCTGGGAAGAGGCCCGCCGCCAGGCGTTTCTCGATTGGCTTTACAAAGGGGGGACGGTGCACCTGATGCATGCCGCCTCCGGAGATTTTCCCGAGTTTCCAGCCGCGCTCTCGATCCTCAACCTGAAGTTGACGGCTTATCGGGTCGGCTCGGGATTGGTGGTGCGGCATCAGCGCCCCAGCCGCGATCTGGGAAAGGCGTTTGTCGACGAGATGATTGCTCCCGATCGATGGACGAGATCGGCCGTACTGGGATTGGACGCGACAGAGGAGACTAAGCGCGGGGTCCCGGAGAAAACCACCACGAACAATCCGACCTACCAGATTTACCAAGACCGCGTGTTTGACGATCTCGACGCCGGCGTATTCGGCGAGCTGAATCAAATGACGCGGCCCAAGCACAAGTGGGCGTTCATTTATCTTCTTTCGCTGATTTACATCGTCCTCATCTTCCCCGGCTTCTACTTGCTCGGCCTCAAGCGCCGCGACTACCGCGTGATGTATGCGGCAATGCTCCTGGTCGTGCTGATGTTTAGCGCCGTGTTTGCGTTTGTCGGGCGTCGCGGATACGACGAAACAACGACGCTGCACACGGTGATCTTCGCAAGGCCGCTTGCCGATGGATCGCTCGACGTGACCGGTTGGACCAACGCGTTCGTCACCGACGGCGACGATTACGCCATTACCTACGACGGATCGGGCAAGCTCTTTTCGACAGCGCAAGAGCTCGAGCGCGTCAACGGAGACATCACCAGCGGCACTGGCGGCCGCTTCGTTGTCGACATTCCTCCGTATTCGAACCGGTCGTTTACGTATCGCGCCCGCGTGCCGGGGAACTTCGCGCCCACGGTCAAAGAGTTTGCCGCGGGCGAGAAGCTCCAGCGGCTCACCGTCGACCTCGGCGACACGTTGTTCGTGCAGCAGAATCCGCAGGCTTTGGCTCTATATAAAGACATCGTCTATTCCGGCACCTTCAATAACGGTCGGATCGAGGTGTACGAAACCGGCTCCATGACGATGACGGAGCTGGTTAACCGCAGCAAACAGAGCGGTTTCGGCGGCGGGTACAACCCAATGTTCTACGGGATGGGCGGCGAGGAGAAGCCGGTCGAGGCTCGTTATCAGGACCTGTTTTGGCCGCTCGTCGTCCGCAGCTTTCACAATCGGCAGTATTCGAAGCTCATCGAGTTTGCTTTGCCGGCCGACCGCGTGCGGCTGTTTGTGTACGCGCGCATGCCCGATTCGTTGCGCACCAGGCTTTCTTTGTTGGATGATCCCGACGTCCCGCTGGGAAAGCAGTCGGGGGCCGTGTTATACGTGTTCGACGTCTTTCCCGGAGAGAAACCATGAGCGGCGCTCCTTCGCCGTCGGCCTTGCGGTCCGCTGTCATCGACGTGGTCGGCTTGAGCCATTCGTTCAAGGGACGCAGAGCGCTGTCGAATGCGTCGTTCCAGGTGCACGACCGGTCGCTGCACGGATTCGTGGGCCCCAACGGCGCCGGCAAAACGACGTCGCTCAAAATCATCTGCACGCTCTTGCGCCCGCAGCACGGGACCGTGCGCGTTTTTGGGAACGACGTCTTTTACGAGGCGCGCGACGTGCGGCGGAACATCGGTTTTATGCCCGACCACTTCAGCATGTACCGGCAAATGACCGTCTACGAATACCTCGACTTTTTCGGGGCGGCCTACGGCCTGAGTCTGTCTCGCCGCGATCAGGTGATTAAGGACGTGCTGGCGCTAACCGACATGGACGGCCGCCGCGACAGTCTGATCAGCGGGCTCTCACGAGGCATGCAGCAGCGTGTCAGCCTCGCGCGAGTCCTGGTGAACGACCCGAAACTCTTATTGCTCGACGAGCCGGCATCGGGCCTCGACCCGCGCGCCCGCATCGAGCTGATGGAAATTCTGCGGGCGCTGCGCGACATGGGCAAAACCATTTTCATCAGCTCGCACATCCTCAGCGAGCTCGCCGAACTGTGCGACAGCGTCACGATTATCGATCGCGGCACGATCAAATACAGCGGAACGATGGCCGAACTTTCCCGGGGCGGCGAGTTGAACCCCAGCTACTCCCTGCGGCTGGCCAACGACGACGCTGAAACGGCGCAAAAGCTGCGCGGCTTGCCCGGCGTGCTCGATGCCGTACGCAACAACGGCGAACCGTCGTACCGCGTCACGCTCGATGACTTGGAAGCGACAAGCACCAACGCGCTGTTGCGCGGCGTGATGGATCTCGGCCTCTCGGTTGTTTCCTTCATCGAGAACAAGAAGCAGCTCAACCAGGCCTTTATGGATCTCACCGAACAGGGAGTCCCCTGATGTGGGGCCCGTCGCTGGCGCTCATGACGCGGTCGCTGCGCGTCGACGCGCGGCTGTTGCGCACGCATCTGCTGCGGGCGGCGTTCGTTTCGATCATCTTCATCAGCATGATGTTCTGGCACCTGATGAGCCTGCTAACCGGCGCGCCGGGCCTGCAATTCTTTTCGACGATTACCTGGCTGAACTTCGTGTTCATCACCGTGGCCGGTCTCAGCTACTTCGCCACCGCCATCAGCGAAGAAAAGGACGAGTCGATGCTCGGCCTGCTGCAGATGGCGGGCATTGGCCCGCTGGCGCTGCTGCTGGGCAAATCGACAACGCGGCTGGTGACCTCTCTGTTGATTCTCGCCGTGCAGTTTCCGTTTACGCTGCTGGCGATCACGCTGGGTGGAGTCACTATGGTTCAGGTTGTGGCCGCCTACTTGGCACTGGCGAGCTACACAATCCTTCTGGCCAACCTGGGTCTGTTGTGCTCGGTCTATGCACGAGGTTCCGCGCGGGCCGCAGGATTGATGACGCTGTTGGTCTTTCTGATGCTCGGCGTCATTCCCGTTGCGGCCCAAGCGATCAACAAGCTCGTCTCGGACGGCTCCCTTCCCGATGATCGCCTGACGTCGGCAATTCGGACCGTGCTCACCTGGCTGGAGGACGCGTCGATTCTGGGCCGGCTGACGACGATTCTCCAAAGCGGATTCGACGAGGCGGTTTTTAGCACGCAGGTCGCTGCCAGCCTGATCGGCGCCGTGGGACTTTTCGCGATTTCCTGGGCAACGTTCGAGCGATGGACCGACGAACAAGCGCCGGCGATGGCGTCGTGGCGGGACCTGCTGTCGCCCTCGAGTTCGAAAGCCGGCCAGCGCAAACCGTATCGCGTCTGGAGACACCCGCTGTGGTGGAAAGACTTTCATTTTGTCATGGGCGGGCGGAGAATGATGTTCGCGAAACTCATTCTCTACGGAGCGGTCACGGCAATTATCGCCGTCATCTGCTTCGACAAAGGGGGATTTAACGACGCGAACCGACAGGAGTTTTCCGAGGCGGTTCTTGCGGCCGTTGTCATCATCGCGGCCATCGAGCTGAGCATTTATGCGTCGACCCTGTTTCGAGAAGAAGTGCGGCTGCAAACGCTGCCGATGTTGATGCTGCTGCCCGTTTCCACCGCGAAAATCGCCTACTCGAAAGTGCTCTCCGTTCTGCCGGCGATGTTTCCGGCCGCTCTGTTCGCGCTCGTTGCCGGCGCGTCTCACGTCTCCAGCACCCTGCCGCTCCTGTTTTATGTTGTGTCGTCGATTCAGGCGTGGGTGGGGCTGGCCGTATTCGTGCTGTTTCTTCACGTGACCGCGTACATGTCGCTTTTAGTAAAGTGGGGAGCGCTGCCGTTGTCGTTGTTTATCATGTATTTCACTCAAAGCTGCATGGTGGCCCCGCTGCTCTCGATCTTTATGATTCTTGGAATGCTGACGAACTCCCAGGAGATGATCTTTATCCCCTACATCGCCACCTGCGTGATCGCCTGCTACGTCTTGCAGATTCTCATCGTGCGGCGGCTGGAGGCCGTTGCGTCGCAGTGACACACCTGCTCGAATGTTGAAGCTGCCTTTGTCAAGAGTGCTAATTCTCGCCGGGAGTCTCCTCATGAAAAGCCGCACGCTCTTGCTGTCCGTTTTACTGGCCAACGCCTGCCTGCCCACGCTGTATGGCGCCGACGCGAGTGACAATGCGGCGGCAGCCAACAAGGTCTACGGCGAATGGCGGATTCGCATCAAGCCCGACAAAGGCCCCGAGTACAACGAGCTCATCCGCGGCACGGGCCTGCCGCTGTTCGAGCAGGCCGGCGGACGAATGGTCGGCTGGTGGACGCCGCTTATCGGCGACTTGTACGAGCACATCACCATCTGGGAATACGACAACATGGCGGCTTTCGAAAAAGCCGTCGGCTTTCTGGGAGGCAACGACGACTTCAAAAAGTTCGTCGCCAAGCGCGATCCGTTGCTGGCCGGCGAGAGCAGCCGATTCTTGCGGATGCCCGACTGGGCCGCCGCCGCGCAGCTTGCCGATCCCGCGAAAATGGTGATCCACGAAATTCACCGCGTGCCGCTCGCCAACGTGTCTACCTATCTCAACTTCATGCAGTTTCGTGGGCTGAAAATGCTGAAAGAGCACGGGTTTCGCCCCGTCGGTCCGTGGACTGTCGAAGTGGGCAAGTGGAGCGAGGTGACGTATCTGTTTCGCTTCGACAGCCTCGCGGAGCGTGAACGGTTGATTGCCGAGTTTGGCAAGCACCCCGATGCCGCTGAGTATTCCCGCACCATCAACCCGCTTGTCGATGAAATCAGCACGACGCTGCTGCGGCCCGCGCCGTTTCTTGCCGCGGCCAAGCACGCTGACAACAAGACTAGCGAAGTGCCGTCATCGTTGCTGCCCCACTTGGAGCAGCTTGCGCCGGACGTCTTCGCGTCGGGATTCAGCGATCGCTACAACTCGGCCAATTGCGGTTGGGTGACGCTCGATGAGGGAAACTTGCTGATCGACTTGCCCCGCGGCGTCGAGGCGGCCGACTACGTGGCGGAGGTCCGTCGCATCACCGGAAAGCCGGTGCGCAGGTTGGCGCTAACGTCGGCCCAACCCGGCGACCTGCAATTGGTCCGCGCGCTGCATGCGCAGGGCGTCGAGGAAGTGATCGCCTCGCCTGCGATTCGCGATAAACTGCTCACCGAAGAAACGACGTCCAAGTCGGCACATATTATCCCCACGCAAGAGAAGACCTCCATCGGCGACAAATCTCACGAAATCTTCTACATCCCGTTTGACGGACTGGCGGCAAACGGCGGCGGAGCGGTAGTTCACGTGCCGCACGATGCGGTGCTGTTTGCTGGACCGTTGGTTTACAACGGGCCACGCACTCCGTTGCCTGGTCGCGACTCTGCTCTGTGGATCAGCGCGCTCGAAGCGTTGGAACAGCTCGACGCCGCGAAGGTCGTTCCCGGATTTGGCTCGTGGGGTGGGAGTTCGCTGCTCGCGCGAGAGCGGCGTTTTCTTGCGGAGCTGCGCCGCCAGGTGGGATACGCGGTGGCCCAGGGCCGGCCCGTTTCCAGTTTGGAAAAGGATGTCCGCATTCCCGCCGATTATCTCGTGTGGATGCCTTACGACACGCCGACGCCCGAAGATCTCGACCACGTTCATCGCGAGCTGACCGTTCCGATTGCACCTTTCAACAATCGTCCGCCCGCCGAGAACGACTCCACGCCGCACGCGCTGGTTCTCATCGGCGACCAGCCTCACGAGCCGGGGCACGTGGAAGCGGGATTGCGTCCGGTGTTTGCCGCGACGGGTGTTGTGCCGCATTTCACCGTTGACGTCCACGCGCTGACTGCCGAGAACCTGGCGAAGGTCGACCTGTTGGTGGTGCTGCGCGACGGGCTGCAGCGTCCGACCGACGACCACAAGGACGATTACGTCTGGATGACGCCCGAGCAGCAGCAGGCGGTCGTCCAGTACGTCGAAAACGGCGGCGCGTTTTTGAACTTGCACAATTCGATGGGCCTGTATCCCGACGACGGGCCCTATCTGCACCTGGTGGGCGGCCGCTACATCGGCCACGGTCCGCTGGAACGCTTTCGCGTCGAGGTCGTCGACCCCGCGCACGCCATCACGCGCGGCATCGAGGGCTTTTCCGTCGCCGACGAGCAGCACACGCCCCCCTACGACACGGACAAAGTGCACCTGTTGCTGCGAAACCGCTCCGACGACGGCAAATCGGCCGCAGCAGCCGGCTGGGCCTACGAACCCGGCAAAGGCCGCCTCTGCCACCTCGCCAACGGCCACACGCGCGAATCGCTGCTGCACCCGCAATACCAGAAACTGATGTGCAACGCCGTGAATTGGTGTTTGCGGCGCGAGTAGCACCGAGAGAAAAGTGATCGACGGCTTCCCAAGCCCAAACTTGAAACGATGGCCTCGCGGGCGTGTGCTATAGGTGATGCACAATGTCGGATATGTGGCATGACAGATCCTCGCGGCGCGCGCTTTTCGTGGTGCTCGCGATTGCAATCTCAATAATCATGGCACTTCTGGCATTTTGGGCCGGTCACACAGTCCACCGCTTGCAGCAGAATGCGCGTCGTTTTCAAGCCGACGGACGTTTTGCACAGCTTGCTCTAGCGCTTCGAAATTATCATCTGGATCAAGGGGCGTTCCCACCGTTGACATTGTCGAAAGGAAAAGACCCGCCGTATAGCTGGCGAGTTGCGCTTCTGCCGTATTTTGAAATGGCTGACATTTACCGGCGGTATGATTTCTCGCAGCCTTGGGATAGTGCGGCCAATAGGGCGTTGGCTGAATCGATGCCGGACGGTGAGCCTGGCTTCTTCCGATCACCGGATGCTTCAACGGCGAATCCGTATTGCACTCACTATCTCGGAATCAGTGAGCATGACCTGAGATGGCCCGGCAAGAAGCCGTTGGTGTCCTATTTGGTCACGTCGGGTTCGTCGACATTCATCTTGGTCGAA
The DNA here is from genome assembly GCA_040903115.1 of Planctomycetaceae bacterium. Classification (GTDB taxonomy): domain Bacteria; phylum Planctomycetota; class Planctomycetia; order Planctomycetales; family Planctomycetaceae; genus JBBDVZ01. The sequence goes on from JBBDVZ010000059.1 coordinate 6,956, forward strand.
GCGCCGGAATCAGACATCCATTGGATGGAGCCGCGCGACACTCTTGAAACGCTCGCCAAAGAGTAGACGTAGTGCCGATTTCACCGGCCCTACTTGAGTTCAGCATCGCACACCCCGCCGGGTGACGGCCGATTGCGCCGGCGCGAGTGCCGGCTAGCGAGGCATTGCGTCCGGACGCTGACGGCCGGGGCGAATCGCGCGAGATCGATGTCGGCCGAGCCAGACAGAGCGTACCGCAATCCGCCGCAGCCGACATTGTCGGCCGTCGTTTTGAGACGTATCAAATTGTCAAAGAGCGCGGGTTCGTCCAGGCGTCCACTGCCCGACAGGCAACTGGTCGTATAACAACTCAGGGTACCCCGTCATATCGCAGAAACCTGACGCGTTGGCCGAACACACCGCCGTGACGCGCTCGTGACGGTTCAAGACACCTTATCGGTGTAACGACGCATCCGCGCTTTGTCCCGTCGTCGCACGTTTTCGATTCAGCGATGTGACGGCACTCTCGCTAGTAGAGGCCGCGCGCGTCAACGAGATCTGGCGACGTTTTCGAAGATGACAAGATAAACACAACGTCGACTCGTTGAGAGGACCCCAACGGGGTCAAATAACAAAGCCCGGCGTCAAGCGCCACGCCGGGTCGATGTGCGTCCTTCGTGCCGACAAACCCTGCAAGGGTTTCATCACCATTGCAAACGGTCACTTTTTTTGCATGGAGCAAAGATTTTCTGACCACGGATAACTCGGATGGCTCTGATAAAATGCCCACGAATTGCGCGAATCGACACGAATCAGAAGACAAAAACTATCTCTAAGGAATTCAGGAAATGAGGAAATTCTTGAAATGCACACTCCTGCATTTCTGGGTTCCTCATGAAAAAACCTAATCGGCGTAATCTGCGAAATCTGTGGATGCATTCTTTTTCCTGATTTGATTATCCATGCCGATCCGTGCTCAACCGTGGTTTCTTTTCGCTGGTGGGAAGTCGGTGGCGGCTTTGCCGCGCTAGGTTTTTTCACGTTCGTCGTTGATGCAACCCCTACAGGGTTGATGCGCCTCGACCGTGTAACGCACCCGAGGCTGGCGCTTGCGCTTGACCCTCGGCTTTGATATGGAACGCTTTCAGCGTTCTTGCGACGGCCCTATTTGAGCTTCCGCTCAATCGCTTCGACGTCGTAGACGCAGCCGCCCCAGGTGCCGCCGCCGAGTTGTTGCAAGAGCGCCCACAGCTTGGTGTCGGCGGGCAAGTCGGGGTCGGCGTGCAATGGGACCGCGGGGCGGGCGGCGAGCACCTTCGCGCCTTCGTCGGGTGAGTAGGACTTGCCGTCCTCGCCGACGAAGTTGATGCTGCCGATGAGCGTGTTGCGGTCGATGATGATCTCGATTCGGTCGCCATCACGCAGTTTGCCGACCGGGCCGCCGGCGAGTGCTTCGGGGCCGACGTGGCCGATGCAGGCGCCGGTTGAGACGCCCGAGAACCGAGCGTCGGTGATCACCGCCACCTGCTTGCCGAATTCGAGATACCGCAACGCGGCAGTGATCTGATAGATCTCTTCCATTCCCGCGCCCAACGGACCGCGGCAAATGAGCACGACGATGTCGCCCGGCTGAATCGGATTCTCCACGCGGCCCTTGATGGCGGCGATGGCCTCGCGCTCGCTCGTAAAGACGCGAGCCGGGCCGGTCTTGCGGTACACGCCGTCGGCATCGACCACCGACGGATCGATCGCCGTACTCTTGATGACCGATCCTTCCGGGGCGATATTGCCGACGGGGAACGTCACGGTGCTGGTCAGCCCGCGACGGCGGGCCGCCTCGGGCGACATGATAACGTCGTCCGCGTTCACTCCGTCGCGCTCGTGCAGCAGTTCTCGCAGTCGCGTGCGTCGGTCGGAGCGTTCCCACCAGTCGAGCACGTCGCCTAGTGGCTCGCCCGTGCAGGTGATGGCATCGAGCCGCAACAAGCCGAGGGCGCGCAGATGCAACATCACCTCAGGAACGCCTCCGGCCAGAAACAACCGCACCGTGGGATGGCCGACCGGCCCGTTGGGCAAGACGTCGACGAGTCGAGGCACCTGGCGATTCACGCGGCTCCACTCATCGACGGTGGGCCGTTTCAACCCGGCTTCGAAGGCAATGGCCGGAACGTGCAACAGGAGGTTGGTCGAGCCGCCGACTGCCGCATGCACCACCATCGCGTTATGCAGCGCATCGTCAGTGAGGATGTGTCGCATCGCGAGCCGCCGCTGTTGCAGCTCGACAATCGCCCGCGCCGAACGTCGTGCGATTTCGAGCCAGATGGGTTGGCCGGACGGCGCGAGCGCGCTGTGCGGCAACGCCATGCCGAGCGCTTCGGCGACGACCTGCGACGTGGCTGCCGTTCCCAAGAACTGGCAGCCGCCGCCGGGCGTTCCACAGGCGCGGCAACCCATGTCGGCGGCGTAGTCGAGGGTGATTTCGCCGTGCGCGTATCGAGCGCCGATCGATTGGACCTTCCCCGCGTCTTCGGCGTCGCGCGCGGGCAGCGTCACGCCGCCGGGCACGATGACGCCGGACAAATCGTGCTGGGAGGCCAGCGCCATCATCATGGCGGGCAACCCCTTGTCGCATGTGGCGACGCCGATCACGCCCTTGCGCCAAGGCAGCGAGCGGATCAAGCGTTTGAGCACGATGGCCGCGTCATTGCGATACGCGAGCGAATCCATCATCGCCGTCGTGCCCTGCGAGCGGCCGTCGCACGGATCGCTGACATACGCTGCAAAAGGCAAGCGTTCGAGGCGGTCGAGCTCGCGGGCGGCTTCCTGCATCAGCAGTCCGACTTCCCAATGCCCGGTGTGATAACCCAGTGCAATCGGCCGACCGTCTTCGGCGCGTATGCCCCCCTGCGTGCTGAGGATAAGCACCTGGTCGCGCAACAATTGCTGCGGGTCCCAGCCCATGCCCGCGCTTTGGGTCAGGCCGAACAGGTCGCCGCTGGGGCTGTCGGCCAACATTTCGGGCGACAGCGGCAATACTCCGGCGGGACCGGCAGCGGTGGTCTCTACGTCGCAGATGGCGTCGACGGTTCCGCCAAGCAGCGCATCAAGCGAAGTGGTCATCGGTTTTTCTCGCAGTCGATGTTGCCGTGCGGCGGGCGAAGATTCAGGCCGGCAGAAATGGAAAGAGCTTTCGCAGACTCTCGGGCGTCAACGGTGCGCCGTATTCACACAGCTCGAAGGCTTCGATGTACCGGATCTGCCTTGCCTGCTCCGCGCCGTAATACTCCACAAGCCGCGGGCGAAACTTGTCGGCGAGGGGTGCGACGTGGTTGCGATAGAATCGGCCCAACCATTCGCGCCGGCCCGCCGGTTCATTGGGCAGTTCGTCTGCATAAGCGTGATTATACGCCAGCCATTCGTAGAATTGCGACTTGTGACAATCGAGCAAATCAACGACGGTTTCGAGCACCGGCTCGATGTCGATGACGACCGCGGGCGAAAACGGGTACGGACGCTCGAACCGGTCGGAAAAATACATGATAACCGGATTTTCCTTGAGCGCCGGCACATGCGGTACGATCGCCGGCACCGTCACCATGTAGGCGGCGTCGCAAACAAGCTGCGACGTGTAACGGTGATCGGGATGATAGTCCTGCGGACGATGCGTCAGGACCAGGTCGGGCGCATAGCCG
>JBBDVZ010000060.1:0-10591 GCA_040903115.1 Planctomycetaceae bacterium
CGGCTGATGGGGCTGGGCCTGGCGGTTTTTGCGACGGCTTATTTCCTGCTCGTTGTGACGACCGTGCTGCCGTGGTTCCGCGGCGGTGTCGAGACTCACTATGTCAGCTACTTGAGCCAGTACGGCAAGACGGCGGGCGAAGTGATCGAGACGATGCTCACCCGCCCCGGTTTGTTGCTTGGTGATTTGCTGACCGCACGAACATTGCTTTACGCGTTGTGCGTTGTGCTGCCGCTCGGTTTTGTGCCGTTGCTCTCGCCGGGCCGTCTGGCGGTAGGCCTGCCGATTTTCAGCTTGCTGTGCTTGAACGAGCTCACGCAGGGTGATGTCTATCCGCGGCACCATTTTCACGCGCCTCTGGTTCCAATTGTCGTTTGGGCCGCGGCCGCCGGTCTTGGGAGTGCTTGCAGATTCTGCAGTCGGTTGCGTCCACGAGAACAGGCTGCGGCCGATTGGATGTCGCATTTTGTGTTGACGTCGGCATTGGCGACCGGGTTGCTGTTCAGCATCGGACCATCGGGTCGGCAGTTTTGGGACGCCGGCTCCGACTATTATTGGAGAAGACTTTACATTCCCGGCAAACGCGCGGAGATGTTTGCGCGTATCGAGGGAAAAATTCCCTTGAACAGTTGCGTCGCGTCGACCGATTTCGTTCATCCTCGTTTCACGCATCACCAGCGGTCGTACGACTACAGCGACTATCCGCGGGCGGTGAATGACAACAAGCCGGGCGCGCCCCCGGACACCGACTACATCGTCATCGACACCCAGCATCGGTACAGCACGATCAAGCGTCCCGACCAGGTTCCTGAATACCGCGACCATCTGGCCGACTGGGAGCTATGGCCGGACACGACCGAAGGATATTTCATCGTGCTCGAGCGGAACTGGGAAGAACGCGGCAAAACAAGCGAATGATGCAGTTTTTGGACTTCTCAAATCCGCCGGCGGCGAAAACCATGGTTGATTGCAGCGGTAGGGCGGCCTATCTTTGATTGTCATGGATAGTGGAAATACTCTGACCGCACTGCGGGCGCTCGCCGGTGCACAAAACGATTGGCGGCCACGATGGCAGAACACTTGCTTCAGGAACCGAGCGGCTTAATGTCGTCCACCTTGCTCGGCCGTGATACAACCGGCAGCCTGACCGCCCAACAAGAATTCGACGGATTCGCCGGCGATTGGCGTCAGCGGCTGCAAATCATCGTCGCCACCATGCGCGAAATGAGCACGCAGCGCGACCCGCAGGCGATGGTCCGCGCGTACGCGAAGCGCATGCGCCGGCTGCTGCCCTTCGATCGATCGCTCTCCTTGAGCCGCCGCGGCCTCGAACATCCCGAATACCGCATCACGCGCAACAGTGCCTGGAAGGAAGAGATCAATCCCTGGAAGTCGCCCGAGCGGCTGCCGCTGTTAAAAGGCGGCCTGCTCTCGGAACTCATTTACGCCGACGAACCGCGCGTGATCGACAATTTATCGATTTCTGACGACGACCCCGCCGCCGAGTATTTGGAGGGCATGCAGTCGTTGGCTGCGATTCCCCTGTATGACGAGGGAGCCGCACTCAACATGGTGCTGCTCATGCGCAGCTCCGCGGACGCATTTAGCCTGGAGCATTTCCCCGAACTGGTTTGGATGTCGAACCTGTTCGGACGGGCCACCAGCAACCTGGTGACGGCCGAAAGGCTGGAGGCGGCTTATGAATTGGTCGACCGCGAAATGAAAGCCGTCGCCGACATTCAATTCTCGCTGTTGCCCGCGACCCTGCCGGAGATTCCGGGCATGAGTCTGGCGGTCGACTACCGCACGTCGCGGCGCGCCGGCGGCGATTACTACGATTTCTTCCCCTTGCCCAGCGGGCGCTGGGGTATCTTGATTGCCGACGTCAGCGGACACGGCACACCCGCCGCCGTGATGATGGCCATCACGCACAGCATTGCGCATCTTTATCCCGGTGAGGCGACGTCACCATCGACGCTGCTTGCGTTCATCAACGAGCAACTGGCGAGCCGATACACCGGGCTGAACGGGACGTTCGTCACCGCTTTTTATGGCATCTTCGATCCCGCCACGCGGAAGATTGTGTATTCGAGCGCTGGGCACAATCCACCCCGTTTGCGGCGATGCGCGTGCGGAACCGTCTTTTCGCTGGATGGCGCCGGCCAACTGCCGCTCGGAGTCCAGCCGGGCACTCGCTACGAAGAATGCACTGAGACGCTCTGGGCGGGCGACCGCATTCTATTTTACACCGACGGCGTCACCGAAGCACAGTCAAAAAACGGCGAGATGTTCGGCACCGCGCGGATGGATGGCGTGCTCACCGATTGCAGTGCCGACGCGAATCAGCTTCTGGCCCGCATTCTTCGCCGCCTCGAAGAGTTCACCGATGGCCAGCCGCCCGCCGACGATCGCACGCTGTTGGTGGCCGACGTGCGATAGCCGTCTCGATGGGCATTTCAAAACCACACTCCCGTTGGGAACGGCTGTTAACGCCTGAGCGTCCCGACCCTCCCCCAGCCCCTCCCTGGCAGGGAGGGGGGTTTTCAAACTGTCGCTACTGTCGAAACAATCGTCGCAAGCCTGTCGCCGTTCGTTTCGCGCCGTGCCCCGACTCGGTGTTCGACTGGGAATCGTCGAAGAGCACTTGTCCCCAATAGCTGTCGAGCAGGCGCTGGCAGTCGGCATACCGGCCTTCGCTCCACGCAACCGTAATGGCGGAATGCGTTTTTGTAATTTGTCGCAGGTCTTCCGGCGAAAGTCGGTTTTGATGAATGTCGACGTCGTCGATCCAAAGTTTACCGGGACCGCGGATTTCAATACGAACCTTCGCATTCTCGAGCCGATCGGCCGGAATGTCGGTGACGCGAAACTGATAGTGTTTCCACTCGGTGTTCACCGTCACCGGCAGGTAGCGCACGTGTTGCTTTCCGTCCGCGTCGGCCGAAAAAACAAGTCGCACGTCGGCCGCCTCGCGGTCGCTGCGCAGCCAAACCGACATCGTGAACAGTCGCATGCCGGCATCGGCAGGGAGCGCGGAACTCAGGGCGGCCCCGTCATCGTCGGCAGCGGTCAATAACAGCGACGAACTTCCCGAACGCGGGTTGTCGATATCCAGACTCCAACGAGCCGCGTTCGCACCCGGAAGCTCCCAACCCGGCAAAGCCGCTTGTTCGTTCGTTTGCCGCTCGAATCCCGGATTTTGCACGACGAAGCGAGGCGCACTCTGTACCTGCCGCATCTCGCCGATGGTACGGTCGATCCGCTGGATTCGCGCGGCAATTTCCGACAGCGAGGCCTCCGGAATCTCGGCCTCTACGTTCTCCACGGTGACGGACGCGTCGCTGAGCCGACAAGCCCAGACGTCGTACGGTTCAAGCTGAAACTGCGTCGTCTTCTTTCCGTCCTCACCTGCTGCAAGTGCCAACGGGCTGCCGTCGGGCAATAGGTTTCCCGTCAGGTCCGCTTTGCACGTCAACTGAAGCCGGACGCTCACGGGATACGGCATTTGGTTGACCGCGTAAATCCATGACGCGGCTTGATGACGGGCAACGCGAATCGTCACCGGCTGCTGCTGCACCTTGTTGAGGTGAAAGGGCACCGCCGGAAGTTGGCTGACGACCGCGCGAATTTTGCTCGTGAGTCGTTCCTGCCCCAGGGGGATCAACCAGCCGCCGTCGAAAAGCATTTGGGCGTCGCCGCTGGCGAGTGCATCCGCGTACCGTTTGCGGTTCTCGATACCGCCCATGGACGCTTGAGCCACCAACCAGGTGTAGGCAGGCTGCCACGGCGAAACGTTGTCGAAGTCGGCGATTCGGCACTCGCAGGGAATGTGATAAAAAAGGCTTCCTTGGCGACACGTCGAAAACAACGCGCTGAAAAACGAGCCGTCGTTGATTGTCTGGTCGGCTGCCCGGGCGAGCGGATTTGCGGCAGATCGCCAGATGGCCGGTCGCAGCACGGTGAAGTTCTCGGCGTCAGCGTAGAGGTCGAAGATGATTCCCTTCTCGGCGAGCAGCGAGTCCAGCTTTCGCCCTGAGCGAAGGGCCTCGGCGACCTCGTTGTCGTAACTGCTATCGCCGAGCACTTGCGTGCACGCGAGGATGAACTGCGACTGAGGTTTATGCGCGTGGAGGGCATCGGCGAGGCGGCGGTGAAATCGAGCCAACTCTTCCGAGCGCCAGCGAGTCCACTTCGCCTCCTGCTGGGACGTCAGGAAATCGTGGCGCCGCTGGTACCGATCGTTGCCCTCGCCGGCAGGAACCGCAACGCCCGTGGCAGCGGAGAAGCGCGCGATCGTCTCGTCGTCGTATCCCCACTCAAGCCCCGGAAGCTGCAGATATCCCATGCCGCTCAACTCGACGGCGAGGCCGCCGAATGACGAATGCGCGTGATAGCGCGCGGCCAATTCACCCACAACGTCAAGGATGGCTTGCTGCACGCGGGGGTCGAGCGGGTTGTAGTACGGCGCCAAGCCTCGCATCGTTTTCTGCGCCTCGCGCCAGCTTCGCCCATCGCGGCCGATGAGTTCGATTCCGCGGGAACCGGCGCTATCGGCGGCAATCAATCTTTCGAGCGCCGGCAGAGGAGTCGAAAACTGCAACTCCGGAACGAGCGTGAGGCCTTCTCGATCAAAAACCCGAAACAGCAGGTCGAGGACGTCCTTGCGCTCTGGATCTTGGCCGGAAGAAAAGAACGTACCCGTATCGTAGCGGGGCGTGGGCTGCAGCAAGTCGCTGGGATAAATCGTGCTTCCGTCGGCCAGCACGGCCAGCAGCAGACTGTTGTAGCCAAAGTGATGCAGGTACTCGGCCGTCCGCAAAGCCGATTGATGGAATGTCACCCAGTCGTGGAGACTGCGGCCGCTTTGAGGATCGATTGCTTGGCGGGCGCCGAAATTCTCCGGCAACATCGGCTTGTGCATGTACGGCCCCACAAGCCGGCGCGGCGGCTCATCTTGAGAAACCGGGTTTGCCGAGCGAGACATGGGAAGCGATGCCAATTCGTAAACCTCGACGAGAGCCACGTCGAGCGGCGTATCGGTCCCCATGTCGTGCAGCATCACGACGGGATCGCTGACTTTTGGCCAAAAGAGCAGCTCATGCTTCACCATGCCCGACGCGGCGCGTGCACTCGAATCTGACGAGATGGATTGCTCGCGGATGACGATGAGACCCGAGTCCAGGCCGACCGGCATCAACTGATCGGCGGCATTCGGCTCCAGCACGCTGATCCCCACATTTTGAGTGGTGGAAGAATTCGCCGACACGACCAGCCGGTGTGGGCGTTGGGGATGACGGACGCGCAGCTTGTACGCGTTCCATTTGACCGAGTTTTCGGCGGCAGACTTCTGTTCGCCGTCATCTGAGGCGGGAAATACGGAAAGCAATCCCGTGACTGCCTGACTGAACGCCTGCGCATTTGTGCGGACCGCAACGCGCCGGAGAAGATTGACACCTCCGGGCTGAAACGAGTCGACAAGAACGGCCGGCGCATCCATCGACGCCTCGAGTGTCGATTTGCGTGCGGAATCGAGGACGAGCACCTGAACCGCGCGCTGTTTCGTTTCCCGCCCGTTCTCGCGTTGGGCGAAGCGAATGTCGTATGACCCTTCTTCGGCTGGGAGTGGGACCGTGATCGGCACCGAAGTCGCCGCCGTCTCTCCGTCGCCGAAGTAGACAGGCATCGACTCTTCTCGCAGAGTATTGTCCGAGCGGGCCGGCCGTAGTTGCCAGCTCAACTCGGTTTTCGTTTTGCGATCCGTACGATTTGGAGCATCGAGCGTGACAGCGGCGGCGAAGACTTCTCCCGGGCCGAAGATCATGTGCGGCCGTTGCGCATTCACGATGAGCAAATCACCGGGCGCTCGGCGAATCACGACTCGCAAGCTGTCGTCTTCTTGCTTTAAGACGTTGTCATCGCCGCGGTGAAAGTCGGCAATGGGGACGTTAAATTGCTTGCGGATCGAGTCGGGGGCGGGGGCCGTCGATTGCAAAGTGAGACTGAGCGTCGCGTCCGAGGGGGCAACAACCGAGACGTCGAAACCATCATAGATGCGAGATGAACGCTGCAGCCAGACGGCTCCGCGATCGACCCAAATCGTCCCCGGCTCGTCGGCTTCGATGCCCAGAGACACCGGTTGTTCCAGACGGCCCCGGCTGACCTCGACCAGACCGTTCCAGCATTGCGGCGTCGTTCCGCCCCACTCGACGCGAATGCGTATCGGACGTTCGGTCGGTGACTTATGTTCGTCGGCGAAGGCCGGTGTCGCGAACAACCACAGCATCGCAAAAGCGAACCCAATGGATCGCAAGATAACGGTAAATCGCATCATGATCGAGAACACGAAAAGAAGTGAGAGGCTAAGCTCAAACGCGAAAATTGAGCACAGGCCGGCTGGTCGATCGGCGTAGTTGCTGGAAATGATCGGAAATGCGGAGAGGGCTGCGAATTATAGGAAACGCTGAGAAACCGCCAACCCCAATCTTGAATGGGAGCTATGTGCAGCTTGGTGCTTGGTGCACAAAATTGAGGGCACACAACCAAAGTGAGGCTAGCCTGCTATACTGAGTTGACCGTGCGCCGATGGCTAGCGAGGGGTACCGGATGATTCCGCCTTTTACGCAGGATGGGTATCTTCCAGTCGGGATCCACCTTGCATCGCGGGCGGAGTTTCGGGATCGTTTCGTCCCTTTGCAGAGTATTGATCGTCGGTTCCGTATTTTCCAGCAGATTGAGAAGCTTTTGAGTGAGTCCGAGAACTCCGCCATCGTTACCAGGATCACCCTCGCCGGAAGCTTCGTGACTGCAAAGCCGGATCCCAATGACTTCGACGTCATTTTGGTGTTCAAGGATTCTGTTTTGGGACGGCAACTGCGACCTTTCGAGTACAATCTAGTTTCGCGCAAGGCGGCCCGCAGGATGTTCGGCGGCGATATCGTTCCCGCCATCGAAGGAACCGCAGCCCTCGACGCATACCTCGAATTCTTTCAAACGAATCGCAATGGACAGCGCGTCGGCGTGGTGGAGATACAGCTATGATAAAAAACGTCGATCAACTGCGGATTACGATGCAGCAAATGGAGCGATTGATCCGCGCGCTCGATGACCTGAAGGAAAACGTCCTGCCGCACAATCCTGAGCTTTTTGCCACGATGGCTGAGGCCCCATTGGACGATCTCGGAAAGCTGCGGTTGGAGATTACCGGCTTTGTGCATGAGCTGAAGCCGAGCGCATGAAGCAGGGATCACGTCTGTATTTGGCGTCGCGTTTTGCCGCGATCCGCCATCACCGCGAACTTTCGGCCAGTTTTGGCTGCAGTTGCTCGAAGGCCTTGCGGTCCAAGGGGTGCAGCTTTTGGGCATCGAGGCCGAGCCGCTGCCCGTCGAGCCAAACTTTTTGCGCCAGTTCGAGGTTCCCCTGTTCGAAATAGGCGCACGCCAGATGCAAGTGCATCACCGGCGAACCCACGTCGGCGACCGCCTCGCTCAAGTCCGCGATCGCTTCCTTGGTCCTGTGGGCGCTCAGATTCACGTTCCCGCGCGTATCGATCAGCTCGGCGCGGTGGCCGGCGGCCTCGATGGCCCGATTGATGAGCGTCATGGCCTCCTCCAGGTTTCGCTGATCGTATGACAGCAGCCAAGCCAGGTTGTTCAGCGCGACAACGTTGTCGTCATCGGTCGTCAGAATCAACCGGTAGAGGGCCTCCGCGTCCTTCAGTCGCCGTTGCATGAGATACAGATCGGCCTGGGCCAGCAGACCCTGTGAAGACCCGCTGGATGAGCGAACGGCGGCAGTCACCCAGGCCTCGACGCGTTGTATTTGCGAGGGCGAAGGACTGCGTTCGTTCAAGATGCTGATTCCCGCTTGCGCCAACATTTCCGGGTTGCCCGCCAGGCGTGATCCCTGGCAAACCGTCAACGCTTCGTCGACGTTGCCCGATTTGGCAAGCAGCAGGCACAACGGCAGCAGCGAGAGCGGGTCGGGAGATCGGCGCGAATAGTCTTCGAAATACGGTCGCGCGTCGGCGAAGCGGCCAAGCCGCTCGATCAATTGTCCGGCGGCCAGCGTCTCTTTGATCCGCAGTTGATCGTCCATTTTTCTGCCGGTCGCGACAAAGCCGGTGAGTCGCTCGGTGACTTTGGCGTTTTCCTGAGATTCCATCAATCCGCGCACTTGTTCCAACATTCCCTCCTGGGCCAGAACGGGGTGTGTTGCAACCGCCTGGGAAAACTTCTCGACCGCCTCGGCGAGCTTTGCCTCGTTGACAAGCCGGGCGACCTCATCGATTCGAGTTCGCCGAGCAGCGGCTTTGAAATGCTTGGCCAGCCGTTCGACGGCGCCGGCTGCGTCGTTTTTGGCGCCCGCGACTTCCGCGGCCGCTTTGGCCGTGCGAAACGTCTCCGGCTCAATCCGCTCGAGCCGTCCCAGCCAAAGCTGCGCGTCGTCCAATTGCCCCTGGCGCACGAGGGCCTCGGAATGAAAGGCCACGAGCTCCGCGTTCTGGGGCGCCGCCGTCAGCAAATCGAGCATGATTTTCTGCGCAGCGGACCAATTATCCGTCGCCTCGTGCAGTTGCGCGAGCTCGAACTGGTCCTCCATCGACAACTTGCTGAGCCTGCGAATCTGCTCGAAAACTTCCACCGCCGCCAATTTGTCTCGGCGTATGTTTCGGCTGGCAAGAATCGCCGCCTTCGCGCGCAGATCGCGAACCGCGGGTTCGACCTCGTCTTTCGCATTCAAGTCGAGCAGCTCTAGCGCGCGGTTCGTGCCCTGATAGCCGCCACGTGACGCGACGAGCAACGCCTTGCGGCGGCGAGCCCAGACGATCGCCTCCTCCGGAGTTCCAGCGTCTGCTTTGAGAATTTGGTCGAGGTATCCTTCCGCCTTATCGATGTTGCCTTGGCGAGAATAGAAGTCGGCGACCGACCGCAGACCTTCGGGATTCTCGGGATTTGCCTTGAGGGATGCGGCGTAGCTTTTCTCAGCCCGCTCGGGCAAGTGCAACAGCTCGAAACAATGCGCTTCGAACAGCGCCGATTGTTCTTTCGGGACCGCTTTGACCGCCTTTTCGATCGTGGCTTCCGCGTCTTCCACGCGTCCCACTCGTGCCAGGAAGGCCACCAGCGCGAACCAGGTTTCGGTCGACTCGGGCGCCGCCGCAATGGCCTCGCGTAGCGGCTTTTCCACGTCGTCGCCGCGCATGCCACGCGCAAAGCGAAGCTGGCTGAGCCAAATCAGGTCACGATAGTTTTGCGAGTTGGCCGCCACGCTGCCGGCCAATCCCAGCGCGCGGTCGAATTGCTGCCGCTCCCACGCCACTTGCCACGCCACCCGTGCGAGGTCGCCGGCGATAAGTCCCGGATCCTCGCCACCCAAGCGTCGAATTTCTTCGTCGGCCTCGTCGAACCGCTGTTGCTCGTACAGCGATTGAATGACTCGCGCGGCGACGTCGCGTGAGTTGTCGCCGCAAGCCATCGCCTTGCGAAAGTGTTCGGTTGCCTGGCTCTTGTTGCCGGCCCGTTCTTCGAGGACTCCGAGTGCCCGCCATCCCACCGACCAGCTCGGTCGTTGCCGAATGACCGCAGAAAGAAGACGCCGGGGCGTTTCGTAATCTTGATTGTCGCGTCCAGCAGCAGCGTCGCTGCCTATCAGGCGTGCCGCCTCCAGGTAATTTCCGATGGGGCCATCGAGCCCTTCGATGTCGCGGATCGAGGCAATGGCGGCATTCAACAGTTGTTGATCACGTGTTTGAATCGCCCATTCCGAGACGTACCATTGGGCCGTGACGTCACGCGGAAAGAGCCGGGCCAATTCCTTCGACAGTCGTCCCCACTCCTTCTCGTTGCCTAACTGCCGATATGCCTGCGCGAGCCGCGAGAGCAATCGATACTGTTCGTCGCGTGGCAACTGTTCCAGATCGTCGGAGGCCTTGGCCAACCATTGCTCGGCGATGCGCGGCTCCAGCTTGGCCGCAATCCCGATTCGAGCAAGCCGCAACTCGATGCGCTTGCCGAGTTGCTTCTCCGCAGAATCGAGAATTTTGTTGGCGTCCTCGACGCGCTGGCTGATGTCCCCCTCATCGCGCCGCACGGCGAGTTCGGCCAAAGAGGCATGAACGGTGGGTTCTTGGGGAAATGTCTTTAAAGCCCCCTCAAGAAGTGACTGTGCCTTGTCGTGCTGCCCGGTCTGAACTTCGATCTCCGCAAGCAAGATGGGAACGCGCACCCAATCGGTCGAAACCTGTTGAATGCGCTCGAGGAGCTGCCGCGCTTGTGACCAGTTCCGCCGCGCGGCCGGCAACTCCATCTGCTTAAAAAACAGCAATTGGGCCACCTCGATGGCCACGTCGGCCCGATTCAGTATCGGCCGGTATTCCTCGAGTGCCTCGTCGATGCGCCCGGTCATCGTCAGGGCGGCGGCCAGGTTCCAGCGCCCTTCGTCCCACATCGAGTTCTCAGCAACAGCTCGCCGCCAGACCGAAAGTTGGCCGTCGGGATTGCCCAGGCTGCGATAGCATTCCGCGAGTGCCACGTCGATTGGGTTCTTGAGCTAGGGATGTCGGGCGAACAGGGTCCGGATCTCTTGGATATTG
>JBBDVZ010000061.1:0-10538 GCA_040903115.1 Planctomycetaceae bacterium
GCATGAACGGTGTCGCGTTTTCGGCCAACCAGGCGCTCGAGAAGGGCGACCAAATCGTCTTGCGGCTGGTTACCCGGGTGTTCGACCGGTCCGTTGATAAGCAAGCGGTCGTGCTGCAATCTTCGTCTCTGGGCCACGGGCAATGGAAGACCGTGTGCAAGTTCCAGCAGAACATATCCTATGACGAAGTCTGCGTGCTCGGCCGTCGGGTAATCAGCCCGGCGCTTGTATGACGCGCGTTTCAGACGAATTACAAGCCCACGAACAGCCGTCCGTGGGTCATTCGTGCGCGTAAAACGGGGCACGACTACGCGTGCCCCGCCTTTCGACCGAAACCGATTCGAAAGGGAACGTCCGTTGTAAGGTGCTTTGGGCCGTTACTCCTCGGCCGGCCAGGGCACAATGCCGTCGATGACGTGGCCGTCGATGCCTCGATCCCACGGATCCAACGCCGGCGATCGATCCGCATTGGGACGAATACTTGTCGGCCCGTTCTGCGTGGTGGGTGCCTTCTCAAAGATCCGCGACGCTTCGCGAACAATGTCTCGCTGCGTCTCAGTCGAGATGCTCAGCTTCGCAAAGGGCTCGATGATGCGGATGGCCCGGCCAATGCGGTTCTCGAGCAAGACCAGGCGAACGAGGCCCTGCCCCGCCTCGTCATACGAGCCGAGCCTTCGCTCGATCAACCCGAGCAGCGTCGAGAGGGATTTGAGCCCCGCGGTCTCGTCGATTGTCCGATTCTGCCGAACGAGCTTCGCCTGAATTTGCAGCAGCGTTTCGAGGTTGCGCCCGGCCGTCTGAAAATCGAGCTCCTCGCCGCTCAGGCTATTGTAAAGGATCATCAGGCGCTCGATATTCGTGCGGAACGATTCGATCTGCATGCTGCGCGCCGTGATGCCGTCGATGAAGGCGAGCATGCGTTCGGCGGCGGCTTGAGCCACCTCGGTTTCGGCCGAATCGATGTTGACCGCGTCTTTGAGTTCCACGAGCCGCTTGACGTTCGATTGGGCAACGTCGATTCCGGCGGCGTTCTCGTCGATCAGGGTGTCCCGCAAGCTCATCAGCCGCTCGGAATTCTCGCGTGCCGCTTGCGTGTTTGCGCCGCGCACCACGAGCCGTTCCTTGAGCGCGAGCAAGTCGTTGGTGGCGTTCTGGGCGGTGTCCAGGTCGTCGGTTTCCTGAATGACGATGTTCTTGATCCCGATCAGACCATCGAGACCGCGGCGCGCTTCCTCGAATCGATTCGCCTGCGAAATCAAACGGAGCTTGAGGTCGGAAAGCTGTTTCAGTCCCGTTGCCGCCAAATCGGAATCGACGGTTTCGGCCGCGGCGCGGCGATTCACCTGGATCAGTTGGTCGACAACGCGGTCGGCTTCGCGGGCGACGTTCTGTTGGTCGATCAGCCGGTCTTGCAGCGCGAACATGTCGTCGAGCGCCCGCGCCGCCGGATCGGCGAGATCGCGTTGGCTGATCAACAATTGCTGCAGCGAAGAGAGCCGCTCGATGGCAGCCAGCGCCTTGTTGACGTCCTGCGAGCCGGCCTCGATCTGCTCGCGAAATCGGCTGATCGATTCGATCGCGGCGCGTCCGCGGTCGAGGTGCTGCTGCTGGTATCGCAGGTTGGCGAGCAGGTTATTGGCATCCAAGACCCCGTCGCGTGCGCCGACGAGTTCTTGCATCTCACCTTGCATGACGACCATTTCCGCGCGCAGCGTGCGGAGATCCTCTCGCAGCGGCCGCACGACGGACAGGTGCATTCCCAGCAGCGCGACCATCAGGCTGGTCAGCATGATCGTCCAAATCTGCTTCCGATGATCGGCAAGCTGGATCGCGGTGGACGCATTCTGATTTCCGGCGGCCGTACCCAACTGTCACCTCCTGCTGTATGGAACGAAGCCGCCCTGCGTGGAGACGCCCATCGGCGGCAAAGTTGCCTTAAAACTCCTACACCTCCCAATATCGCCATTTTCGACGCTCGAATTGCGTGAATGTCGCCGGCTTGCATGGAACGCCGGGTGGGGTTGACGCGGTTGCGACGGCTGTTCGGGACCGGTCGGTTGCCGGCGTAGTTGCGGTGTGTACGAATGTTTGCCAGAATCGACGCGGCGGGCAGGCGGTGGAAATCGACCGGAGACGTCTCGACTTGCCCGGTCGATTTCCACTAACATCCGCGCCGCTTTTCCCGCAGGCGGCCGCTCGGGCAGGAGCAACGCGGGCCGCCGCCCGGGATTGTCCAAGACAATCGACCCGACCCATTGAAATACAAAAAACGGAGGTTCGAGAATGAAAAGGCTGTTTGTATCGGCGACGGTGCTGCTGGCGGCGACGTTCGGCTTTGTGGTTCTGGGCGATGAGTTGAAATCGGGATTGGAGCCGGGCTCGTTTCCGGGCGCCTTCGAAGTGCTCGACTGCAGCGGCCCGGCCAAGGGCGAAACCCTGTGCTATCGATGCCGCTTCAAGGATGCCGCCGTCGTCAGCGTTTTCTCGCGCAACACCGACGAAAAGACGGTCGCCCTGCTTAAGGAGCTCAACGGTCAGCTCGAGAAAAGCAAAGGCCTCAACGCGTTCTTCGTGCTGCTGACCGACGACGCGAAAGCCAACGAGGGAAAACTGACCGAGCTGGCATCGAAAAACAAGATCGACAAGGTTCCCCTCACCATCTTCGAAGGGAAATCCGGCCCGGAAGCCTACGAGATTTCTGAGAAGGCAGAGCTCACCGTGTTGATGTGGGTCGCGAACGACGTGAAGGTCAACCGCGCCTATCCCAAGGGCAAGCTCGACAAAGACGCCATCAAGGCCATCATGGGAGACACCAGCAAGATCCTGAAGTAGTGGGTGTCTTGTTAGACGCTCTGACAAAATCGCGTTCAGAAGCCCGGCTTTTCTGAAAAAGCCGGGCTTCTTTTCATTTGGAATGCCGAGCCGTCGCACGCTTCCCGCTGTACAATGACCAAACTGCACCTGCGATCCATCAATGCGTGTTGGGATTGTCGCTTGAGCGTGCTCGTCCGAAAGGGGGCGTTGATGCACATTCCGATGTTGTCGCCTCTCTGGTTTCCCGTCGGCCAAATTATATTCGGCTTGTGGCTTTTCAGGTGGTTGCCGGTCAAGCCACCACAGTGGCTCACGGAGGGACCAACCATTGATCCGATCATCGCTTACCCCCAGATGGCCCGTGTGTCGTTTCTGACCTTGCTGACCGTGATTTCCATTTTGCTGTTTTCACTCGTTCCCAAGCTCCGCTTGGGAACGCAGTCTCGCGAAGCTCTGCTTCGCGTTACCGAGCCCTCGAAGCGGAGCTTGGGATCCAGACGGATCGGTCACCGGCGTTTCGTTCGGATTTCGTGCTTCTCATAAGCTGATCGCTGAAAGCTGACTGCTGAAAGCTCGTCCATGCCCACTAAAATCATTTTCCTCGGCCACGGCGCTTTTCAGATCGATACGGCGGGCAAAACGATCCTCATCGACCCGTTTTTCACCGGCAACCCGGCGGCTGCGCTGAGCGCCGATAAGGCCTTGGCAGACTTCATCATCATCACGCACGGCCACGGCGACCACGTGGGCGATACCGTTGCCATCGCCAAGCGGACCGGCGCGCGCGTCATCGCGAACTTCGAAATCACCGAATGGCTGGCGAAGCAGGGCGTCGAAAATCTGCACGCGCAGCACATCGGCGGATCGCACGACCACGGTTTCGGCAGAGTCAAGCTCACAATCGCCCATCACGGGTCGATGTTGCCCGACGGCTCGAACGGCGGCAATCCGTGCGGGGTGTTGCTGAAGCTCGCCGACGGCAATATCTATCACGCGGCCGACACCGGACTGTTTTACGACATGAAGCTGATCGGCGAGGAAGGAATTGACATTGCGATTTTACCCATCGGTGATAACTACACGATGGGTCCCGACGATGCCCTGCGCGCGGTGAAGCTGATCGAGCCGAAGCGCGTCATCCCCGACCATTACAACACGTGGGAGCCGATCGCCCAGGACGCCCTCGCCTGGGCGAAGCGCGTCAAAGCCGAAACGTCAACCGAACCGGTCGTGCTGCAACCCGGAGAATCGTGCCGGCTGTCGTGACGCTGCGAACGTCGCGCATTCCAAAAGCTGATGGCTGATAGCTGACCGCTGAAAGCTCGCCCTCCCATGAAAGAAGAAGCCCGGCTTTGCAGGAAAAGCCGGGCTTCGTAAGTTTCGAACGAAAGCCAAATCGCTGATTACCGCAGGGCAGTTCTCGCCGGGGCGGCAACGCTCGTGCGGACAACGTGTCGTGTCGACTGAAGCGTGTTGTTCGAATTGACGATGCGCGTCCTCTCATGATGGCGGGCACGCAAGGTCGTCGCTTCGGGTGCGCTGAGACTTGGACTCCGGTACGACGGTGCAGCCTGCCGTTGGGGCACCACGCGAGCCGCCTCGTATTTCACCGGGACCACCTCTTGCTTTAACCGGGGCAGCGGCTGGCGGACAACGGTGATGGCGGGCGAGGGCGCGGGCGAAAACCAAAACGACCTTGCAAACGCCGGCTCGAGGGGAGAAGCCGGCAGGTAAGTGACTCCGCAATTGCCGCTCGCACAGCCGCCGCTGCCGCACGAGCTGCAACCGCTGCCACATGAGCTGCAGCCGCCATAAAAGTCGCCGTAACCGCACGTCGAGCACGGCGAATAATTGCAGGTCGAGCAGGGCGAGCAGCAGGGCGCGGGTTCGTAACAGCAGGTCGGCTGATAACCGCAACTGTGACCGAACAAGCAGGGAAACCAACAGGCTTCGCTCCGCGCCGGTGTCGCGGCAATCAGCCCGGTGCAGCAACCGGCAAGCAGAGCAAGTTGTCTCACGCGGCGAGTCATGTCATTCATCCTCTCAAAGATGCGCATTAGGAGTCGGCTTCACAACAGTTCGCGGGCTGCGACCAATCGCGACCCTTAAAGATCGGGCGACCGTTTTTCCGGTACAATTCCATCTTGGTCGCACGACCCGACCGTTGTCGATTACTGTTGTCGAAAAAATGAGCCGACGCGCGAATTTCGGCGGACGCGGCCAACAAAACCCGCAAATGCCGGAAACAGCCCGCGGACGCGAGTATTCGACGCCAAAGGAAAACCTTACCAACGGCCCGCCGGCCGCCGGTCGTTAGCGCCCGGCCGTCTTCACCGGCGGCAAATGACCGGCCATTGCAGCACCGGCGCGGCGGAGTTCGGCGATGGCTTGTTCGCGCATGCTCGTCAATCGTGAGGACTGAGCAGCGTCCAGGGCCAGGTTCGTCAGCTCCTGAGGATCGGTTTCCAGGTCGTACAACTCCTCCACCTCATTCGCAACGAGCGTGCGGATGTATTTGTACCGCTGGTCTCGCAGAAAGACCCACCAGGGCACATTCTGAAGGGTCGTTTCGAATTCCGCGGGAATGAGCCGCGTGTCGGAACCGAAAGTCGCTCCCGTTGAGGTCAGCAGCAATGGGCGTGACAACGTGGCGTTGGAATTGTGCAACAGCGGCGACAGGTCGCGCCCGTGCATCGTCCACGGATGTTCGCTGCCCGCAAAATGAAAGAACGTCGGCACCAGGTCGGCGCCGCCGACGGGAACCTTGCACACGCTATTTTGCGGAACCACGCCGGGCAGGCTCGCGATCAACGGCGCACGCAGGTTGTCGTCGTAAGGGGCAAGCTTTGCGCGAAAGCCATGTTGGCCCCACGCGAAACCCTGGTCCGACGTGAAGACGATGAGAGTCCGTTCCGTCTGTCCGGTTTCGTTGAGGGCCTCGACCAGGCGGCCGACGCCTTCGTCGATGGCCAGTACACACTGCTGATATTGGCGCACCTGTTCGGTGAGCGTCTTGCGGTTTTCGATGGGCTCCTTGGCGGTCTTGAAGACCGGCTCGCCTTTTCCGTTGGGAATCTACGTCTCCAGCGTTTGCATGTAAGCCGGCTTGCCCGGTCGCGGCGGATAGATGTCGGCAGGCGTGGGCACGCGCGCATCGGCATGCGCGTCGCGATGCCGCGGGGCCGGTATGGAAGGGCCGTGGACAGCCCCGTAACACAGCCACAAGTACCAAGGCTTGTTCGGGTCGCGATGTTGGCCGCGGATAAAGTCGACCGCCCAATTGGTGTAATTGTCGGTCGAGTAGCCCTCGACAGGCTTTGCATCTTCGCCGTTGAGTGAAATGAGCTGATCTTCGTAGTACTTGCCCGCGTTTTTTGTGTATTTGGGGCGATTCCAGACGGCTTGATAATCCCAATCGCGACCGAATCCCGTATCGGTGCCCGTGTGCCATTTGCCGATCTGTCCGGTTGTGTAACCGTCGCTGCGGAATTTGCTCGGCCAGAATGGACACAGCTTGGGGTCGTACGTTCCGCCAGGGTATGGTCCCTCCATCCGCATCGACTCGACGGCGAACTGGTGATGGCCTGTGAGCAACGTGGCGCGTGACGGCATGCACCACGTGCCGATGTACGCGTGCGTGAAACGCATTCCCCGCTTCGCCAGCGCATCGATGTTCGGCGTGCTCACCCACTCGTGCGCTTCCGGGTAACAACTCACCGTGCGATGCGATTGATCGTCGGTGTAGATGAACAGAATGTTGGTGCGCGGCTTGTCGGCTGCGTCGGCTGGGCGTGCAATGCACGACAACAGAAGTGCCACAAAGCAGAGAATCAATAGCCGTGCCGGCGGAGTTCTTCGTTCGTATGTCGTCATGTCGGACTCCTCTGTAGGGTGGGTGAAACCCACCAACCGAACGTCTCTCGGCGCTCGTGGTGGGTTTTAACCCACCCTACCCGTTCTTTCGTTCGAGCAACATCAGCGTCACGTCGTCCGGCGGCAACTCGCCGGGATGAAACGCGGTGATCGCATCGCGAATGATGGGCAAGAGCACGGACGCCGGTCGATCGCAGTTCTCGTGAACAAGTTTCTCGAGCCGCTCGCGCGCGAAGATCTCGTCGTTTTCGTTCTTCAGCTCGATTGCCCCGTCGGTCCCCAGCAACAGCAGGTCGCCCGCGTCCACATGCAGCGTTTCGCTTCGCTGGCTCTTGAAGTCGGTGACGAAACCCAAAGGCAGGCTGGTGCTGGCCAAATGCTGAAACTCGCCCGTCGCGCGGCAATAATGCAGCGCCGGTCCGTGACCTGCATTGGCATATTGCAACTCGTGCGTGACGGGATCGAGCGCGGCGATAAGGAGCGTGATGAACCGGCCGTTGTTTAAGTCGTGATCGATCGTCTCGCCCAATAACGACAAGATGCGTGCCGGGTCGGTGCACGTCCGCGTCAGCACGCGCAGCATCGCGCGTACCGACGCCATCAGCAGGCTGGGCCCGACTCCGTGGCCGCTCACGTCGCCCACCGTCAGCAACAGCCGCCCGTCCGGAAGCTGCAGAATGTCGTAATAGTCGCCGCTGACGGCTTGTGCCGGCTGCCACCAGGCGGCGACCTCGTAGCCGGCGATGTCAGGCAGCCGTTCCGGCAAAAAGCTGATTTGAATCTGCCGCCCCATCTCGATTTCGATTTCGAGCTCGCGCGTACGCCGCGCTTCATCGAGGAGCTGCGCCCGCTCGAGCGCGATGGCGGCATGCGAACCGAACGCCTGAATCAATTGCTCGTCGAACGGGTCGAACTCGCCGTCGATCTTGTTGAGCAATTGCAAGACGCCCACCAGCCGATCGTCGTGCGGCGAGATGAGCGGAGCTGCCAGAATGTTTCGCGTGCGATAGCCGGTTTGTCGATCGATCGCCGAATTCCAGCGGGCGTCGTTCGAAGGATCGGGAATGTTCGCCACCTTTCTCCGCCGGGCCACCCATCCTGTAATGCCGCTTTCGAGCGACGTGCGGATCTCCTCGATTTCCAGCTCGGTCACGACCCGCGTATACAGCTCTTGCGAGCGTTCGTCGTACAGATACAAGCTCGCTCGCTCGCAGCACAACGCCGCGCACGCGCTGTCGGTGACCGTTTCGAGCACCTGCCCAAGATCGTGTTGAGCGGCGAGACGGCACGTCGTATCGACGAGCTTCATCGAGCCCGCGAGCCGCTGCTGCAGCGTATCAATTGGCAAAGTCTCGTCGGACATGGGCTCGAATGCACCTGCAGCGCGTGGCACGGTGGGCATAATCGCACTCCTTTACAATAGCCGCACTCACGACGATATCCAATGACGCGATATGCACATGATTACGAGTGGGTGGCTGGGGTCGAGCCCTTTGGCTCGCCCCCAGTTTCACCCGGTAGGCTCGCAGCCCGTTGCAACCGCGCGTCAATCCACTCGGATTCGACGAATCGCCGCAGCAGCCAGCGGAACGTGTGTTCCACCTGCGCTGATTGACGAGAAGTCGCTTTGGAACTTCCCACCGGTTCACGAGTGAAGTTGGAAATGGGGTGTGTGCTTTGTAACGATTGACCCTCGACTCGACTGAGCTCGCCGAAGTCCCCCAGCCCCTCCCTGGAAGGGAGGGGCGTTTCGCCCGATTGCGACTCGACCAGCTCGTGCATCTCGAGGCGTACAGGCCAGCGCTCGTCTCGTGCGGTCTGATTGATTCGGTCTTGAAGTCGCTTGGCCCAAACGATGCCGAACGAATCGCGAAAGTCGAGCCAAAGCCGATCGAGAGGATTTCGCATCGAGCCGTCGCGCGATGATTGATGCCTCGCCGACATCGCCGCAGAACCGATCGCCACCGTCGCCCACATGCGGGCGCGCTCGGGACTCAGACCGACGTCGGGAACGACCGCCGAAAGGGGAACCACAAGCAGCAACAGGCTTGTCGCGAACAGCAACGATGCCAGTGTGAACCGAGTGCCGAAATAGTTCCCTGCTCCCATCACCAGAACCAGCACGCAGCCAAGCGTCGCCGGCAGTTCGAGTTCCAAGGGCGGATACGGCGGGCCGCTGCCCCATCCGACGGCCAGCGGAAGCCCCAGCACCAGCAGCAACGGCAGCAGCACAAACCACGTCCACACGCGCACGATCGGGCGGCGCGCTCCGAGCACGGCCACGGGTGGACAGAGCATCACCACCGCGATGGCATACCAAATCCGGTCGGCGATCGCGCGATCGGATCCGTCCCAAATGCTTGATATGAACCAGGCGCCGGTCCAGAGGAGGCTGGCCGCCATCAGCCACCACCAGGCGTCTTTGAGAGTTGTGGCTGCGACTTCTCGTTTCGCTCGCCAAACCGTGGCCAGCACCGCAGCAAGGCCCAGTGTGCCGAGGACCTTTAATCCCGTGTCCACAATACGGTTTCTTTCCGCGAAGGTGTCAGCATCGCGAGCATGTGCTTAACGATTATTCCCAGCGGGAGAGATCTGCCGAGAAATCGATTCCGGCCGTCGACACGAGCCGCAATCGAGCGGGCAGAGAGCCGAATAATTCCTACAACCCGCACCATAACACGGCCCTTCGCGAGAGGCCACGTTCGACACGTTTTATCTAAAAGCGACGATCGGTGCATGCCGAAAACACGACTAGTGTTACCCACATTGTCAGGCAGAGCGTTGAACTCCCTGTTCTGACGGGCGCGTTGTCACCCGCACAAGCACTGGAGTTCCTCACGTTCGTTCCGGTAAATAACCCGAGGAGAGTTTCGCATGAAGTGGCTCACATTGTCTGCCGCACTGTTGGTCTGTTGTGTCAGCGCCAATTCGGCTGACGCAGGCCTGTTTAGTTCCTGGAAACATGGTCACGGCAATGGTTGCTGTGCGCAGAATGATTGCTGCGCGCCGGCGCCCTCTTGCTGTGCGCCTGCCCCGGCGTGCTGCGCTCCGGCCCCGGCCTGCTGCGCTCCGGCCCCGGCCTGCTGCGCTCCGGCCCCAGCTCCCGCTTGCTGCGCTCCGGCTCCCGCTTGCTGTGCCCCGGCTTCGAGCTGCTGCAACTACAAGAAGGAATGCTTCTTCAGCAAGTTGTTCCACCGCAATCACCACAACCACTGCGGCGGATGCCAGACGAGCTGCTGCGCTCCGGCCCCCAGCTGCTGTGCTCCGGCCCCGGCGTGCTGCGCTCCGGCCCCCAGTTGCTGTGCGCCCGCACCAAGCTGCTGCGCTCCGACGACCTGCTGCGAGTCGGGTTGCTGCGGTGGTGGTCATCGTCACGGTGGGTTTTTCGGTAGGTTGTTCCACTAAGAGACTCACGATCGGGTGTTCCACGGCCAATCCCCTCAGCCGCGCATGACGGCGGCCACAGTCTGGGACGCACGAACATGACAAGCTCTTACGACGGAGTGAGAACGTGAGGTCACGTGCCCGGGGAGAAGTCGATTACTGATCCCCGGGCACGCTCCACGTGACGTGCGAGAGAATTCTCGACTCACTGAGCCCCACGTTCCGGTGCCGCCGACGGAATAAGACAAAAACAGGTGCCGCGCGTTCCTTGGTCGGGAACCGGCACCTTTTTCTTTTGGACGCGCAGCGCGCGATCGTCAGCGCTCAGCAAGGGTGAAGCACGAAGCACGAATGACGAAGGAAGCACGAAGCTCTAAAGCCCGAATTAAGTGTCGCCGCGTCCCCCTGTCTCCGCGTCCCCGCGTCTCGTTCCCTACCCCGGTAGCATCACTCGGCCGCCGCTGACG
>JBBDVZ010000062.1:0-10455 GCA_040903115.1 Planctomycetaceae bacterium
TATCGGGCTTGACGCGGCGTTCCTCTTCCGATTGGCCGGTCATGGGGACGAACAGAGTGGAAATCAACCGAGTCGGGACCAGCTTTCCATTCTTCTTTTCCAACAGGTGAAAGACCTGCTGGTAGCGCTCGCCCAGCGGAATGATCATTTTGCCCCCATCCTTAAGCTGCTCGGCCAGCGGGGCGGGAATATTCTCCGGCGAGCAGGTGACGATGATTTTGTCGAACGGCGCGTGCTCGGACCATCCCTTGTAGCCATCGCCCACCTTCACGGTGACATTGTCGTAATGCAGCCGCTTGAGCCGATCTGAGGCTGCCGTTCCGAGCGCCGCGACAATTTCGATGCTGTAGACGTCCTTCGCCAACAGCGAAAGCACGGCGGCCTGGTAGCCGCTGCCCGTCCCGATTTCGAGTACGCGGTCGGTTGGCTGCGGGTCGATCGATTCGGTCATGTACGCGACGATATAAGGCGGCGAGATGGTTTGGCTGTGGCCGATTGGCAAAGCCGTATCGTCATATGCCCTGGTCCGCTCTCGCCCCTCGACAAACTCGTGCCGCGGCACGGTGCGCATCGCACTCAGGATGCGCGGGTTCTTGATACCCTCCGCGGCGATAAATCGGTCAACCATCTTTTGGCGCGCATCGCGAAACCGATCCTGCTGACCGTGCGCGAGTCGCGCGCAGAGGCAAAACACGCCGCACAAAAGCATTACGCGCCATGCAGACCGTGTCGCATGACGGCGGCTGGGGCGTACATAACGACTAAACAGGTAGGTGATCATCGCGTTCACCGCTCTCTGGGACCGCGGCTCAATCCACAAAACGCAATCGTCGCACCGCCGCCCGCGAATTGTCAATAAACAAAGCCCACGGGCTGACTTCGACGAGCTCAGTCGAGTCGTGCCCCGTGGGACTTCCCGCCGGATGCAACCGGCGGGCTTTGTTTCACCCACGCGGATGGTGCTGACGATGAATGGCCTTTAGCCGGCTGTGTTCGACGTGTGTGTAGATTTGCGTCGTCGAGATGCTGGCGTGGCCAAGCATTTCCTGCAGCGCGCGGATCTCCGCGCCGCCGGCCAGCATGTGCGTGGCGAAGCTGTGGCGCAGCGTGTGCGGGCTGACATGATTGCTGCACCCGATACGGGCCGCGTACTTTTTCACGAGGCTCCAAACCGTGATCCGCGACAGCCGTTTGCCGGTGCGCGTGACAAATAGCCAATCCTCCCCGCCCGGACCGCTCATGTGACACCGCTCGTGCTGCAGGTAGGCTTCGATCGCCGCCCGAGCCACCGGGTTCAGCGACACCATCCGCTCCTTGTCTCCCTTACCGACGCAGCGCGCGTAGCCTTCCTCGAGACGCACGTTCCGCAGCCGCAGCGACGTCGTTTCGGAGGCTCGGCAACCGGTGGCATACAGCACTGCCAATAGCGCCCGGTCGCGAAGCGGAAAGCGATCGTCAACCGTTGGGGCCGCCAACAGCCGATCGACCATGTCCGTGCTCAAGACTTTCGGGAGATGCTGCCACAACTTCGGAGAGCTCATCAACTCGACGGCACTGTCGAGCAGCACGCCTTCGAGCACCAGGTAGCGAAAGAACATCTTGATCGACACCAGGTGCCGCGCGATCGAAGTCGCCGACAGCTTGCGCCGATTGAGATTGCCCAGGTAGTTCGACATCACCTTGAGGTCGACGCCTCGGAGCGAGTCAGGCCCGTGATGGCGATACCACTCGAAGAATTGCGCCAGGTCGGAGCCGTAAGCCCGAATGGTGTTTTCCGCGATCCCGCACTCGGCCTTGAGATAGCGTAAAAACGCTTCCAGATGAATCGACGGAGCCGCAACCGTTTTGATTGTAGCGGCGGTCGACTTGCCCTGTCCTGGTGGTCGTTTGCGCGGCGGCATGGGGGAAAGATCGCTCGATTGGGGCGGCGATCGAAACGGCTGGTTCGGCGCTTTCTGCGCGTACCGGGACCGCCATTGGCAAACATCGGCTATTCTCATCAGGCAGGATGAGCGTTCCAGGCGCTTGGCGCAGTGAATCGGGCCTCACGCTAATCGAGCCCGACCGGTTGAAGCGGGCATTTCGAGGCGATGAAAGTCTGCTCGCGGTCGCTCTTACGAAATCGCACGGTCACCGTCCGCCGCTTCGAAAATCCGCCCACGTTGATCACTGTGCCCAAACCGTGCTGCGGGTGGCGGACTTCCATCCCCACTGCGAAGCCCAGGGGCAGTTCGACCGGCTTGTCGGCGGCCGCGGTTCCGTTCAGCAACTCGGCAGCGGTTGTTAGCATGGCGCGCGTCGCGGTCGTTCCGGGACCCGGCGCAGCGGTTACGGCGCGCAGCGCTTCTTCCGTTGCCGAATCCGGCTCTCGCGAGCGTGCGAAAACATCGGGTGAGACGTCGCGAAAACTGATCTCCATCTCCCTGAGAAAGTCACTCGGAATGGTCTGCAGCGGCTTCCCGCGAAAATCGCGCGACAGCGTCTGAGTCAAAAACAGCCGCTCCCTCGCCCGGGTGATGCCGACGAACAAGAGCCGTCGCTCCTCTTCATATTCGCGAGGGTCTTCGCTCTTGATCGAGCGCTCGTGCGGGATGAGGTTTTGCTCCACGGCGACCAGATAGACCACGGGAAACTCGAGCCCTTTGGCGGCGTGCAACGTCATGAGCGTCACTGCGCCGGATGCGTCATCGAGGCTGTCAACCTCGCTGACGAGGCTGGTGGATTCCAAATATCCCTCGAGCGTCGCCTCGTGCCCCGCTTCACGGTCGTACTGCCGGGCGGCCGTCAGCAGCTCTTGGACGTTGTCGACGCGCTGTTGATCCTTCTCGGCCCCACTAACCGTCCACTCGCGCGCGAGGTGCGTGCGATCGAGCATCGTACGCAGCACGTCTTCGACCGATTGTCCGGGACGCGGTGCGCATTCATCGATGAGGGCCGCGAATGCCTGCAGGGCCTGAGTGGCTCGCTTCGAAAGCTGCGGAATCTGGCCGGACGTCGTGGCGGCGTCCATCAGGCTGAGCGAATGGCCGCGTGTCCACTCCGTCAATTGCGAGAGCGATTTCTTGCCGATGCCGCGCACCGGCCGGTTGACGATGCGTCGAAAGGCCGCCTCGTCTCGCGGATTGCTGATCAACCGCAGATAAGCCAGCGCGTCTTTCACTTCGGCGCGCTCGTAAAAGGCCGCTCCGGCGGCGACCTGATAAGGCACGCGATGACGCACGAGCGCGCGTTCGATCTCGCGCGAGAGCGCATTGACGCGATAGAAGATCGCAAAGTCGGACCAGCTCCGCTCTCCCGACTCGACCGATTGGCAAATCTGGCGGGCGATCGCATCGGCCTCGTGTCGATTGTCGATGAAAATCAACAACTCGACCGGCTCGCCCGATGGGTTGTCGGTGATCAGCGACTTCGGCTTGCGATGACGGTTATGGGCGATCAGGCTGTCGGCGGCCCGCAGAATGCTCTTTGTGCTGCGGAAGTTCTGTTCCAGTCGAACAACCGTGGCGGCGGGAAACTCCGACTCGAAGCGGAGTATGTTGTCGATCCGTGCGCCGCGCCACCCGTAGATCGACTGGTCCGGATCGCCCGTTACACACAGGTTCGGATGGTCGTGCGACAACGCCGCCACAATTCGGTACTGGGCCAGATTGGTGTCTTGATACTCGTCGACCAGCACGTAACGGAAGCGAGCATCGAGCTCCGCGCGCAGCTCCGGGTTTTCGTGGAGCAATTGAACGACGTGCAGCAACAGGTCGTCGAAATCGACCGCGTTGGCATCCAGCAGCGATCGCTGGTACTCCGGGTAAACCCGCGCGACCACCGCCTGCAGGTGATCGCCCACTCGCTGTTCGAATTGCCGCGTGAAGTCGCCCGGCGCCTGCATGTCGTTTTTCGCGTTGCTGATGCGGGCTGCAATCAACCCCGGCGGATAATGCACCGCGTCGATGTTGAGTTCGAAGAGCGCCCGCTTGATAAGCTGTTTCGTGTCGGCAGTGTCGTAGATCGTGAAGTTCGGGCCCAGTCCGATCGCCTCGGCTCGCTGCCTCAATACCCGCGCGCAGAACTTGTGAAACGTGGTGACCCAGACGCGGCCGCCGGGAAGCAGATGCGCGACCCGCTCGCGCATTTCGTTGGCGGCCTTGTTGGTGAAGGTGATGGCCAGGATTTCGCGCGGGTCGACTCCCCGCTCGGTCATGCGCGCGATACGGCGGGTGATCACGCGGGTCTTTCCCGATCCCGGACCGGCCAAAATCAAAAGCGGACCTTTCAAGTGGTCGACCGCTTCCCATTGGCTGGGGGTCAAGTCTACGGGATGGGATGACATCTCGGGCTTCCACAAAAAATGGCACGTCACGCTGCAGGGAGATGATGATAGCGCAAAGCGATTCCTGTCTGCCAGTCGGTTCGAAAAGTCCGCGCAACTCAAAAGTCGGCACGCAATTTGGCAAATATCTCGCTGTCGCACTCGAATCGACCCGGCCGATTGAACATTCTGGGTGAGTTCATTAGACTTTGATGGTCACGCAGACCTTTCCGGCCGCGAAATGTTGACCGCTTGCGACGCAACTGTCGCTACGGCTCGAAAGGCCTGTGAACAGGCGCCGTGTTTGACGATAGACCCCAAGATTCGGACGTCTTGGTCCCACCCTCAATTTTACGCAGGGCTTGCCTTTTGCCCTGGTAACATGCGGCCGAATCGGGCCCGCCGGTGAGACCATCGCGCCAGCAGCCGGAGTGCACACACCCCATGGAAACAACGGATCACGATTCTCGAAGTGTCAGCAAGCGAATTGGCGGCGGCCTGCGTCTTCGGGCCATCGGATGGATGCTGACGCCGATCGTTTTGGCACTTTCCGGCGCGTGGGCTTTCGACGAGCCAGCCAAAGACGCACCTGAAGTGGGCTTGAGAGGCATATTGCCCGCCGAAGTTCCCGCCGATTTGACCGATGAAGCCTTCGCAGCGCTCGACGGCAATTGGCAAAAATGGGGCGCCGAAGTCGCCGAACAGGTCGCGAAACTGTACGAAGAGGAAAACCTCGACCTCGAAGCGCAGAAGAAGCTGCTGAACACCCTGCAAGGCAAGCTGGACACGATGGAACGTGCTTTAGGCGATCGGCAGTATGTGTCACTGCACGATCAAATCACGACTCTGCACGGCCGCCTCGCCAGGCGGATCGAATTTTCCGCGGCGGCGCTCGACACACTCGAACTGGATCCCGGCAAAGTGCGCAACGACCTGCTGACCGATGCCGACAAAAACGTCGCTGCCGCCGTGGCCGCATTGGATCGAAAGATGAACTCGGTCCCGGGCGGCCGTGCTTGGCTGGGTTATGTCCGCTCCGAGGATGTCCTCAAGGTTGCCAAAAAGCCGACGGAGACCGAAGAGGCCACTACCGTTTTCACCAACGTGCGCGAGAAGATCGCGCGGCGCAATACGCTGGAAGACCAGAAGAAGAAGGATTTTCTCAACCAGCCTGAGTTCGTCGAACTCGAGAAGTCGCTGGGTGAATACCTCGCGATCGCGGCGGCGCCCCCGAAGACCGTTGACGTGAAAACGGTGCGCGACGCGTTGACGAAGCTGTCGGGGGCCGTTGAAGCTTACGAAGCCAGCGGACTTTCGGCCGATGCCGGCCGTATTCCGGCCGAAGTCGAGGCGGTGGCAAAAGCCTCGGCCGATGACGGCGATCGGATCGACCACTTCGTCCGCAGGCACTACCTCAACTACAACCTGCAACTGGTGGCCTCCGAGCGGTTTTTGAGCAAGCTCGTCCACGAGGAGCGCAACGAGTCCGGCCAGGTTGTCGACCAGGTGGACGAGGCGTCCGTCCGCGGAACGCAATCGACTCAAACGGCCGTCGGCGTGGATACCAAGCCCAGCACAGGCCAAGGCCAGTTGAACCTCACGTTGTCCGGACGGACCAACAGCAATACCCAGAGTTACACTTCGCAAGCGGTGATCTACTCAACGGGGAACCACCAGTTTTTGGCTAGTAAACCCGTCTATTTCGACGGCACCAGCCTCAAGACGGGGCCCGCCACGATCCAGGTGAACCCCAACGTCTATCACTACAGCGCGACGGTGTATGGCTACGAGAGCGGCTTGTTTTCCGGGACTGCCACGCGCCGTGCGTTGGAGGAGGCCAACAACCGCCGCGGACGCGCGTTGCAGCACGCCCGCATGCGGGTGACAGAACAAGTCCTGCCAAGGTTCGAATCCGAATCGCAAAAGGAAATGCGCGACGCCGACGAACGTCTGCAAAATCACCTGCACGCGCGGCTGAAGCAAGCGAACGTCTTTCCGCAGGCGACGTCGGTCGCGACCAGCGAGACTCAGATTCGTTTGAGCAGCTCGGTCAGAAACGACGGCGAGTTGGGCGGCGACCTTCCCGCGACCGCATACCCGGCCCGCGGAGACGCCGTGCTGCAGATTCACGAATCGCTGATCAATAACGCATTTCGGCGGATGAACTTCGCCGGCCGCACGATGACCGACGACGAAGTTCGCCAAGAGCTCGAGCGGTTCCTCTCAGTCATCGCCGGGAAAGAAGTGAAGCTCGAATTGAAGGAGCCCGGCGACAAGAAGGAAACTGAGAGCGCTGGCGAGCCGCGCGCGTTCATCTTCGCGAAGGAGGATCCGATCCGGGTCGAGTTCGAGGAGGGCGAGATTCGGCTCGTTCTTCGAGCTGGATTCGAGCAGGAAGGGAAGGAAAACATTCCGCTGCAGCAGGTCACCGTGCCTCTCATCTACCGCGTCGAAAAGGACCACATCCTCGTCGAGCGGGGCAATGTGAGCGTGGCCCCGGTCGAGAAGCCCCAGAGCGTCAGCACGCAGATCGGGTACGCCGGCGTGATCCGCAAGAAAATTGAAAAGTCGATCGCCAATCGCGAGCGGGAGCGAGTGATCACCATCGAGCGCGAGGGAAAGCCGAAGATCACCGCCAACGTGATGGAGGTCAAGCCCCTCAGCGGGTGGTTAATTCTCCGCCTTGAGTAGAAGGTAACGACGACGGGTTTTCAGGCGATGGCTGAGGCCGAAACTGCCGTAGGCCGTAGCCTGCCGGCGGACATGCAGGCAGCCGGTTTGCGATAATTCCCGCTGATTGTCGCGGCCCGCACTGGCCGATAGATATCAGAGAACGGCCGTTTGGTCAGGCGACGCTCGCGTTGACTTTGCCTTCCGGCTACTCTAGCTTCTTTCGTGTAAGCGGTGCCGGGGCCCGGTTTTATTCCAGGCTCGCCCGCCCGACCCATTCCCGCATCGGCAACTGTTAGCGAGGCCTATGGCGACTGCCTTCCGGCCAATCCCCGATTGTTTGCCTCGGGATCGCGAGGACACGCCGTCCCTCGGTCCGGGCGAGCTTCCGGACGGCTTTCACGCGGTGTCACTTGCGGGACATGGGACCTTTTCCGAGATTTGGCAAGTCCGAGACTGCCGCTCGCAAACCTTGTATGCACTCAAGCGACTGCGGGCCGAGTGGCGTGACGATGCGACGGCCCGCCGACTATTGGCCAACGAAGCCCGCGCCGCGAGTGCCGTCAACAGCCGCCACGTGGTGCGGATCATCCGCTCGCAGGCCGAGTCGGAGCGGTGTTGCCTCCTCTTCGAATGGCTCGACGGCATCACGCTCGAACAGCGCTTGGCTCGCGAAGGGGCGTTGCCGGTCGGCACCGCCGTCTGGATTGCACGTCAATGTGCGCAAGGGCTGGCCGATCTCGCGCAAGCGGGCTACGCGCACGGCGACGTGAAGCCGTCGAACATCATTCTGACGCAGGGAGGCGACGCCAAATTGGTGGACTTAGGGTTTGCCCGTTCGATCGTCGGTCGCCGCGAAGGGGCTTCCACGCGCCTCTTCACGGGAACCGCCGAGTACATGGCCCCGGAGGCCCTTTTGCCTCAAGCATCGAGCCCGATCACCAAAGACGTTTACAGCCTTGGGATCTCGCTCTTTCGCATGGTGACCGGATGCCTTCCGTTCGTCGGCGATACGACGACAGTAACATTGCGCTTGCAACGGACGGCACGGCCGCCCCAATTGCGCCGAAAATGTCCGTCGGCTCCGCGCGAGCTGGCAGTGCTGGTCGACCGAATGCTTGCCAAGCAACCCATACGCCGCCCCGCGAGTCTCACGGAGCTCGTCCGCTCGCTCATTAACGTCGAGCTGACGTTCTTTCCGCAGCGACTGGCAGGTTAGCGCAGTTTCAAAACTCCCCTCCCTTCCAGGGAGGGGTTGGGGGAGGGTGGAAACGCTCGAGGCTTTCACCCCTCTCCCAACCTCTCCCCTGAGGGGAGAGGGGTTTTGAAATGCCGTCTAGTGCTTCAATCGAAGCGCAGGCGACGTCCGGACATCCGGACGTTCGGAAAAGCCGGGCTTCGGAACGTGGTCAAGCGGCTCGGCGAATTTTTTGTGCGGTTCGCGCTCTTCCGGTCTTTTCCAGCGACTTCCAGGCGCCCTTCCACGAGCCGACCTGGTCGCCGGCTGCCTCAAGATATGTTCGCAAGAACCGCAGGCAAACAGTCCGCGGGATGGGTGGCAACTCAGCCAACCCGACCACAAGCCTGGAAAGGTTGCGCAGGCGACGGCGAGACGAAAGTCGACCGCACAGTTCCGCGCCGTCCAGGTCGATGACATACGATCGAACCGCGCGGCCGGCGTCAACCAGCAATACGTTGCCGGGCTTTAAGTCGCGGTGACTCACTCGCTGGGCGTGCATGTGTCCCAGCAGCCTTCCCAAGCTTACGGCGGCGGCGGAGAGCTTCTCCCGCCTCGCGTTGGGGTCGAGCTCGAGGCTGTGACACCACTCTCGCAGGTTCTTCGCCCCCTCAATCCATTCGAGCACCACGTACGACGCACGGTTGACGTCGAGGCGATGCGGGATAATCACCGCCAAGGGCCGCGCCGTCGCAATTCCGCGGCGTAGAAGCTCGTGGCCAAGCCGCCACGCGCGAAGCGTCCGGTTGGTTCGCGGCAGCGCGCTCAGACGTTTGATCCAGGTCAGACGTCGAATGCGCTTATAGGCCACGGGAGTCATCCGACCGCTGATCGGGAGTTCGACGCGCACCAGCAGCGCCGACCGTCCGGCCTTGATGACCTCCCGCGCGTTCATCCGCAGTGGCATCTCCGGATAATCGATCAGGCGCACGAGGCAGGAATGGGAGAAACTGGCCACCGCATGGCCGACTCCATGAGAGCGAACAAGGCGCAACGTTAATGGCGGATCGTTACACGTATTGTCGGTCGCGGTGGAAAGGGCGCGCGTCACAGTCGGGCTGTGTCGCGGTCGATGATGCGACGGGGATGGACCGATTGAGACCACGGGCGAAACCTGTCGGAAATAGCCACGGACAAGTGACGGCGAACGTGAACGCCACTGCACTGGGGGCGGCAGATTCTAGTCATCCGCCTGCCAGGGGATAACCCCAGTTTCCCGCGGAAAATTCGCCTTGTTGGACGCCGAAAGGCGGCAGAATCGCGCCCGGCAGCAAACGGGCGGCACGTGCGGCCGAAGCGCCTATCGGCGAGGCCCCGCGATTACCGGCGGG
The DNA here is from genome assembly GCA_040903115.1 of Planctomycetaceae bacterium. Classification (GTDB taxonomy): domain Bacteria; phylum Planctomycetota; class Planctomycetia; order Planctomycetales; family Planctomycetaceae; genus JBBDVZ01. The sequence goes on from JBBDVZ010000062.1 coordinate 9,542, forward strand.
CCTCCAGCGGGTTGGGCAGTAGGCTGTCCGGGGATTTCTTTCGCCAGAGGCTGACGGCCGCCTGAATGTCCCTGGGGTCGCCGCGCTCGGTCACGAGCGACAACGCGTAGAACCAAAAAGGATCCTGCTTGCCGCTGTGCGGAAAGTTGTGCCGCCAATTGTCTACTGCCGCGTCGATCTCGGCTTCATCCGCCTTCAGGCGGAGCAACGTGAGCACGTTGTACCAGAGGAGATCCTCATGCGTCTTGACGCCGGTGGCCAGGGCCTTACGAAAATGGGCCATAGCCTGCGGATAGTCTTTGGCCGCATACAGCTCCATACCGCGGTCGAATTCGGCGTTGGGAGTCTGCGGGAAGACTTCGCCGAAGACTTTGCGGTCGGGCGGAACGTCCGGGACTTGTGGAGCGCCCGTTTTGACCGGGTTGACCGTCGACGAATGCTCGCGGCTCTTGATAAACTCCCACGCGCCCGCGAGAATCGCCAGTCCGCAAACGATCGCCAGGAAGCGGTACTGCTGCAACCGCTCCACGACTACAATCCCCCCTGAATCTTCCTGTCGCGCACCCTCCAGATGAACGAATCGAAGTACAAATGCAGCATCCCCGGCAACTGCAAAAGCGCGAGAGCAAACACCTCGAATCGCATCTCCTTCGAAAGAGGCAACAAGCCCAAGGCCGGAACGGCGCCGTATTCCGTCGGCGACGTGATGATGCCGAAACCAAACTCGTCGAGCGGCCGACCGGTCAGCACAACCTGGTAAAAGACGGCGTACATCAGGCACAGCAACACAAAGACGAGGGCGTTACCCGGACGCACCAGCGCAGTGACCAAACCTTTTTTTTGCCCCGTCTTTTCGGCCTGCCTGCGCAGGTACCAGTACACGATGACGTTGTACTGGATGCCGTGAATGATCA
>JBBDVZ010000063.1:0-8622 GCA_040903115.1 Planctomycetaceae bacterium
TCGCCGCGTCTCCGCGTCCCCGCGTCGCCGCGTCACGCACTTCGTCATCAAGCGAGCAACCGCGCAACCGCCTCCGCCTGCACCTCCGCGTCGCGTTCGCCCAGGTCGAGCAGCTTGGCGATGTAACCCTCGTGAAACATGACCGTGCTGACGAAGTCCTGCGACTTGGTTTCTTTCGACCCGAATCGCCGCATGAAGTGGCGGAACGTGCGCGGCAATTCGCTTTCGTACTCGTTGGCGATGTCGCCCAAATCGTCGGACGGTCGAATGACGGTTGTCCGCACGTCGCGAAATCCTTGGCGCTCTGCGGGCGGCAGCGCGCGGACGAGGTTGTTGATGCGCTCCATCTGCAGCACGTCGTGATCGAGCTGATCGAGAAAGACGGCGTCGTATAGCGCGCCCAGAATCACCGCCGGCGATGGCGGTCCCTCACACTTCGCATCGGGAGGCGGACTGCTCGGTATCGCATAATGCGTTGAAAGCACCAGCAGGCGGTCGGCCCCCAAATGCAATGCCGGCGCCAGCGGCGCCACCAGGCGGATTCCCCCGTCGCCATACCACGTGGTGCCGATGCGCACCGCGGGAAACACCAGCGGCAGCGCGGCCGACGCCATCACGTGCTCGACCGTAATTCGCGTATTGATGCCCCGGCGCAGCGGACGGGCCCAGTCCTCGATGGCCTTTCCCTCAACGAATGTGATGGTCTCGCCCGTGAGATAGTTCAACGCCGTAATGGCGACGGCCGAAAGTCGTCCGTCGGCAATGTTGCGCGATATTCCCGGCAACGGCCCCGGTTCGCTGCCCAAAGCGCGTTTCAAAAGATCCCGCAAAGGCGTCGTGTCGACCATCGCGGGAGCCCGCGCAACGCCCGGCGGCAATCCGACCGAAAGCCGCATGCCGACCCGCGCCACCTGCCACATGATCGCGGGAAAGCTGACGGCGAATACGTCATCGAACGTCAGCATTCGCCACAACCCGGCGACTTCTTCCACTCGTTCTCGAAATGTACCGGGATGGTTGGCGAGATGAGCAACGTTGATGGCCCCCGCGGAGACGCCCGTGAGCAGCGGCACTTCCAACTGGGGGAACAAGCGGGCCAGCCCGCGCAGCACGCCGACCTGATAAGCGGCCCGCGCGCCGCCCCCGCCCAATACGAGGGCCAACTGCGATCGACTCGAACTGCGGACGGTTTCGTCAATCATCGAGAAATCATCAATACGCTTTCGCGAAGACGGCTCGGCGGGCGCTTGGCTTGCCGGTGAACAGGCACTTGCCCGGCTCCGCTTTCTGGTCGAGCGGAATGCAGCGGATCGTCACCTTCAGGTCCTTGAGCTCTTCTTCGACGGCCGGGTCGCCCTCGCAAAAATGACAATACGCGAAGCCGCCGTGAATCTCCGGCTCGTCGGCATTTTTCGGCGTGAAGTACGCGCGGAACTCGTCGAGACTATCGATGCTGCAAGTGTTTTTCTCGCGCAGATGGCTGGCGCGCTCGAAAAGTCCGGCTTGGATTTCGCCGAGCAGCTTGTCGACCGTCGACAGAAATTGGCCGCGCGGAATTCCCTCTTTTTTGCCGGTGTCGCGACGGGCGAGAAACACGCCGTCTTTCTCGATGTCTCTCAGGCCGATCTCCACACGCAGCGGCACGCCGCGCTTGATGTGCTGCCAGTTCTTTTCTCCGCCTCGCAAGTCGCGGTCGTCGAGCCGCACGCGAACTTTGTCGCCGGCGAAGTCGCGCGATTCGAGTTCCCGCTTCAGGCTGTCGCAATACGATAGGACGGCCGCGTGCTCGTCTTCGCTGCGATAGATGGGCAACAGCACCACGTGCGCGGGCGCGAGGCGCGGTGGCAGCAGCAGGCCGTCATCGTCGCTATGCGTCATGATGAGCGCGCCGATCAGCCGCGTCGAGACGCCCCATGACGTCGTCCAGGCGAATACCTCGTCCCCCTGCTGGTCTTGAAATTTGATGCCCTGCGCCCGCGAAAAGTTCTGGCCGAGGAAGTGCGACGTTCCCGCCTGCAGCGCCTTGCGGTCCTGCATCATGGCCTCGATGCTCAACGTCGAGACGGCCCCCGGAAATCGTTCGCCCGCCGTCTTCTCCCCCTTGATGACGGGCATCGCCATGTAGTTTTCGGCGAAGTCGGCATACACGTCGAGCATCTTCCGCGTCTCTTCGCGGGCCTCGGCCTCGGTGGCGTGAACCGTGTGCCCTTCCTGCCAGAGGAACTCGGTGGTGCGGAGAAAAATCCGCGGCCGCAGCTCCCAGCGAACTACGTTGGCCCACTGGTTGATGAGGATCGGCAAGTCGCGGTACGACTGCACCCACCGCGCGTACATCTCGCCGATGATGGTTTCGCTGGTCGGCCGGACAATCAGCGGCTCTTCCAAGGGCCCCGCCGGACGCAGTCCGCCTGCCGGGTTCGGCTCGAGACGATGATGCGTGACGACCGCGCATTCCTTGGCGAACCCTTCGACGTGCTGGGCTTCCTTCTCCAGGTAGCTCATCGGAATGAACAACGGGAAGTAAGCATTCTCGTGACCGGTGGCCTTGAACATGCCGTCGAGCACGCGCTGCACGTTTTCCCAGACGGCCCAGCCCCAGGGCTTAATCACCATGCAGCCGCGCACCGGCGACATCTCGGCCAAGTCGGCCGCCTTCACCACCTGCTGATACCACTCGGGATAGTTTTCTTCGCGCGTGGGGCTGATACCGGTTTTTTGCTTCTGCGACATGTCGATCCTTGTCCGACCAAAGGCGAGAATGTTGACGTCGGCAGAATCTTAGCAGAAGGCGGGAAACGTCAAAAGGTTCGGTTGGATTGCGGATTTCGGATTGCGGATTGCGGATTCTCGACACATATCCAAGCCGACGGCTTGCCGTCGTCGCCTTGTAATGGCCGACATGATGCCATTCCGCGCCGACCCTTGTTGGCCGTTGTATGCCGCTCTAGAATCGGTGCCGATAAGCAAGCAGGACCGGTTTCACCGGCCGCAAGCAACACCCGCGGATCGATCAGAAAGCGTTTCCCTCAATGCCTCGGCAATTTGTCAACACGCTCAGCGACGGCGACACCGTCGAGGAGATCTACCTGCTCGCCGACAAGCAATTGCGGGCCAATCGCAATGCGAACCTTTACCTGCTGGCGCAATTGCGCGATCGCACGGGGCTCATCAGCGGCCTGATGTGGAACGTCACCGAAGAGTCGGTCGCGCCGATTCAGCCGGGCGAGTTCGTGCGCGTCAAGGGAAAGGTGCAGCTTTTCCAGGGTGGCTTGCAGGTCATTCTCACCCACATTCATCCCGTCTCGACCGAGGGGCTCGACTTCGCCGACTTCGAGCAATCCGCCGGCGAAAGCGTCGAGAAAATGTTCTCTCGCCTGCGGGAAATCCTGCTGGCGATCGAAGAACCCAACCTGCGCACGCTGATGGAATGCTTTCTCGTCGACGAGGCACTGATGAACGACTTTTGCCGCGCGCCGGCCGGCGTGAAGACCCATCACGCCTACCGCGGCGGGCTGCTCGAGCACGTGCTCAACATTCTCGAAACGGCCTCGCGCATTGCCGACTTGTATCCCGGCCTCGATATCAATCTGCTGCTGGCGGGAATCTTTTTGCACGACTTGGGCAAGATTCGCGAGATGAGCTACGACGGCAGCTTCCTGTACACCGACGAGGGTCAACTGCTGGGCCACATTCTCATCGCGATCGCGATTCTCGACGAGAAGCTCTGCGAGTTCAGCCGCCAGACCGGGCAGCCTTTCCCCCGCGAGACGGCACTCCGGCTCAAGCACATGATTGCCTCGCATCACGGCGAATACATCTTCGGCAGCCCGAAACTGCCGATGACCCCCGAGGCGATTGCCTTGTGCCACCTCGATAACCTCGACGCCAAGGTCCACGAGTTCTGCCGCGCAATCAAAGACGATCCTCACGGCCAATCGAACTGGACGCCCTTCAGCCCGCGGCTCGATCGCAAACTCTTCAAGGGCGAACGCAACGAGGTTGAACCACGATAAGCAGATTTCAGGACGGTGACGAATCTTGTAGGGTGGGTGACAACCCACCGTCGAGCGGGAAGCACGCAGTAACACGCGGGAAGCGGAGCTTCCAGAGAGTGGGTTCCCAAGCGGAGCTTGGGAACCAGTACCAACAGTTGGTGTTAGCAATAACAACTCACGCATGGACACATTCGAACAACACATTCTCGAGTATCTCGCGCGGCCCGATTATGCGCCGGTGAAACCGGCCAAGCTGGCTTCGCGGCTGCATCTGCCGAAACGACTCGTCCCGCAATACTCCGCTGCCCTTGAGCGCTTAGTTGCCAGCGGCCGGGTGCGCGAGGGGCGAAAAGGCAAGCTGCATCTGGCGACGACCACCGGGCTGATCGCCGGTATTTTGAAGCGCATCTCCAGCGGGGCGGCATTCGTCATTCCGCACGAGCAGCTTCCTCACCTGGGACAGAAAGACATCTTCATCAGTGCCGCCGACGCGCGTGATGCGCACACCGGCGATGAAGTGCTCGTCAGCCTGCTCAAGCGGCGCGGCGCCGGCGGCAAACGCACCGGACGCGTCGAGGAGGTGCTCGAACGCGCAACGAGCTCGTTCGTCGGCGTGTATTTCGAGCGCGACGGCCAGTCGTACGTGCAGGTCGACGGCACGGCTTTTCAGCAGCCGATCATCGTCGATGATCCCGGCGCGAAGGGCGCTCAGCCCGACGACAAAGTCTGCATCGAAATGCTTCGCTTTCCCACCAATTTCCAGCGGGGCGAAGCGGTGCTGACAAAGGTGCTCGGCCCGCGCGGGCAAATTGGCGTCGACACGCAGTCGATCATTCACGAGTTCGGCTTGCCTCACGAGTTCTCCGAAGACGTCTTAACCGATGCCAGGCGGCAGGCGGACGCATTCAGCGACGACGACCTCGACGGTCGACTCGATCTGACAAAAGAGACCATCGTCACGATCGATCCGGTCGATGCCCGCGACTTCGACGATGCCATATCGCTCTCGCGCGATAGCCGCGGCCACTGGCGATTGGGCGTGCACATTGCCGATGTGGCGCACTTCGTCCGGCCGGGCAGCCCGCTCGATATCGAAGCACGCAGCCGCGGCACCAGCATTTATCTGCCGCGGCACGTGATTCCCATGCTGCCCGAGGTCATCTCGAACGCCCTGGCCAGCCTGCAGAAAGGCAAGGTCCGCTACACAAAGTCGGCGTTCATCGAATTCACGCCGGACGGCATTCCGGTGGCAAGCGAGTTCGCCCGCTCGGCCATCAAAGTCACGCAGCGGTTTGCGTACGAAGAAGTGCTGCCCGTCGTCAAAGACCCGGAAGAGCACCGGGCGAGCGTCGGCGCCAAGGTGCGGCAACTTTTGGGGCGAATGCATGAGCTGGCGATGATCTTGCGCGCGCGGCGATTTGCCGCCGGTGCTCTGGAGCTGGATCTTCCCGAGGTCAAAATCGATTTCGACAAACAGGGAGCCGTAACCGGCGCTCACGAGAGCGTCCACGACGAGAGTCACCAGATCATCGAAGAGTTCATGCTCGCCGCCAACGTCGCCGTCGCGACCGAGCTGGCGGATCGCGGCCTTCCGTTTCTGAGGCGAGTGCACGGCGATCCCGACGTGCTCAAGCTGCGGCGATACGCGGAGTTCGTGGCGCTTCTGGGATATAAGCTCAAGAACTTTCAAAGCCGCCCGGAGTTGCAGGCGCTGCTCAATCGCGTCAAAGGCGAGCCGGTCGAGCGGGCCGTCAATTACGCGCTGCTCCGCAGCATGCGGCAGGCCGAATACACGGCCGAGGAGTTGGGACATTACGCGTTGGCGGTCGAGAATTATTGCCATTTCACCAGTCCCATCCGCCGCTACCCCGACCTGACGGTCCATCGCCTGCTCGACATGATTTTCGACACCAAGCACAAGGCGAAGCACGCCGACGAGTCGGAGCTGATGAAGCTGGGGCGCCATTGCTCGATCACCGAACGCCGCGCCGCCGCGGCCGAGCGTGAACTTACGAAAGTCAAGCTGCTCACTTACATGTCGCAGCACGTTGGCGAGGAGTTCGACGCGGTGATCACGGGCGTCGAGCAGTTCGGCATCTTCTGCCAGGGCATCGAGATTCCCGTCGAAGGGCTGGTGCACATCAGCGCCCTCGACCGCGGGGAGGCTTTCTATCACGACCCGGCGAGCATGAGCCTGATCGGACGCCGCAAGGGCACGAAATACCGACTCGGCAACCGCGTCCGCGTGGTGGTCGCGCTGGTTGACGTCGATCGGCGGGTTCTCGACTTGCGCATCGCGGCAACGTCCGGGCAACAGCCTCAGTTGCCTCTGCGGAGAACCCAGCGCGACGGCCGAACGCAAAAACTCGTCTCACCGCGACGGGTCGCTCACGAACCTACCGCCAGCACGCCAGCCGACGCGGACCAAACCGACCGCAAGCGAGGCCGACGGAAAGCGAGCGGCACGAAGCAAAAGCCGCATGCGGAGAAAGGCTCATCGCGCCCGAAGGGGAAAAAGTCGACCACAAAGAAATCACGGCGACGCTCGGGGTCGCGTCGCAATCGAGACGTGTAGATCACATCACGGTGGGTGCCACTGCCGTCTCGGCAGTGCTCCTATCAAATTAGAACCAGCGTTCGTCGCTGTCAAACGTTTCGCACGGCCCTTGCCGACACCCGTGTTTGTGCTGGTGACGTGCACGTGTCCGTATCAACTTTGCGAAGAGCACTGGCGGGACGCCAGTGGCACCCTTCTTTTTTTCACGCTTTCACGTTCGATCCGCGGCGATTGTCTATCGGCTTCTGCGTCCGCGCACGATTGAATCTCGTCGCGCTTCTCCTATAATCCCAAAGGCGTCGCGAGTTTGTGACGTCCGACGTTGCAACAATCGCCTTGGAGGAGCAGACCGTGAAGTGGTTGGTGAACGCCCTCTCGACTTCCGTCGGAAAGAAGTTCGTGATGGGAATCACCGGGCTGTTGTTGTGCGGGTTTCTCGTCGTGCACATCAGCGGCAACCTGCTGCTTTACGCCGGACCGGCAGCGTATAACGACTACGCCAATTCGCTGCACGAGCACGAATGGTTGTTGGCGGTCGCCGAAGTAGGCTTGCTGCTGCTGTTTCTCGCGCATATTGTTTTGGCGTTCCGCACGACCAGGGAGAATCGAGCAGCGCGCGAAACCGGTTACGAGATGAAGGTCTCGAAAAAAGACAACGCCCGTGAATTTCACAAGCTGGCCCGGTCCGACTCATGGATGTTTGTCTCCGGCGCCGTCGTGCTGGCTTTCGTGCTTCTGCATCTGTGGGACTTCCGGTTCGAAGCGCGCAGCGACATCGCCTACGCAACGATGCAGCCGTTTGAGAAAGCGGTCGCCATTCTCCAAACGCCGCTGAGCTTCAGCGCGTACATTGTCGGCTCGCTGTTTCTCGGATGGCATCTGACGCACGGCTTCGCTAGCGCGTTCCAATCGCTGGGGCTGAACCATCCGAAGTTCAACCCGCTGGTGCGTTGGCTTTCGTTGCTGTTTGCATTTGCCGTGGGGCTGGGTTTCGCGTCGTTTCCGCTGTGGGCGATGTTCGGCCACTCCGCTCCGGCGGGCGTTCCATAAGGATCGAAGCACGATGGCTGTTGCGACTGACACCAAACTCGACGCGAAAGTTCCCGACGGCCCGATTGTCGAGAAATGGGACCGCCACCGGTTCGAGCTCAAGCTTATCAACCCCGCCAATAAGCGGAAATATCACATCCTCGTCGTCGGCACGGGGCTGGCGGGCGCATCGGCGGCGGCTTCGCTGGCTGAGTTGGGATACAGCGTCACCGCACTGTGTATCCAAGATTCGCCGCGCCGCGCCCACAGCATTGCCGCTCAGGGCGGAATCAACGCCGCCAAAAACTACCCGAACGACGGCGACAGCATTTGGCGGCTGTTTTACGACACGATCAAGGGGGGCGATTATCGCAGCCGCGAGGCCAACGTCTACCGCCTCGCCCAGATCAGCAACGACATCATCGACCAGTGCACCGCGCAGGGCGTTCCTTTCGCCCGCGAATACGGCGGCACGCTCGCCAACCGGTCATTCGGCGGCGCGCAGGTTTCCCGAACGTTTTACGCCCGCGGACAGACCGGGCAGCAACTGCTGCTGGGCGCCTATAGCGCGCTGATGCGGCAAGTGCGCAACGGCAAGGTTCGGTTGCTGCCGCGCCGGGAGATGCTCGACCTGGTGATCGTCGACGGAGTCGCGCGCGGCATCATCACGCGCGACCTGGTGACCGGCCGGTTCGAGCGGTTCGCCGGAGATGCCGTCGTGCTCTGCACGGGGGGATACTCGAACGCCTATTATCTCTCCACCAATGCCAAGTCCTGCAACGTGACGGCCGCCTGGCGCTGCCACCGGCGCGGCGCGTACTTCGCCAACCCGTGTTTCACGCAAATTCATCCGACGTGCATTCCCATCAGCGGCGAGTACCAGTCGAAGCTCACCCTGATGAGCGAGAGCCTGCGCAACGACGGACGCGTGTGGGTGCCCACTAGCCGCGACGACAAAAGATCGCCCGACCAGATACCCGAAGATGCGCGCGACTATTTTCTCGAACGCCGCTATCCCACTTTCGGCAACCTGGTGCCGCG
>JBBDVZ010000063.1:8632-10436 GCA_040903115.1 Planctomycetaceae bacterium
GACGTCGCGTGGCGCGCGGCCAAAGAACGGTGCGACCAAGGCTACGGCGTCGGCGAGACGAAGTTGGCCGTGTACCTCGACTTTCGCGACGTTATGAAGCGCGACGGCGAGCAGACGATCCGCGAAAAGTACGGCAACTTGTTGCAGATGTACGAGAAGATCACCGGCGAGGACCCGTACCGCGCGCCGATGCGCATTTTTCCGGCCGTGCACTACGCGATGGGCGGACTCTGGGTCGACTACAACCTCGAGAGCACCATTCCCGGCCTGTTTGTGCTTGGCGAGGCGAACTTCTCCGATCACGGGGCCAACCGTTTGGGAGCCAGCGCACTCATGCAAGGCCTGGCGGACGGCTATTTCATTCTGCCCTATACCGTCGGAAATCATCTCGCGACCAAGAGGCTGGGCAAGGTGGGCGCCGACAATCCCGCCTTTGATGCCGTCGAAGCCGACGCCCGCGGGCGCATCGAGAAGATGATTTCCATCCGCGGAGGACGCACCGTCGACAGCATCCATCGCGAGCTTGGCCGCGTGATGTGGGAGTATTGCGGCATGTCGCGAACGGCAAGCGGGCTTAACGAGGTGATTGCCAAGATTCGCGGAATTCGCGATCTGTTCTGGCGCGACGTCCGGGTGTCCGGCACGAACGGCAGCTTCAACCAGAACCTCGAGCACGCCGGACGCTTGGCCGACTTCCTGGAATTCGCCGAGCTGCTGGCCATCGACGCTCTGCACCGCAATGAATCGTGCGGCGGGCATTTTCGCGAAGAATACCAAACGCCGGAGAACGAGGCGCTGCGCGACGACGAGAACTTCGCCTACGTGGCCGCGTGGGAATTTAACGGAGTCGGCCAGCAGCCCAAGCTTCACAAGGAACCGCTGGTCTTCGAGGCCGTTTCGCCCGCCACCAGGAGCTATAAGTAATGCGCGAGACGCTCAACCTGACACTGCGAATCTGGCGGCAGGCCGATCGTGATACGCGCGGCGAGTTCAAAACGTATCGGCTCAGCGACATTTCGACGCACATGTCGTTCCTCGAAATGCTCGACGTGCTGAACGAGCAGCTTATCGCGCGCGGCGAGGATCCCGTCGCGTTCGACCATGACTGTCGCGAAGGCATCTGCGGCACGTGCGGCATGATGATCAACGGCCAGGCGCACGGCCCAGACCGCGAGACAACCGCTTGCCAATTGCACATGCGGCGATTTCGCGACGGCGACACGATTGTGATCGAACCTTGGCGTGCGACGTCGTTTCCCGTGGTACGAGATCTCGTCGTCGATCGATCGGCCTTCGACCGGATCATGGCGGCGGGCGGATACATTTCCATCAACACGGGCAACGCGCCCGAGGCGAACACGATTCCGGTTCGTCGCGACGACTCGGAACGTGCCATGGATGCGGCCGCCTGCATTGGTTGCGGGGCGTGCGTGGCGGCTTGCAAGAACGCCTCGGCCATGCTGTTCGTGAGCGCCAAGGTTTCGCAGTTGGCACTGTTGCCGCAGGGCCAGATCGAACGGGAAGCGCGCGTGCGCGGGATGGTGGCACAAATGGACGCCGAGGGATTCGGCTCATGCACGAACACCAACGAATGCGAAGCCGCCTGTCCGAAGGCGATCTCAGTAAGTAACATCGCCCGGTTGAACCGCGAGTACATGCGCACGACGCTGTCGTCGCGCGAGGCGTAGAACATCAGAGTGGGCAGAAGGTTTGGTCGCGGAAAACGTAGGAATACGCAGAGTCGCTCGCCCCCCCCACCCCGACCCTCCCCCGCGAGGGGGGGAGGGGGAAAAGCGATGCAACG
>JBBDVZ010000064.1:0-10436 GCA_040903115.1 Planctomycetaceae bacterium
GTCCATTTGGTCCGGTTGCACAGACTTTTCTGATTATTTCGGAAGATTTGCCGACGCCCGCGGCAATGCGAGGGGGCATCTATCGTGCGCAACTTACGGCCGTTTGAGGCCTTGGAACGAGCAACCACGTTGCCGACGCGGCTCCAATCCGACCGCCAAACCAAATCCCCCAGTCGTCCGTGCTTCGTGCGTTGCGGCTGGTTTCTTGCGATTCGAACGGGTTGCAAGTCCGGACTGCGGCAGAATCCGCCGGTCGACACGCCGTTGTCCTCCGCTCATCAAGGCCAAAACATCCGCAAATTGTCAAAGCGCGAGATGGAGCTTGAATTGGCGGTTCGCGCCGCTTTGCCCGGCCGCCCAGAATCGCGAATATTGACCGGTTGTCGAATGCGGCATAGACTATACTCGGCGGGTATCGTCCCGCTGCGCGTTTTCCAGCGTTCCGGCATGGAGGCTGTCGTGAATTGGTTGCATCGCTTACAGTCGGAATCGAGCATTCGGCTGGTTCAAACGGGGTTGCCTCGTCGCTTGCTGAGGCATTTGATATTCGCACACGACATTGGTGTCGGGTCGCGTGTTCTCGACGTCGGCTGCGGCAGCGGCGAGTTGGTACGGTTCTTCGACCAATTGGGCGTTGTGGCAACTGGCGTCTGCCTGTCGGCAGACGAGTTGTCCGCGACGCGAGCCGGCGCTCCGGGGTTGGAATTCCTGGAGACTGGCGGCGTCGAGGCGCTTCGAACTCAAAGCCGCCTGTTCGACATGGTGACGGTCCGGCAATCGGCGGCCCATGCCGAGAACCTGTTTTCCGCAGAGGCCTTTCAGGCCACCGCCGACTTAATCGACGTGCTGCGACCGGGCGGAAGCCTGGTGTTTGTGCTGCAACATGGGAAGAGCCAATTCGCGGCCGCGTCGGTCTCCCGTCACGAATCTTCCTGCTGCTCGCAGCACTTCGGCGTATTTCCCGGCGCGTGCAGCACGGCCGATTTTCCGACTGCCGCCGGTCAGCCCGACGGATGGCGCTGGGTGTTGGGACAACAACCGCACAGCACGACGACCACATTCACCTATACCCGCGCCGTCAATGCGCGTGAACGGCACGACTGGAGAGCCATCGGAGAAGCCGCGGCTCAAGCAAAAAGCGGCCTCTGCTGTCAGCATCTGCGTGCCTGCGACGCCGACGCCCGCTATGGCCGGAATGCCGCATAATTTTCGGCCATCTGCGCCTATGCCGCTTTTTGCAGTTCCTTCGAGTACGCGGTGCCGCGCCAGACCACGTCGTGTGTGCGGCACATGGCGATAGTCCGGCGAAGGATGAGCAGCATGGCGAAGACCGCCAGCCAGCGAAATGCGAGATAGCGCAATTGGCTGCGCGTGCTCGCATAGGTGCGGGCGTAAAGGGCCACTTGCCCGGCCTCGTGAATGACCCCCATGACAAAGCTGATCACCACAAACGGCGATTTCACGCCGCACAACATGGCGATTCCATAGCCGGATATGACCGCATAGGGCAAGACGCTGAAGACGCAGATGAAGGCGAACAGCCAGCGCAGTCTCGACGGGTTGAAATCCACCGCCGCATAAAAAATGCGAACCCAGCCGCGAATGATTTGGTCGAGCGATGAATACATTCGCACCGACGAGACGTCGGCGCCGACTGCCATCCGCAGCCCAAACCCCTGCTCGCGGATCTTTCGGCCCATGTGAATGTCTTCGACCAACTTGTCGCGGACCGCTTCGTGCCCTCCGATCGCCTGATAGGCCTTTCGGCTCACCAGAATGAATTGACCGTTGGCAAACCCCGCGGATTTACGACGGGGGTCGTTCACGCGGGTGAGCGGAAACAGAATGATGAGGCACGTCCCGACAAATGGCTGGATCACGCGCTCCCAGAACGTTCTTGAATCCAACGCCGGGAAGAGCGACTCCATTTCCATGCCGTTGTCGAGGCAATCGCGCAGCGTCACGCTCAGGCACGACGGATGGTGCCGGGTGTCGGCATCGACGAATAAAAACCAGTCGCCCCGGGCGTGTTGCTGGCAAACGTGCAGCGCATGCGTCTTGCCCGTCCATCCTGCGGGAAGCGTGTCGACGCGAATTAACCGTACCCTCTCGTCCTGAGCGGCAATTGATGCAACGATCGCCGCGGTGTTGTCTTCGCTGCGGTCGTCGACAACCAGGACTTCAAAATTGGGATACTCTTGGGCCAGCAGCGATCGAACGCAGCCTTCAATGTGTGCCGCCTCGTCCTTGGCGGGCACCATGATCGAAACCAGCGGAGCGTTGCCGGAATCGATGCGCGGGCAGTGCGGCGTCAGGAATCGAGTCCGCCGTATCTGGTACGAGCAGACGAGATGCCGCGACAGCGCCGACAGCACCAAGACACCATACGCGGCCAACAGGAGGATCTGCCACGCAGGCATCGATTGTAGCGCCATCACAAGTCCGTATGGAGATCTGACCAGCCCCGCGGTTCGCGGGGCGAATTCGGCAGCGCTTTCCACCGGCAACGACGTCGGCTCGACTCACTTGGCTTGCACACCTGGGCGGGCAGGCCGTCATTGGCCGGCTGTCGCGCGAGGTTTCGAGCGACACCCTGGCCGGGTGCCATGGTTTGCCTTCGCCGCCGGTGGTTGACGTATCTTTCGGCTGAAGCAAGAGTTATTCCTTAGCTGCTGATCGCATAAAAGCGGCGAAGGGACAGCCAATCTGGCCAGAACTCGACCAGATCGGGAATTCCGGTCAACCGCGCACATACCTTTCAAATTGCCCAAACCGAACCACCGACGACATGCGAGTGCACCCCCTAGTGATACAACGACCGCTCAGCCGTGCGTAATACGATCCTAACTCGAACGCCAATAAGCGGTTGAGGAATCCTGTCGGTGCTAAAAGTCAACTTCGGAAAGTTGGAGTGAGATTCGAATAACGAGACTTTGCCGATTGTGCCGATAATATGCTTTGGCCCGACGAGGCCATGCAGGGGCGGCTAATCGAATCATCACCACCAGGAGGATTCGGATGACGTCCAAATTGTTGCAGCACGGTCTTGTCGCGGTCGTCGTGCTGGCCACTTCGCAGACGGCGCACGCTCAATGGCAATCGCGGTTCTCGCGATATTCGACCTATCAGCCACCGGCAGCGGCATCGTGCAACTGCGAGCAAGACGATGCCCGAGCAGCCCATTCGACTCCACAGGTTCCGTACCAGTATCAGCCTGTGTCCTATTCGGCCAACCGCTGGGACACGAGACAGTGGACCCCTCGGGGCGACTACGACCGTTTAAGAGTCAGCGCGATGACCGACCCGTATTGGTCGACCCCGAACCGTGGTTGGGGCAACGTCGCCCAGGCGCCTTATCCGGCCAACGTGCACCCGTATAGCCCGGTGCTGTTGGGTATCGAAACGGCCGACAGTTCGTTGAAGCCGGTGCCCGACCCGGTGTTTCTCGACCCGCCGCAGTTCGATTCACCGAACGACTGGGAGCTTGTCCCCTCGAGACACCGTCATTCGAGACCGAAGTACGAGCGTCGCATCGCGGACCGAGAAGAGCGGTGGGGTCGGCGAGCGTGCGCACCGAAAGAGCCTTGGTGCGATGACGACGAAGAACCGTTCATCGAGGCGCCGACAGCCGCCCTGGTGTTTCAAACGATCACGAGCTCCGGCCGCTACTAATTCCGGGTCGGGCTGTTGGCTTGGGTGCCACTGGCTCGGGTGCCATTGGCGTCTCGCCAGTGCGTTTCCCAAACAAGAGTTCGCAACGCGCGCCGGGTGCCACTGGCGTCTCGCCAGTGCTTTTATCCAAACAAGAGTTCGCAACATACGGGGAAAGAACGCCGACAAAGCTTGCATACACCATGTCTATTCGACAGTACGCAAGGACGTCGGCGCAACACATGTCTCTTGGGACGTGACCGACAACCACGGCTGGCACCACCAGCCGTGGTTGGTTGCTTTATACGATCGTAGCAGACGTGATCGAAACCGGGCCTGCGTTTCGATCGTGCGTCACGGATGAAACGGCGGAACCTCGGCCACGTTGGTGCCTTCCATCATACCGGCGACAAACTTGCTCACATTGCCGACGATCGCCTCGATCATTGCGGCGCCGGCTGCGGCGGTGGCCTGCAGCGGCTCTTTATCGGCTTGATCGCGCATGGCATCGTGCCGCACGTTTTCGGGGAAGGCCGCCAACGCGAACGCCGTCTCGAATTCTTGCGCGTGTCCCGGGCAACGTTTCGTTTTCAAGTGAGCGTCCGCGACCTCTTTTGGCAGGAAATCCCAATACGGCGCAAAGATCAGGTTAATCTCCAATCGCTGCTGGAACTGTCCCCAGATTCCGTTGCACGGCGCAATGTTCCCTCCATGACCGTTGAGCACCAGGATGTTCTGAAACCCCGCATGATGCATGCTGCGGATGGTATCGAACAGCACCCCCAGCCAACTTCCGGGCATGGCCGTGAGCGTGCCGATGTGCCGCATGTGATGTTCGCTGATCCCGATGTTCATCGCCGGCGCGACAATGACCCGCGGATCGAGCCGCTTGGCCACTTCGACGGCAACGTGCATCACGCTGCGCCAATCGTGCTCCATGGCGAGATGTTCGAGATGCTGCTCAGTCGCCGCCACCGGAATAATGCACGCCTGCAGCTCGCCCGACTGCATCCTCTCTCGAAACTCGCGCCGCGTATGCTTGGTGAGCAAAACTCGGTCGTCGCTGACGTTGGGCATCGATGCAAACTCCTCACATACGCCGGACGATGTCGAAACCGGACGCGACGGCTGCGAGCTTGCCGCGATTCAATACCCAACCGCGGCGCCGTCTTTGCGCGGTTCGGTGCCGCCGTGCAGTGTGCCGTGCGCGTGGTCGATCATGATGCCTTGGTAGCCGCCGAAGGCCCCGACGGCCCGCTCGACCCGGTGGCCGCGTTGCGTGAGTTGCTCGATGACTGTCGAGTCGACGCCCGATTCGACGGCCACCTTGCCCCCTGCCGAGTCCATAGGCTCGCCCTCCGGCGTCTGCGATCCGCTGTGGCGAACGCGGGCCGCGTCGCCGGCGGCTTGCACGTCCATGCCGAAATCGATCATGTTCACCAGCACTTGCACGTGTCCTTGCGGCTGCATGTCGCCGCCCATCACGCCGAATGAGAACCAGGGTTTGCCGTCCTTGGTGACGAAGGCGGGAATGATGGTGTGGAACGGTCGCTTGTGCGGCTCGAGCCGGTTGACGTGGTGCTCATCGAGATTGAACGATGACCCGCGACTCTGAATCACGAAACCGACGTCGCCCGGCACAACCCGCGAGCCGAACGAATCGAAGTTGCTTTGAATCAGCGAGCAGCAGTTGCGGTCCTTGTCGACCACGGAGAGGTAGATGGTGTCACCACGCGCGAGTTTCGGGTCGCCCGGAGGAACGTCGGTCGCCGCTCGCTTCAGGTCAATGCGTTTTCGCTGCCGGTCGGCGTAGTCTTTCGAAATCAACTCTGCAACGGGAAGCGGGCCGAAGTCCGGGTCGGCGTAATACGTGGCGCGGTCGGCGTACGCGAGCTTCTTGGCCTCCACGAACAAGTGGGCGAAGTCGGCGCTGTTGCGCCCCATGCCGCGAACGTCGTAGCCTTCGAGAATGTTGAGGATTTGCAGGGCCGCGATGCCTTGGCCGTTCGGCGGCAACTCCCAGACGTCGTACCCGCGATACTTCGTCGAGACCGGCTCGACCCAGGTCGAGCTGTGATCTTCGAAGTCCTTGAGGCTGAAGTATCCGCCGTTGGCTTCGCTGAAGGCGACGATCTTCTGGGCGATTGGGCCCTTGTAGTAGCCGTCGCGGCCGTGTTGAGCAACGGCTCGGTAACTGGCGGCGAGACGGGGATTGCGAAAAAGTTCACCGATCTCCGGCGCTCGCCCGCCGGGCAGATACGTCGCCGCCGTATCGGGCCATTCCGACAGCTTCTTCAGCGAATTCGCCCATTCGCGGCCGATGATCTCGCTTACGGGGAACCCCTGTTCGGCGTGTTCGATGGCCGGCTGCAGGAGCTGAGCGAGTTCCATCGTGCCAAACCGGCTTCGCAGCGCGTCCCATCCGTCGACGCAACCGGGGACCGACCATGCCAGCGGGCCCGAGCCGGGAATCTCGGAAAGTCCTTTCTCCTTGAACACGTCGCGATTGAGCGCGTAGGGGCTGCGTCCGCTGCCATTGAGCCCGTAAAGCTTTTGGCTTTTGGCGTCCCAGTAAATCACAAAGATGTCGCCGCCGATCCCGCAGCTCATCGGCTCGACCAGCCCCATCATGGCGTTCGTGGCGATGGCGGCGTCAGCGGCGTTGCCACCCGCCTTCAGCACATCGAGACCCACCTGAGCGGCCAATGGGTGACTGGTGGCGACAACCCCATGCCTGGCGATGACGGCCGAGCGGCTTTGATGACGGGCGGGGGCGGGCCGGTCGTATTCTCCGGCGCGGACCGGCCGGGCGGCGTCAGGCGAGAAATTCGCGGTTGGCATGCAAATCCCCCAAATAGCGGCCAGGCTCAACCCGAAACGCAGGGGAAGTCGTGAGAGGTTTGACATGGCGGCGGTCCTGGTCCCGGTTTGATGTGTGCAAGTCCCTGTCAAGAATCAGTTTGCACGAAACGTTCTCCAATTTCAAACAACCATCGAAAAACCCGGAGCTCGCGGGATCCGGTTGGCGTCGGCCGCTTTTTCCGGAAAACTGGCCGGACCGGCAGAATCGTCTCACAAGTTACGCTCGTTGCAACCGATACATTTTGACAAGCGCAGCCGGCGGCTCGTCGCCGATGTGATCTCTCACGCTATTGCATTTCAAAAGTCACTCAATCGAGTTGCGAATTCCAGACTTCATTGTTTGCCCCTCAGGACAGGGAAGCCACTGTTGACACGCAAGCGGGACACGCGTGTTCAGAAGGAGAAAGCGATGCTTAACGGACTAAGGTTTCTCGGGGTTTGTGGAATTGTGGGGCTGGCATTGAACGTCTCAGCCGCGGCTGACAATAGCATCGACTCCGGTCGATTCCAGTTCGAGGATGCGGGAAATCGCACGGTTCAGTCCTTTCCTCCCAGCGAGAAAGCGGGAATGCAGACGGCCCCAACCGCTGACTGGGCCGAAGACACAGATGCCAAAGCGAGCGAAACGCCGTCTCGCCGACCAGCCACCGGCCTACTTCCGTCACGATTCGCTCGGCAGTCCGCCGGTGAGACAATGTCGAGCAGCCGCGTGAACGGCGCTCCCGCCCCGATTTCAGGCGTGAAGAATTTTCACCGCGAACTTTTCAGCGATCAGCCTCAAGGTGAAACAATCCCTCAACCCACGAAGCGCAGCATGGTCTCGACTCCGCTTCGTCCCTCGAAGATCTCGCAAACGTCGCGAGAAGGTTTGACCGACTCGCCCGCGCCTGGCGCAAGTTCCGCTGCCAACAACAAGCGGAACCTCATTCACGCCGATTATCAGCGTTCGCGCACTGCGTCGAACCGAGGTGAAATTCGCCAAGTGCAGGGGCAGCAACCACGCTTTCCCGAGCTGCCTTCTCAGGGCCCCGACCCAATGCCGCACTTTGACGAATTGGACTTCGGCAAGCCTGCCGCCGACTCGAAAACAAGCGACAACCAACCGTTCGGTCAGACGGCCACCGAGGACGTTCCTGCCATGAGCTTCCCGGAGTCGCAAGCAACCGATACCGACAAGCCGGAGAGCCGGGTGAGAACGTTGCCCAGCGTGCAGTCGCGAATGCCCCAACAGCATCACGAAGTCGCGTCCGAATCGCCGACGGAGCCACAGTTTTCCGAATCAATGTCCGACCAGCCCGCGACGGTTCGCGACCCGGCGGCCGACGCTCGCATCCCCAGCGTCAGCGTGCGCTGGATGAAGTATGGCGAGGTCAACGTCGGGCAGGAATGCGAGTTGGGACTCATCGTCAAGAACAGCGGCGAATCGGCCGCGAACAACATCGCCATCGACGCCTTCTTTCCAGGGTCGGTCCGCCTGATCAAAGCCGAGCCGCAGCCAACCGAGTCAACCGACCACCTTTCGTGGGCCATCTCAACGCTAACGCCCGGCGAAGAGCAGACGATACGCATCCGCCTCATTCCGGGTGCGCGGGGCGAACTGGCCACGAGCGCCAACGTGCGTTTCACCGGCTCGGCCGCGGGTGTCTTCCAGGTGGAAGAACCGATTCTGCATGTTGAAATCCAGGGTCCGCAGGAAGTCATGGCGGGCGACTTGGCGTCGCAAACCGTGGTCCTTTCGAACCCCGGCAGCGGCATTGCCACCAACGTGACCGTCGAGGCGCGGATTCCCGAAGGTTTGGAACATCCGCGCGGCCAGCGGCTGATGATGGAAATCGGCTCTCTGGCGCCGGGAGAGTCTCGCCTGGTCCGCTTGCCTTTGGCGGCCGTTGCGGGCGGAACACAGACCGTCACCGTCGAAGCCAAGGGCGATGCGAACCTGTCGCAAAGCCTTTCGCGTGACATTGCCGTCATCGCACCGAGCATTAAGATCGCCGTTGAGGGACCGAGCATGCGGTACATCGGACGCAATGCCGATTACCTGCTGACCGTCACCAATGACGGAACGGGCGCCTCGAACAACGTCCGCATCGTGCATCAGCTTCCCGACGGCTTTAAGTTCGTTCGCGCCGACAAGGGTGGCAAGTACGATCCGGCGCACAAATCAATTGGCTGGTTTGTCGGCCGCTTGGAATCGGGCCAGTCGGCGGCCGTTCACGTCGAACTGGCCGCGGGCGAGCCGGGTCGCTTCATTCAGAAGGTGGCGGCCATCTCTGAGCATGGCGCACGTGCCGAAGCCGAGTTTCCCACGCAAGTCGACGGAACGGCATCGCTCGTATTGGAAATTGTCGACTTGAACGACCCGATCGAAGTCGGATCGGAGACGGCATACGAAGTCCGCGTCCGCAATGAAGGAACAGCCGCCGCCAAAAACGTCGGCGTCTCTTGCGAGCTGCCTTCGGCCATCGAACTGCTGGATGCCAATGGCCCCGCCGAACACCTCGTCGAAAGCGGCCTCGTCGTCTTCAAGTCGCTTGGGCAGCTTGAAGCCGGCAAAACGGCCATCTATCGCATCCACGTCAAGGGACGCATGGCGGGCAATCTTCGCTTCCGCGCCCGGCTGGTCAGCGATTCGAACGAAGAGCCGCTGATCTTCGAAGAACTCACGAAGTTCTACGGCGATCAACAACAGTAACGCAAATGTCACATCAAAGTCCACGGACGGCAGTCCGTGGGCTTTTTTTATTCACGCGATGACGACGTTGTGCCCCAACCGGCTCGATTCGAACATGGCCCGCGTGAAATCGTAGACGGGCAGCGCGCAGTCGGGCGGAGCGATGTTTTCGCCCTCGCCCAGCAGCAGGTCGACGAAGCCGGCGTTGGGGTTCGAATCGGATTCCAGGTTCGTCACCGTTTCGGTCTTTCCCCGTCGGCCGATCCAGAGCCTTCCGTCGCGAATGATGAGATCCGCCTCGGCACAGTGGACGTACATGTCCTCGCCCAGGTTTTGCGCGTTGCCGACAAAGTCGATGTTCCAGGGCACGCCACCGGAGAGCAAAGCCGAGGCAGCCGCCACGACAGCGACGTTGCTGCCACATTTGTCGCACCGCGCATAAACCTCGACCGGATCGAGGCCGGTGACATAGAACACCGTGTCGATCTTGTGACTGCCGGCATCTCCGATGAACCCGCCGGGGTTCAATCGCTCGTCGTCGCGCCACGTGCCGGCAATTCGCTGCTGCCAGTTCTCGTAATTGTGCGAGCTGATCGCACGAACCGCGCCCCATTGGCCCGATCGGACCTCGCGACGCATCGCGCGAAAGGCGGCCTGAAAACGCCGCTGGTACGCGACGCACAGGTGCCTGCCGACGCTGGCAGACCGTTCGATGAGTTCGACGATATGCTCTCGCGTGTCGGCCAGCGGCTTCTCGCACAGCACATGCAGCCCGTGGTCAAGGCAGCACATCGCGTGCTCGTAATGCAGGTGCGTCGGGGTGCAAATGATGGCGGCATCGACGCGCGTTGCATCGAACATCGTATCGAGGTCATCGAATACGGAAGCGTCTGGCGCTAGCTCGTCGCGCAACGAACAAGCAGCAGCACGGCTGGCATCCATGACGGCCACAATTTGGCCTCTTCCGTCTGCCAGCAGTCGTTCGACGTGCACGCGCGCAATTTGCCCGCAACCGACCAGTGCAAAGCGAACAGGCAATTTGGGCGCGTTCATCCGGCTCTTTCAATGCGTTCGGCTGGATCACAAAGCGGCGGTGCCGTCCATTTTGGGCCGTGGGCGACAGAATACCAAGCCGGTGGAAGTCCACACGACATGGGTTCTCACGACAACGGCAAGCTGCTATATCTCGAGTAGCCCTCTTTTGACAACCAGCCTTCGACGAGACGTTTTGACGGCATGCATGTTCTGTTGT
>JBBDVZ010000065.1:0-10402 GCA_040903115.1 Planctomycetaceae bacterium
TTCAGGTTTTGGGTTCCGCATCCCTCCGTAGGCAAACTTTGATGCGTTCGAACTGTCACATAACGCCGCTCAATGCCACGCGGGCTGGGCGGAGGATAGGGCAAGGCAGAGGTGCGACCCGAACGCCGACCCAGGGGCCAAGACTGGAGGCCGCCTCGAACTCTCGCGTTCGGTCCCGCTCCCTCTGCTACCGCTGCGGGATTGGCACAAAAGCGCAAAACCTTCGCGGCACGAAGCCGCGAAATCCAGGGTACGATGTCCTACTCGACTCGCTAACGTCAACCGGCGAAAATTCCAGTTCCGGCTGAACCAGGATACCCGCCGGAATGTGCTGGAATTCGAAAATTCGCCGACACCCTGTTCGCAAAGCCGGTGTTTACACGTAGGGAGTCGCAACGAAACATACTCGGAGATTGCCCTCCGCGTCGGCGCGCACGAAAGTGCCGGCGCCTTGCGAGAATAGTTGTCTTTAAGCTCGAATCCACAATTCCCTTCAGGTCGCGCCGCGATCGAGGGGTGCCATTTCCCATCTCCATTAAGGGGAACAACTGATGAAGTCGATTTTCGTGACGTGTATGGTTGCGCTCGCGGCCCTGGTCGCCCTTTCGGCCAGCGGCGCCGACGAGGACGGCCCGAAGCCGGAGGAGCTATTCGGCCAGCTTGACAAAAACGGCGATGGAACGCTGACTTCTGAAGAAGTCGGCGAAGAGCGCGCCAAGCTGTTCGATCGCGTCGTGCGTCGAGGCGATAAGGACAAAGACGGAAAACTGACGCGCGACGAGTTTCTGGAAGGCTTCAAGCAGGGCGCCAAAGGCGACAAAAAGCGCGAAGGCAAAGGCAAACGCGGCGAAGGTAAAGGATCGGCTGAAGGTCCCGGACGGCCCGACTTCGACCCCGAAGAGGCATTCACGCGATTCGACCAGAACAACGACGGCAAGCTGACTCGCGACGAGCTGCCCGAGCCGGCGCGCGAACACATGGGGCGCATGTTCGACCGGTTGGGCAAAGACGAAATCACGAAGGAAGAGTTTATCAACCTGGCCAACCTGCGCCGCCGCGGCGAAAAGGACGGCGAGGGACCGGGGGCGGAAGGTCGCAAGGGACGCTTCGGCAAACGCCGACCGGGGGGCGAAGGCAACCCCGAGGGCAATGATGGCACGCCGCGAGGTCGAGAAGGCCGCGGCCCGCAAATGTCGCCGCTGATTCGGCTGCTCGACACCGACAACGACAAAATGCTCTCCAAAGACGAGCTGGCAAAAGCGGCTGAAAAGTTCGCCGAGCTCGACACGAACAAAGACGGCAAGCTCGACGGTCCCGAACTCATGGGGCCGCCTCCGCGATTCGGAGGGATGGGCGGCGAAGGGGGCGAAGGGCGTCGACGACGTGGGCCCGGCGATGATGAGAATCGCGGAAAAGGCCGTCCGGGCGGGCGCGGACCCGAGGGAGCAGGACCGGGAGGTCCCGGCGGCACCGGCGCCTT
Source organism: Planctomycetaceae bacterium (assembly GCA_040903115.1). Classification (GTDB taxonomy): domain Bacteria; phylum Planctomycetota; class Planctomycetia; order Planctomycetales; family Planctomycetaceae; genus JBBDVZ01. The sequence goes on from JBBDVZ010000065.1 coordinate 1,481, forward strand.
TGGAGAGCGTTTCTTCGAACGCCTCGACAAAGACGGCGACGGCAAAATCTCCAACGAGGAAGCCCCCGAACGCCTCAAAGAGCGGTTTCAATCACTGGATACGGACAAGGACGGCGTCGTCAGCCTCGAGGAATTCAAGAAGGGCGCCGAAGATCGCGGCGCGAATCGAGGACGCCGCGGACCACCGGACGGACCGAAGGGCGCCGATAAAAGCGAAAAGCCTCCGGTGAAAGAAAAGGCTCCGGACGACAAGTAAAGTCACCCGTTTAGTTGCGAGCCCCAAGGCGAGCGCTGGGTGCCATGGCCACGGCTCTGCGTGGCCATGTCCTTCGGCATGCCCACCCAAAGCGGACTTCGGCGAGCTCAGCCGAGCAGTGGGCATGGCACCCATCGTTTGAGGTCGGTCGTTCCACCAGCCTCGAACAGTCGTCAGTACTGCTTCAGAATCGGCACCACGCTTTGCTGCACCGCGCCGCCGGTGACGTGCACCGTGCCTGTGGCGTCGACGAAGACGTTCACCTCGCTGCGAATGCCAAACTCCCGCAGGTAAATGCCCGGCTCGATGGAAAAGCACGTGCGCCGCATCACGCGGCGTTCTTCGTGCGTTTCCAGGTTGTCCATGTTGGCGCCGTTGCCATGCGTCTCCTGGCCGATGCTGTGGCCCGTTCGATGCACGAAGTTCTTGCCGTAGCCGGCCTGTTCGATCACGTCGCGGGCGGCCTGATCGACCTCCCAGCCTTGTAGCGACCGTCCCGACGCAAAGGCGGACTGAACGCATTTTATGGCCGCGTCGCGCGCCGCGGCGACGATGCGAAAGATTGCTGCGTATTGTTCGGGCACCGACTCTCCGACAAACCCGACGCGCGTGAGGTCGCTGTAGACGGCGCGCGGACGGTCGAGCTTTGCCCACAGGTCGATCAGCACAAAATCACTGGCGCGGATTTCCGGATTGCTGCCGGTGCCGGTGTCGTAATGCGGGTCGCCGCTGTGAGGCCCGACCGCCACAATCGGCGGATGGTACGTCGTCATCTTGTTCGCGGCAAAGTGATCCATGATTGCCTCACGCACCGCGGTGTCTTCGACGACGCCGGCCGATCTGACTCGGTCGGCGATGAACTTCCAGGCGACATCATAGGCCGAATCCGTATGCACGGCGGCTTCGAGATGCATCTTCCACTGTTCGTCGTCCCAGGTGGCTTCGAACAGTTGGATCAAGTCGCCCGACGTGACGACTTCGACGCCCAGGCTTCGCACCAACTCGACGGTCCCGGCGTCGACGCGCGAAATGTAGGGGTTGGCATTGCGCGGCGAGTACTCCATCGCCACGCTTTTCAACCCGCCGACAAGCCGCGCGACGCCGGCTTCCAGTTCCTGCCACGTCAGGTAAATCGTCTTTTCGCCGGGAAGATGATCGAGCGCTGCCGATTCGATGCGGTGCACAAGTTTCCGCGGCTGCCCTTGTGCCGGCACGCAATAAAAGAACCGCCGCGAGCCGACGTCGTCGGGCGAGAGGTTGAGCACGCGCCGCGCCAAGACGTTGCTGCCGCGAAAGTCGTAAAGCAGCCAGCCGTCGATTCCGAACTTGCGAAGCGCTTGCTGAATCTGCCGCAGGTCGAACATCGCATCCGATCCATTTCCCCGCTCGAGAGCGCAAAGAAAAGACCGCAGCGGCGGTCGTGGCGGCGCACGGTTTCTGCTGGACAGAGCGGCGGAGAGTGGACGATACTGGACTCGAACCAGTGACCTCTACGATGTCAACGTAGCGCTCTAACCAACTGAGCTAATCGTCCTCGAAGTTTGAAACTTACGGGCTGTGCGCCCAAGCGTCAAGCGAAGGTTGGCGGCTCGGTCCCACGAGATGATCGGGGAAGAATCACAATTTGACTACGGATGCCACCGATTTTCACTGATAAAGGCAGATCGCTTGGACGCAGGCGACGCTTTGGGTGCCACGGGCTCTGCCCGTGTCTTCTCTGGTTCCCAAGCTCCGCTTGGGAACCCACTGTCTCGAAGCTCTGCTTCGAGTGACACGGTGACGCGAAGCGGACTTCGGCGAGCTCAGTCGAGTCGAGCTTCGTGAAAATGCGTTCCCAAGCAGAGCTTGGGAACGAGACATTGAATCCATGGTCGATCTTTCAGGACGAATTGCGCGAAACGCTCCGCCGTGAGTCGATTATCAAACCCGTCGCGCGAACCGCTTGACGTTTTGCGCCGTCGTCAATTATATACATGACGCAGCGGCCCACGCGCGAGGAATCGCCCTTCGTACCGGCGACTCGCCGGGCTCGACTCCAACCGATTGTCCCTTTCCCATGATTCCGGTCCAGCTTCCCGACGGCACCGTTAAAGATTACCCGGACAACTCGACCCCTCTCGACGTGGCCGCCGACATCGGCGAACGATTGGCCCGCGCCGTCATCGCTGCCAAGGTCGGCGACGCAATCGTCGACGCGGCACGGCCGTTGCGCGAAGTCACTGATGTTCGCCCCGTGCCCTTGAGGCTGCTCACCGACCGCGACGCGGAATCGCTCGGCGTGTTGCGGCACTCGTGCGCGCATGTGATGGCGCGCGCTGTGATGCGGCTTTATCCCGGCGTCAGTCTCGCGTTCGGACCGACGCTCGCCAACGGCTACTACTACGACTTCGATCTCAACGAAAAGATCAGCGAAGACGATTTTCCCAAGATCGAAGCGGAAATGGCCAATATCGTCAAAGAGGCCGAGCCGTTTGAGCGATTCATCCTGTCGCGTAACGAGGCGCGCGAGTTCTGCGCCGACTTGCACCAGGGTTTGAAAGTCGAGCACATCGACACCGGTTTGCGCGATCACTCGACCGTCAGCTTTTACCGGCAGGGAGAGTTCGTCGACCTGTGCCGCGGCCCGCATATTCCCGACGCCGGACGGATCAAGGCGTTCAAGCTGCTGTCGGTCGCGGGAACCTACTGGAAGGGGGATGCGCGGAACAAGCAGCTTCAGCGGCTCTACGGGACCGCTTTTTTCAACAAGAAAGACCAAAACAAGTACCTCGAACAAATCGAAGAGGCGAAACGCCGCGACCATCGCGTGCTGGGCAAGAGGCTCGGCCTGTTCCAAATCAATAACGAGGTCGGGCAGGGCTTGTGCCTTTGGCTGCCCAAGGGGGCCACCATCCGCGCTCTGCTTGAGGATTTCATCAAGCGCGAGCTGTTGGCCCGCGGCTATCAACCGGTGTACTCGCCTCACGTGGGACGCGTCGAGTTGTACGAAACCAGCGGCCACTTTCCGTATTACCGCGACTCGCAGTTCTCGCCGATCTTCGGTCACGATGCCGGAGGGCTTGTCGACGCCTGGGTGCGAAAGCTGGAAAGCAATTCGCTACTTGCCAGGCAGGAGCAGCAATTGCTCGAAGCGGCCGCGGTGCTTGGCTGCCAGCTCGACGAGTACAAGCCGGGCGATACCCCCGAGCGAAAGATCGCCGTGCTCAAACGCTGGGAGCATCAGCAGGAGCGATTTCTCCTCAAGCCGATGAACTGCCCGCATCACGTCCAGATGTACAAAGCGTTGCCGCGCAGCTACCGCGATCTGCCTGTGCGGCTGGCGGAGTTTGGCACCGTGTACCGGCACGAACAGTCGGGCGAGTTGACCGGCATGTTGCGGGTGCGCGGCTTAACACAAGACGACGCGCACCTGTTCTGCACCGCCGAGCAGGTGGAGGACGAGTTCCGTTCCACCTTGCAGCTTGTCGAGTTCGTGCTGGCCAGTGTCGGCCTCGACGATTATCGGGTGCAGCTTTCGCTCCGCGACACCAGCAGCGACAAGTACGTGGGCAGCGACGAGAATTGGCAGAAGGCCGAAGCGTCGTTGCGCAAGGTGCTCACGGAAAGCGGCCTCAAATTCACGGCCGTCGAAGGCGAAGCCGCTTTTTACGGTCCGAAGGCCGACTTTATGGTTCGCGATTGCCTCGGCCGCGAGTGGCAACTGGGAACCGTGCAGCTCGATTACAATCTGCCCGAGCGTTTTTCGTTGGAGTACATCGGCGCCGACAATCGTCCGCACCGCCCGGTGATGATCCACCGCGCGCCGTTCGGGTCGATGGAGCGGTTCGTCGGCATGCTGATCGAGCACTTTGCCGGCGCGTTTCCCTTGTGGCTGGCGCCCGAGCAGGTTCGCGTGCTGCCCTTGAGCGAGAAATCGGAAGAGTACGCCCATAGCGTCGAGAAACAATTCCGCAGCGCCGGCTTCCGCGTCTCGACCGATTTACGCAGCGGCAAAGTCCAGGCGAAGATTCGCGACGCCCAGCTCGATCTCATACCGTATATGCTCGTCGTCGGTCCCAAAGAGGCCGAGCAAAACGCGGTCGCCTTGCGCGATCGTATCGAGGGCGACTTGGGTGCCATGCCCATCGCCGCGGCGATCGACAAACTGCGGAGTGAGGTCGATGCGCGCGTCGTGCGGCAAGTCGTCAAGTCGCAATTCGAGAGCCTCGAAGGCTCCGGCGGCGAACAGCACGAGTACTGATCCGCGATTGAGAGCGGCGGTTGCAGCGGGTGCCACGGGCATCCTGCCCGTGCTTCTTTCGATCGAGAACTCGCTCGGTTCGGGTATTCATCGACCGGGCGGCCCTTGCTCAGAACTGCCGCGTTGCCTGAGTGGGACATGCAAGCGGCCGTATCAACTTCGAGACGAGCACTGGCGAGACGCCAGTGGCACCCAAGTGCAAGCTGCGCTCGCGCGTTCGTTGTGCTGCCGCATTGTTTTGGTATACTCGCCTGCGATCGCAGAGTCGTGTCGCCGACGCATGCGATATCACATCAAAACACGTGCATCAGGTCTCACGTTCGGCACAACTGGAGGTAGAAATGTCCAGCCCCACTTTGGAAAAGCCTCGCTCCGTGAAAGCTCCCGTCGTGAAGGATCAACCGCTGTTCATCAACGGAAATTTTGTCGATGGCAGCTTGGGCAAGACGTTTGCGGCCATCAACCCGGCGACTGGCGGAACGCTGTGCCAGGTCGCGGAGGCCAGCGACGAAGACGTTGATCTCGCCGTGAAGGCCGCCCGCAAGGCGCTCGAGAGCGGACCGTGGAAGACGATGGACGCCGCCGATCGCGGACGGTTGATTTACCGCCTGGCCGACCTGGTGGAAGAAAACTCGGAAGAGTTGGCCGTGCTCGAAGCGCTCAACAGCGGCAAAACAATCACCGATTCGCGCGGCGACCTCCAGGGAGTGGTCAACACGCTGCGATACTACGCCGGCTGGGCCGACAAGATCGAAGGGCGAACGGTCCCAGTACGCGGGAACTTTCTGTCGTACACGTTGCGGCAGCCGGTGGGAGTCGTCGGGCAAATCATACCGTGGAACTTTCCGCTCTTGATGTTGGCCTGGAAGTGGGGGCCGGCGTTGGCCTGCGGTAACACCGTCGTGATGAAGCTTGCCGAGCAGACACCGCTGACCGGAATCCGGATGGCGGAATTGACTCTTGAAGCCGGTTTCCCTAAAGGCGTTGTCAACGTCCTGAACGGGTTTGGCGAAACGACCGGCAACGCGATGGTCGTTCATCCCGGCATCGATAAGATCGCGTTCACGGGGCACGTCGACACCGCGAAAATCATCTCGCGAAACGCCGCCGAGACCCTCAAGCGCTGCACGTTCGAGCTGGGCGGCAAAAGTCCCAACGTCGTCTTTGCCGATGCCGACCTCGATGCCGCCGTCGCGGGCGCTCATCACGCCATCTACTTCCACGGCGGCCAATGCTGCACCGCGGGCAGCCGACTGTTCGTCGAAGAGTCTGTTCGCGAGGAGTTTGTCGATCGGCTGGCTCAACAGGCGAAGAAGCGGCGGCTCGGCGACCCGCTTGATGCCACGACCGAACAAGGTCCGCAGGTTTCCCAGGAGCAGATGGACAAGATTCTGGGATATGTCGATTTGGGTCAGAAACAGGGCGCGAAGCTCGTGACGGGCGGGCGGCGGTTCGGCAACAAAGGGTTCTTTGTCGAGCCGGCGATCTTCGACAACGTGCGCGACGACATGGCCATTGCCCGCGACGAGATTTTCGGCCCCGTCGTCAGCGTGCTGCCATTCAAGAGCGTCGACGAGATCCTGAAGCGCGCCAACGACACGAAATACGGCTTGGCCGCAGCCGTCTGGACCAAGGACATCGACAAGGCCCATCTGTATGCCCGCGAGGTACAGGCGGGGACGGTGTGGGTGAACTGTTACCACGTCGTCGACGCCACCACTCCGTTCGGTGGCTTTAAGATGTCCGGTCAGGGACGCGAAAACGGCGAAGCCGCCATCGACCATTACACCGAGCTGAAGACGGTGACGGTGAAGCTCGGTTGAGGCAAACCGGAAAATCCGAAGCACGAATGACGAAGGAAATCCGAAGCACGAAGCACTAATAACGGCGTCGCGCGACGGATTTCCTTTCGGATTTCGTGCTATGGGCCTTCTTTCGACATTCGTGCTTCGTGCTTCCCTTTGCGTGAGTCATGCCCGACCAAGCCATCGACCTAAAGCCCTCTGAGCAGTTTGCTGCCTTCGTGAGGGTGCGTGGGGCGGCGCTGCGCGCGAATGACGTGGTTCCCTCGACTCTTGAGGAGTGGATCAAGCGCAAAGAATCTCTGCGGGCGCAATTGCAGCGATCGTGGGGCGACTTCCCCAAAGAACGTTGCCCACTGGAGCCGCGAACGCTGGGCGAGCTCAAGCGCGACGGTTACCGCGTCGAAAAGATCGTGCTGCAGACGCGGCCGGGCATCGAAATGACGGCCAATGCCTACGTGCCTGACGGCGGCGGCAAACGTGCCGCCGTGTTGTGCGTTCACGGGCATTGGCGCGGTGCGAAGCAGGACCCGGTCCCGCAAGCGCGGTGCATTGGGTTGGCGAAGCTTGGCTTCTTCGTGCTTGTTGTCGACGCGTTCGGCGCGGGTGAGCGAGGCCTGAGCAAACGCCTGGGCGAGTATCATGGCGAAATGGTGGCGGCAACGCTTTTTCCCACCGGGCTGGCGCTCGCCGGATTGCAGGTTTACGAGAACATGAGGGCCGTCGATTATCTGCAGTCACGGCCCGAAGTCGATGGCACGCGAATCGGCATTACGGGCGCCAGCGGCGGCGGTAACCAGACAATGTACGCCGGCGCCTACGACGAGCGGTTCCGCTGCGTCGTGCCGACGTGTTCCGTCGGAACATATCAGTCGTATCTCACGGCAGCTTGTTGCATGTGCGAGCTTGTTCCCTCGGCGGTCACGTACACCGAAGAGTGGGGACTGCTGTCGATGGTGGCGCCCCGCGGCCTGATGGTCATCAGCGCCACGCAAGATTCGTTTCAGTTCTCGGTCGGCGAGGCCCGTAAATCGCTCGCGCCGACGCGGCAAGTGTTCGAGCTCTTCGGCAAGCCGGCGAATGTCGCACATGCGGTTTTCGAATCGAAGCACGACTATAACCAAGCGATGCGTGAGGCCATGTACGGCTGGATGACGTTGCATCTGAAGGAAGAAGGCGACGGCAAACCCATTTCCGAACCGCCGATTGCCGTCGAAGACCCGGAATCGCTGCGCTGTTACCCGGGCACAAGCCGGCCCGAGACGTTCGTCACGCTGCCTCAGTTTGCCGCCGCCCAGGGTCGCGAAATACTCGCCCGCCGCAAATTACCCGATCATCGCGAGCACTGGGACAGCGAATCGCAGATGATGACCGAAGCGCTTTACGAACGAGTGCTCGGCCGATTTCCCGAACCGACGCCGTTGAACCTTCATGTCGATGCCGGTCCGGACGGGCGGAGTGAGCTGATTCGCTTTGAACCCGAACCGGGGTTGACGCTGGCTGCACATCGCAAGCCGTCCGGAACCGCTGCTTCGAAGCTGGCGATTCTGCTGCATCCCGAAGGGCAGGGGAAAGCGGCCGAGCACCCGTTAGCAAACGAACTGAATCAGGGCGACTGGGACGTGGTGACCCTCGACTTGCGGGCAACGGGCGGGCTGGCCAATCCAAACGACGCCATCATGAACGCAACCGACCATAACTCGGCGCAATGGTCGGTGTGGATTGGCCGGCCGCTATTGGGCCAATGGGTCTGGGACATTCGCCGCCTGCTCGATGCCCTCGACCAATCGAAACAGGGCCGGCCGAAAACGACGGCACTCATCGGTTTGGAATCATCCGGCATCGTGGCACTCTGTGCGGCGGCACTCGACCGTCGCGTCTCTCACGTCGTCACGGTGGGCGCATTGGCGACTTTCGTCAGCGCCGAGCCGTACCGCAATCAGCGGTTCGGCATCATGGCCCCGGGATTATTGCGCGACGTGGGCGACGTGCAGCATTTGGCGGCACTGTCAGTACCGCGACGGCTCATCATCGCGGGCGGCGTGCTGGGAAACGGCGACGCGCTCAAAATCGCGGAGCTGAAAGAACACTTCCAATACACGCGTCGCGCCTATGGGCTCGGTGAATCTCCCGATGGCCTGTCAATTCTTGCAGGGGATGATGTGAAGTTCATAGCCGGGGAACTCGAACGGTGAACTGATAGAATGTAAGATTGATGATTGAACCAGGACACAATCATCCCTTTGTCGAAGCGCCGTCAATAGTAAAAGGGCGAGGGCGCCAGTCGCGGAGTGTTGGAAATGTTGAAAGCCGTCGAAGTCAAGCCACTGACCGGCTACAGGCTCTGGATCCGCTATGCCGATGGTATCGAAGGGGAGGTGGACCTATCCCACCTCGTCGGCAAGGGCGTATTTGCAAACTGGAAGGATCCGAAGGCATTTGAAGAGGTCCGCGTCGGTCCGACCGGAAACATCTATTGGAGTGACAAGATCGATCTTTGTCCGGACGCCCTCTACATGGAAATTACGGGCAAGACGCCGGAGGACGTCTTTCCAGGCCTGAGGGCAAGTGTCGATGCCTGAAATCAGCCGGTTGGCTTTGGAGCTAATGCGCTCCCACCGCGG
>JBBDVZ010000066.1:0-10373 GCA_040903115.1 Planctomycetaceae bacterium
CACGCGCCAGCGTGCCCCCAGATCGATGGTCCTGGGGGCGAGCCTAAGCGGCTCGACCCCAGCCACCCTGGCTGGATGGACCGCGCGGGTTACGCTACTTTGAAAGCCAACACGCGCCGGTCACGACGAATAGCGATCACCGGGGGCAACGTCACTCATGCCAAAGTGTTTGTGCTACTCGTTGAATTCAAACGTCGGGCCGCATATCGAGATTCTCGAGGCCAATGGTTTCGAGCTGGTGCACCGGCCGCCGCACGTCGATCGGCTCGATCAGGACGCGTTGATTTCGCTGTTGGCCGATTGCGAGGCGTGCATGGCCAGTGCCGAGCCTTATCCGGCGCGCGTGATCGAGGCGGCTCCCAGGCTGCGCGTCATTGCGCGAACCGGCGTCGGGTTCGACGCGATTGACGTCGCCGCTTGCGACCGGGCTGGCATTGCCGTGACGACGACGCCGGGCGTCAATCATCACGCGGTCGCCGAACACACCATCGCGCTGTTGATGGGCGTGGCCCGCGGGTTTCCGCGGCTCGATCGCATGGTGCGCGAAGGACGCTGGACACGCACTCCGCACCCGCGCGTGATGGGAACGACGCTGGGAATTGTCGGCTTGGGCCGCATTGGCCGCGCCGTCGCAACCCGGGCGGTCGGCCTTGGGATGAACGTGCTGGCTTATGAGCCTTATCCCGACCGCGACTTCGTCAAGCAATGGAAAATCGAGCTGACCGACCTCGACACGCTGTTAGCGCGATCGGACTTCGTGTCGCTGCACGCGCCGATGACGGCCGATAACCGGCACCTCATCAACGCGCGCACGCTGGCAAAAATGAAGCAGGGCTCGGTCCTCATCAACACGGCGCGCGGCTCGCTGGTTGACGAGAAGGCGCTGTACGACGCCCTGAAGTCGGGCCATTTGCGCGGAGCCGGGCTCGACGTCTTCGAGGTCGAGCCGCTCCCCTTATCCAGTCCGCTGCTGCAGCTCGACAACGTGCTGTTGGCCGGGCACGTGGCGGGGCTCGACGTCGAATCGCAGCGAGACACGTTCATCATGGTCGCCAACACCATCGTCGAACTGCACAATGGAGGCTGGCCGGCCGAGTGCGTTCAAAACCTCAAAGGCCAGGCGGGCTGGAAGTGGCATCGCACCTAACTCCCCTCCCTTCCAGGGAGGGGCTGGGGGAGGGTGGAGACGTTCGAACATGTACCAGCACTCGAACGTTTCACCCCTCTCCCAACCTCTCCCCTGAGGGGAGAGGAGTTTCCGAAATCTCTTTCGAGGCACTAGGGCACGCTTCAATCATGTCGAGCATCACATTCAAACGCAGCGACTATCCGACAATCGGCGTCGAGCTCGAGCTGCAACTGGTTGATGCCGAATCGTTCGCGCTGTCGAACTCCATCGACCAGGTCCTCGCGCGGCTTCCACAAAGCTTGTTCGAGCAAGTCAAACCCGAGTTGATGCAATGCTATCTCGAAATCAACACCGGCATTTGCCGCACCGTACGCAGCGCCGGCGACGATTTGAGGCAGAAGCTCGAAGACCTGGAGAAGGTGACCGATGCGCTCGGCGTCAAGCTGTTTTGGGCCGCGACGCATCCGTTCTCGTCGTGGCGCGATCAACAGATCACGGTCAACGACCGCTACTATCGCCTGGTCGAGCTGATGCAAGACGTCGCCCGCCGGCTGGTCACGTTCGGGTTCCACGTCCACGTCGGCGTCGACACGGGCGACAAGGCGGTGATGATTTGCGACCGCATGCTGCGCCATCTGCCGCTGCTTTTGGCTCTCTCGGTCAACTCCCCGTTCTGGGAGGGACGCAAAACCGGGCTGCATTCGAACCGATCGAAGATCATGGAAGGGCTGCCGACCGCGGGGCTGCCTCATCAGATGCGCAACTGGAGCGAGTACGTTTGGCTGGTGAATCACCTGATCGACACCGGCTTTATCAACTCGATCCGCGAGCTGTGGTGGGACATTCGCCCGCATCACAATTTCGGCACGGTGGAGATTCGCGTCTGCGACATGCCGGCGAACCTCGACCAGGTTTTGTCGCTCACCGCGCTCATCCAATGCCTGGTGCAGGCGCTCTCCGAAGAGATCGACGGCGGCACGTACCAATCGGACTATCACCCGATGATGGTCCAGCAGAACAAGTGGCGGGCCACGCGGTTCGGGGCCGATGCGCGGCTGGTCAGCAGCGAGGATTTCCGCCAACACTCGGTGCAGGAAACGGTGGACCGCCTGATCGAGCTGCTGCTGCCGAAAGCGATCAAGCTCGACTGCGTCGACGAGCTCAAGGCGGCTTCCGCATTGCCGAAGTCGACCGGCTCAGCGCAGCAATTGGCCATTTTCGATGCCACCGCGAGTCGCCGCGACGTGGTTCAGCAGATGCTGGAAAAAAATCCCTGGAGGTAAAGCACGAAGCTCAAATGACGAAAGAAGCACGAAGGCCCAAAGCACTAATGAATTACCCCACCGCATTCGTTTAGTGCTTCGTGCTTCGGATTTCTTTAGACATTCGTGCTTTGTGCTTCATTTGGGCTGCTCTCGTACGACGACCGCGACGCCGTCTTCCACCTTGTCGCTCGGATGAATGATCACCGGTGTGCCGGACGCGAGGCCGTCGAGCACCTCCGCTTCCAGGCCGTTGCGGCGGCCCGTCTTCACGGGGCGGCGGACTGCGCGGCCGTCGGCGACGACAAACACCGCCCAATCGTCGCCGTGGCGAAACAACGCGCTCGTGGGAACTTTGAGGACGTCGGCGCGCTCCCAGACGATGATCCGCGCCTCGACGCGGAAGCCATCGCCCAGCGTAGGACGCTGTTGCGGCGGATCGACAAAATCGATGATCACGTTGACGCGCTGCTCTTCGACCCCCAAAGCCGAAATCTTGGTGAACCCGGAGGGCTCGACCAAGCGCACCGTTCCCCGCAACGGCGTTTCGCCTCCCCACTGTTCGAGAAGGACCGGCGCGCCCGGCCTGATGTTGACGGCGTCGCTGGAGAGAACGTCGACTTCGATTTCCAGATCAGCCGTATTTCCGACTTCGAGCAGCCGCGCGCCGGCCGCCACAACGGTCGCACTCTCTTCGAAAACGCGCAGCACGCGGCCCGTAATGGGGGCGTGAATTTCGAAACGTCGCTCCTCGACGCTGCCACCGCCGTTGGGACGCGTTTGCACCAACGCCGCCTGGGAGAGCTCGAGCTCGAAGCGGGCGATTTCCTCCGCGAAGCTTGCCGCCCGGTAATCCTGCTCGCTGGCCTGGAAGAGACGTTCCTTCTGATCGAGCTCCTGTTTTGAGGCCGCGTTCTTCGCGTGCAGCGCGCGGACCCGCCCCAGTTCGGTCTCGGCGTATTGCATGTCGGTTTTCGCGCGCTGTCGCGCGGGGTCGGCTTGTTTGAGCTTTGCTTCGGCGGCTTTCACGCGGGCTTCCGCTTCGGCCAGAGCGCGCGGATCGAGCAACGCCGGGTCGGTCGCCTCGACAACCGCCAGCAGCGTTTCGCCGGCGGAGATCTCGTCACCCGCATCGAGCTCGATGCGCATCAGTCGCCCCGCCAGCGGCGTCGAGACGACGTACCGCTCCTTGATGCGCGTCTTGCCCTCTTCATCGACCGTCACGTGCAGCGGTCCCCGCTCGGGCGTCGCGAGGTCGACGTCGACCGGCTTGGGCAGAAACGCATAGACAATCAGCGCGAGGATGCCGAACGCCGCGAAGACCAGCAACAGTCTTTTCAACCACAGGGGCACAGCCGGGTTACTCCTTGCTCTTGAGCACGGCGACGAGATCCAGTTGATCGATTCTCCGCCGCACAACAAGGCCGGAGAGCAACGACGCGAGGATGGTGACCGCGGATGCGAAGGCAAACGTCCGATGGCTGACGACCAGCGGAATCCGGTACATCTCGGTCTCGAAAGCCCACACCGTCAGCGCCGCAAAGCCATAACCCATTACCAAACCGAGCGGAATTGCCACCAACGTCAGCACGGCCAGCTCTCCCAGCAGAATGCCGGAGACTTCGGCGCGCGTGAAGCCAATCACGCGCAACGTGGCCAGCTCGCGGCTGCGTTCCGACAACGAAATCCGGGCCGTATTGTAAACGACCCCAAACGCGATGATACACGCAAAGATGACGTTGAACATCTGCATCTGCAATTGGTTCTCGGCAATCGTGTCCTTAAATCCCTGCAGGGTGGCGGCTGTGATAGACACCGAGGCCACGCGGGGCGTCGTTTTCAGTTGCCGATACAGTTCTTGCGTGTACCGCGAATCGACGGCCAGGAAGGCGCCCGAAACGGTCTCTTGTTCCCGCAACAATCGGCGCAGGGCGTTGATCTCCATATAGGCATTTGTGCCGGCGAACTCCGTGACAATGCCGGTTACGGGCACTTCACGCACGGGACGCTGTCCTTCCATGACTTCAATAATCACCTTCTCTCCTATACCGACGTGAAGAATCTCTGCGAGCTTCTCGGAAAGTACCACGCCCTCGTCCGGCAGCACCACCGACTTCTCGTGGACGTCGAGTAACCGAAACAAGTCTCGCTGTTGATGCAGCCCCATAATGCCCAGTCGACGCGACCGGTGGCCGAACCGAATGCGAACGGGAGTCGATCGATACGTTTCACTCTGCGTGACGCCGGGAAGATGTCCCACCGCGTATGTGGCCGCGGCGGTCGTCGGCTCGACGAACGCGATGCTCACGTCCTGCCGCTGTGCGATCGAAAACTGGAAGTCCATGAGACGGTCGAGGGCGTCGCGTCCGAAATTGCCGAGCACCAGCACCGCGGTGGCCAGCGCGATCCCGAACGATGAGAGGATCGACTTCCACGGACGGCGTTCCAATTGCCGGAAAATCATCCGCGCTGACTGAGAAAACAGAAACGCCAGCCCCAACGTTTCGACAATTGTCTTACGGAACGTGGCGGGCGGCTCAGGCCGCATGGCCTCGGCCGGCGGAAGCCTAACCGCAAGCTGCACCGCCCCGAATGCGCCCAGGACGGCCGACGACACGCTGACCCCGAGCGCCATCAGCCCGGTTGCGACGTCAAAGCGGAAGAAAAACACGGGAAACCGATAGAATCGCGAGTACATGTGCGTCATTCCCTTGCCGAGCCACGCCCCCACCGCGGTCCCCACCAGCGTTCCGCAAAAAACAATCACCAGCACAAACAGCAGGTAGTGCATTCCGACTTCGAACCGCGAATAGCCGAACGCTTTGAGCGCGGCAATTTGTTCGCGCTGAGTGCTGATGACGCGCGTCAGCACCATGTTGAGCAGGAAAGCGGCGACGCTCAGGAAGATGGCCGGCGCCACCATTCCGATCCCGCGCAACTGCCGAATTTCATCTGACAGAAACCGGTTCGATAACTGGTCTTCGCGACCGTACGAACCGACGCCCCCGTAGGGTTCTATGAGCAGATCGAGTCGTTTGAGCACCTCGGGCTCGGAAGCCCCGCGCATCAGCGAAAGCGTTACACTGTTGAAGGCGCCATCGAGGTCGAACGCCGCCTCCAGCTCGCGCTCTCCGATCCAAAAGACGCCGAAGTGCTTATCGTCGGGAACGGCCGCTCCGTTCCCCATTTGCATCACGTATTCGGGCGAAAGGACGACGCCCACGATGGTGAGTTTCTCCAGCTTGCCGTTGATGACCGCCACGATGTGGTCGCCGGGACTGAGATTGTGACCCAGGGCGAAGGCTTCGCTGGCGAGAATTTCTCCGCCGCGCCCGGCCTCGAGAAACCGCCCGCTGCGCAGGTGCAGGGCGTTGAGGCCGGACGTGGGCCGCTCGGGTAGGGAGATCAGGCGTCCGACGGCGGGTTCGGCCATCCCCGCGACGTCGAGCGTCACGTCGACGACGATCCGCGTCTGCACCTGTGCCACGCCGGGAATGGCGGCGATGCGCGCCGCCAACGCGTTGGGGGCGCGCTTCAACGAGGCGAACGCGTGCGCGAAGCGATAGCGCTCGTAGTACGTCTGCTGCGTCATCCGCAGCGATTCCAGCGTGCTGAGCGACATGACAAACGTGGCCACCCCGCAGGCAATGACCAGCATGATCGCCGTTACCTGCCCCTTCATCTGCAGCAGATCGCGAAACAGTTTGCGGTTGAGCGCGGTCATATGATCGTTCAGAAGCCCGGCTTATCCGAAAAAGCCGGGCTTCTTCGGTTGGCCATGGCACCCCTCGATTTACCACACCAGCTCTTTGGCGGTGATCTTTTTCTCGTTGCGATGGACGCTGGCGATCCGGCCGTCGGATAGCGAGATCACGCGGTCCGCCATCGCCGCAATGCTGACGTTGTGAGTAATGACGGCGGTGGTCGTCCCCAGCTCGCGATTCACGCGGTCGATGACATCGAGCACGACAATGCCCGTCTCGACGTCGAGCGCGCCGGTCGGCTCGTCGCACAGCAACACGTCGGGCCGCTTGGCGATGGCCCGCGCGATGGCGACCCGCTGCTGTTCGCCTCCGGAAAGCTGCGAGGGAAAATGATCCATTCGCTCGCCCAAGCCGACCAGCCTGAGCGATTCCTCGGGCTTCATCGGGTCGCGCGAAATCTCGGTTACCAATACGACGTTCTCGCGCGCCGTCAGGCTGGGAATCAGGTTATAAAACTGAAACACGAAACCGACGTGCTCGCGGCGGTACGATGTGAGCTCTGCTTCGTTACCGGCGGTAATGTTGCGGTCGCGATACATCACCGTGCCGCTGGTCGGGACATCCAAGCCGCCGAGGATATTCAGGAGCGTCGACTTTCCGCTGCCGGAAGGGCCCAGCATCACCGCGAACTCGCCGGCATACAGGTCGAGGTCGACGCCCCGCAGCGCATGAACGTTGACCTCGCCCATGTGATAGACCTTGGTGATGCTGCGTGCTTTGAAAACGCTGTCGCGCGCAGCGACGGTCGATGCGGCGCTCGCAGGGGCCTCAAGGTCGTTTAAGCTATCCATGGGTTAGCCGTAGCATTGATCGGACAGAGTGTATGCGCTCGATGCGGGAATGCGAGAAGGCCCCTAACGTCGACGGGGCGGTCATTTCGTCTTCTGAGGCTCTTCGGAAAGAGTGCTCAAAAGATCCATCGCGGTTTCCGTCAGGCTGCGACCGGCCTCGGAACCGACGCGGGCGACCGACGCTTCGTAACCGCCGGTGCGTGCCGCGCGCGGCGTGATGATGTAGCCGATGTAACCGTTCGAGTAACCCGCAAGAACCATGTGCTTATCGACGGCCTGCCGCGCGCGCGCGCGCATCTCGAGCGCGTATTCGACAAAGATCTCGCCGGGTATCGCGACGAGAATCAGGTCGCCCACTTGCAGCACCTGGACCTCGGCTGGGACGGCGTCGGGCAATTTCAGCGTGCCCTCTTTGCGGCCCTTGGCGACGCGCAGGTTGACCGACTGCAATCGGACCTGTTGTTCCAATTGCCGGCGAAAGTCGGGATTTCCTTTGTTCTTCTCGGCGGCGTCAAACTGCTTTTTAGCATCGTCGAGCGCGCGTTGGGCATCTTCGACGGAGGGAATCTCACGCGGAGAAAAACTCAGCATCTTTGAGACGCCGGCCAGCGGAAGCTCATCGCGGCACTCGACGAAACCGGCCGTCTTAACGACCTCGCCGGCCAGCGTGCGTCCGATCCGCTCGATCTCGTCGAACGGGTCGCCGCTGCGCTGCACGGTGATGTCGCCGGCGGCGCCTTGCGTGAATATCGCCACCCCGCCGAGCAGGTTCTCGACCGCGCGGGATGCCGCTCCGGGATATTCGCCCGAGAGCAACAGATTGTTTGAACCGATGATGACCGGATGGCCGGTGAAGTTAAAAAGCGTCGCGATCGTCTTCCGGCTGTCGCGCGCTTCGACTCGCAGCACGCCGACTTGCGGATCGATCAAGTCGTTGCCCTGTTGGCGATTCCGAGTGGCTCCCTTCAGTTCTCCCGCGCGAAAACCGGCCCGAGCGGGTGCGCGGTTCTTGAAGGCCTCGATGGCCGCGTCGGAAAACTGCTGGACGAAGAACTCCTTTAGCTTGGGGTCCGCTTGCTTCAATCGCCCGGGTTCCCACAGCGAGGGGGCCGAATGGTTGTGAGCGCACGAAACCAAAACATGCGCAGGCGGAATGCCGGTCGCCGCTTGAATCTTCTCGCGGATTTGTTTGGTCATGTCGGCGTCGACGTCGGTGAGATCCGAGCCGATCAGCACCAGAGCAGCCGTCCCGTTGTCGAGCACCAAGGCGCGCGCGAAGATCTCGTCGTGCACGCCTTTGAATGAGTCCTTGCGGTCCGCGAATCCACCCATGCGCGCGGGAAACGGAGGGACGATGCTCCGAGCGGCGGCACCGGCAAGCAGCGATGCTTCGGCCGTTCCATCCGCATGGCATACAGCCACGCAGAGAACAGCAGCCGTCAGACACAGAAACCGCAACCGGGCGACGCGCGCGAACATGGCCGGCCTTTCACGATGACACAATTGAGGTTCCCCTGGCCCGCCCTGGCCGCAACCCAAAGCGCTGCACCGCCGCAAGAACGCCTCCCTTGCGTCGGGCGCTATTCTTCCGCAGAATCATTCTATTAGATCGCGCCGGCTGATTCGAGTCACATCATTCCGGTCAAGTCGCTCAGCTTAAAAGGATGTTTTTATGCTTTGGCCGATCCGCCCTAACGTCATGTTTGCCGGAATCGCGATCCTGTGTGTGCCGATGTGCGGGATTGCAGAATCACAGGAAAGCCGCGCCGACTCGGATCAAGAGTCGCCGATCTATGGGGTCGAGGTCGGCTCGTTTTTGTCTGAGACGCGCACGACGTATTCGACGGTCAACGGACTGCCGTCGAACGATGTGCTGTCGGTCGCGGTAACCCATGACGAGGAAGTGTATGCGGCGACCACCAAGGGAATCTCGAAGCTCGTCGACGGAAAATGGTTCGCGATCGCCGAATACAAAACCCCCGTCAAGCTTTTGGCTCCTCACGGCGAAAAGCTGATTTGTACGGCCGAGACTGGCCTGTATCTGGTCGACGCCGCGACGTCGACGCAATTGGCGGCTCTCCCGGAGTCTGCGGTCGACCCTGTCAACCAGCACGCTCTCATCGGCGGCAAGCAGGCGCTGTTGGGAACCTCGACCGGTTTGTGGCGACTGGACGGCGATGCTCTCAAGCCAGTCGATGCATTGAACTCTCTCTTGGGCGATGAGAAGGAGATCCGGCAGATTGCCGTCTCTCACGATGAACGGATTGCCGTCGCGGCGGCGGCCGGTTTGTTTCAATCGGCACCCGATGGCCAGTGGACGTCCATCACGCCGCGGGATGGCAGCCGCAGTTGGGCGCCGGTCGACGTTCGGGGTGTGGCGTTCGACGGCAACGGTCGGCTGTGGTTCGCCAGCCCGCAGGGTGTCGGCGTCCAGGATGACGAGGGATGGACGTTGTACACGGGACAGGACGGTTTGCCGTACAACGACTTCACCACGATGTCGGCCGGCGAGGGTGCGGTCGTCTGGTTTGGGACCCGGCTCGGGGCCATTCGCTACGACGGCAAAATCTGGGAATATCACGCGGCCCCGCGCTGGCTGCCCGATAACCTGGTGCGAGCCATCGCCGTGCAGCAAGACGGCACGCCGTGGTTTGCCACCGAGCATGGACTCGGCGCCATCGAGCGTAAACCGACGACGCTGGACGAGAAGGCACGGTTTCTCGAGGATGAAATCGACAAGTATCACCGGCGAACTCCCTACGGTTATGTCCATTCCGTCCGGCTGAAAGACGTGGCCGACAAGCGCGAGTGGACTCAGAGTGACAGCGACAACGACGGGCTGTGGACGGCCATGTACGGCGCGGGCGAGTGCTTCGCATACGCGGCCACGAAAGATGTCAAAGCCAGGCAGCGCGCCACGGCCGCGTTTGAGGCGCTCCGCTTTCTCAGCCAGGTGACGCAAGGGGGCTCGAACCCGGCGCCTCGCGGGTTTCCGGCACGGTCGATTTTGCCCACGAGCGGCCGCAACCCAAACGACGGCGACACTCCTGAGCGGGACATAAAACAGCAGGAACGCGACCCGCAATGGAAAGTCCTTTCGCCCCGCTGGCCAACCAGCGCCGACGGCAAATGGTATTGGAAAACCGACACCAGCTCGGACGAGCTCGACGGCCACTATTTCTTTTATGCGTTGTACTACGACCTGGTGGCCGAGACCGACGCGGAAAAACAACGCGTGCGCGACGTGGTGGCGGCGATCACCGATCACCTGATCGAGCACGACTATGCGCTCGTCGATCACGATGGCAAGCCAACGCGCTGGGCCCGCTTCGGCCCGGGCGACCTCAACCACGGAGAAATGCTCTATCAGCGCGGCTTGAACTCGTTGAGCATCCTCTCGTATCTCAAGGTCGCCGAACACGTGACC
>JBBDVZ010000067.1:0-10321 GCA_040903115.1 Planctomycetaceae bacterium
TTTGCCTTGCTAAGATGCCCGGATTTTTAAAAACGCCGGGCTTCTGGATTGCTAAATCACGCGCCGCAAACCATCGACGACCGACAGTTGTGCCGCCCGCACCGCGGGCACAATACCGCTGACAAGCCCAATGCCCGCGGCGATTGCCAAAAGGACGCCAAGCCACGGACCGATGAGGTCGGTGATTGCGACCGGAAAGTACTGCGAATTGAACCCGTGCAACGCGTGCAGGAACGCACAGCCGAGTGAAATGCCGATCAGCCCGCCGAGCAATGCAATCATGCACGATTCACCGAGAATCAACCGCAGCACTCGGCCGCGGTGAAAGCCAATCGCTTTGAGCACGGCGACTTCGGTCGTGCGCTCGCGCATCGACATGGCCATGGCATTGGCGGCGACAAGCGATAGCGAGAACACAACCGCCAGGCCGATATTAAAAATGTAAGCCTGGATGTTGCCCAGCATGTCGGCGAACATCTGCGCGAATGCGGCCTCCGTCTGCGTTCGCGTCGGGAACTGCGAGCTCGCGAACTTGCCGTCGATGGTTTGAATGACGCCGGGAATCAGTTCGGACCGCTCGACCTTGGCAAAAATTGTCCCGGAGTTTCCGGAACCGAATGACTTCGCCTGCTGAAGACCTTCGTCCAAATACTTCCAGTGGAACCACAGCGAGTCGGTGTATTGCGGCGCGTCGAACATGCCGACAACCGTCAAATCGAGATCGATTGGGTAAAACGTTCCTCGAACGGGGATGCGGTCGCCGATTTGCCACGCGAATTTCTCGGCCAGTTCGCGGTCGACAACGCAGCCACGCCGGTCGTTTTGCCACGCGCTCAACTGGGCCGGGTCGATCTTGAATTCATCCCAGACGCGGAAGACCTGGTCGGGGTCGGTGGCAAACTGGGCGAAAGGCATGCGTGTTTCTTTGTAGTCTCCGCCGAACCACGCATACGGAACGGCCGCCTTGACGCCGTCGATTTTTCGCACGGTGTCGACGCTGGCGATGGGCAGCTTGCCCGAAAATCCCTGGATGTTCAGCACGACGATGCGATTATGCTTTTTCGCTTCGCCGCTCCAGACAGTCTGCATCGCCATATAGCCATGCAGCACGGTCAAGAGTGCCAGGCTGAATCCCACCGACAAAATCGTCAGCGTCGTCCGCAGCTTGTTGCGCGTGACGTTTCGCCAAATGTACTTCAGCGACTTCATGCCGGCACCCCTTGGGCGGCTGGCATCACTTGGTCCACCAGCACTCCCTTCTCGAGGTGCATTGTTCGATGAGCGCGTGCCGCGGTGTTCGGATCGTGAGTGACCACGACAATCGTCTTGTGAAAGTCCCGATTCAGCCGCTCGAGCAGGTCGAGAATCTCGCCCGCCGAATTGGCATCGAGGTCACCGGTCGGCTCGTCGGCGACGATGAGCGTCGGGTCGGTGGCCAGCGCCCGAGCGATGGAGACCCGCTGTTCCTGTCCCCCCGACAATTGCCTGGGGTAATGGTCCCTGCGGTCGTCGAGCCCGACGATGTCGAGCGCGGTCCGGACGTGCTCGTCGCGTTCCTTGCGCGACAGTTTCGTCAGCGTCAGCGGCAATTCGATGTTTTCATAAGCCGTCAGAACGGGAATCAGGTTGTAGAGCTGAAAAATGAAGCCGATGTGACGCAATCGCCAGTTGGCCAACTGTCCCTGCGACATCTTGACCAGGTCGCTGCCCACGACGTTGACGGTGCCCGACGTGGGCTTATCGAGGCCGGCGATGAGGTTCAACAATGTCGACTTGCCCGAGCCCGACGGGCCCATGAGGGACAGGTAGTCGCCGACTTTCATGTCGAGATTGATTCCCGTCAACACCGGGATCGTGATCTCATCGCGTCGAAATTCCTTGTAGACGTTGCGGACGATGACAATAGTTTCACTCACAGACAATCCCCTGCATGATCTGCTCCAAATCCCGCTGGCCCGAACCGGGACACATTATTCGCGCACTTTGACAAGCGTTCCAGCGTCGACCGACTCCGGCGGATCGGCAATCACGCGCTCCCCGCCGCTCAGCCCCTCGAGAATTTCCGTTCGGCCGTCCCGCTCTTCGCCGATTTTGATGTCCGCGCGTTTTGCGCGACTCTTATTGTCGAGCACCCAGACAAACGAACCGGCTCCGTCCGATTGAATGGCGCCGGCGGGACAAAACACGCGTCGCTGCTGATCGCTCGAAGGCTGCTTCTCCTTTTCCTGCTCCTCTTGCGGCAGGAAATAGACCGTGGCGCTCATTTCCGGAAACAGTCGCTGGTCGGCGTTGACAATCTCAACTTTCACCTTGATGGTGGCACGCGCGCGATCGCCCATGGGGATGATTTTGCGAACGCGGCCCTTGTAGCGAAACTCAGGCACCGCGTCGACGGCCACCTCTGCCGGCCCCCCTTGAAAAACGCGGCTAATATAATCTTCCTTTACGTCGCAGTCGACTTCGAGATGCTGCAGGTCGGCGATGGTGACAACCGACCCGCGTCCGGAGGCTTCACCCATGCCGCCGGGCAAGATCGACTCGCCGACTTCGGCGTCTTTCGAGATCACGGTTCCGTCGAAGGGCGCACGGACGATCATGTTTTCCCTGAGCTCTTCGGTTTCCTTTACGCGCGCTTCGGCCAGTGCGACCGATGCGTTTAACGAGTCGCGCCGCGCAACCGCCGCATCGCGGGCAAACCGCGCCTGATCGTACTGAGCCTCGGTGGTGGTTCGGCTTTTCCAAAGCTTCTCGGCGCGATTGAAATCCTTCTGCGTCCGCGCGATTTCGATTTCGAGTTCGGCCAACTCGGCGATGCTGCGTGCCAGCGTCGCTTTCATTGCTGCC
This sequence comes from Planctomycetaceae bacterium, assembly GCA_040903115.1. Classification (GTDB taxonomy): domain Bacteria; phylum Planctomycetota; class Planctomycetia; order Planctomycetales; family Planctomycetaceae; genus JBBDVZ01. Next base: position 2,845 of record JBBDVZ010000067.1, read on the forward strand.
AGGGCGGCGTCGACGTCGCGGTGTTCGAGCACGGCCAACACCTGCCCGCTCTTCACCTCGCTGCCTTCTTCGACATTCACAGCCTCGATTCGCCCGGCTGCGCGCGCGCCGATATTCGCTTGTCGTCGCGACTCGAGGTACCCGGTGGCCACCACCAGCGCATCAGCCGTCCGACCCTGTTCGGCAACAACCTTCACCACGCGAACTTCGGGCCGCGACCGAATCGCCTCCGGCAGCCACTCCGACGACTGAGCGAGCCATCCCTGCTGCCTGACCAGCACGAACGCGCCGACACCGATGCCCGATAGCAGAACAAGGCCAAGCCCCCATTTCAGCAGCCGTTTGAGCGCGGAGGGCCGCGGCGGTTCATCCCGACGCGGGATGCGCAGCCTCGCCAGCGGATCGCTCGTTGGGTGTGAAGACTCGGCCGCCGACATGGCACACTCTTCGAAAAAGAACCGTCCGACACCTCGCCGGACCATTCATCTTGGCCGACGCATCGCCGTTGTGCAACCCGTCGCAAAGTGTTGCCACGCGTTGTGCGCGGTTACGAAGGCAGCCTCGATACAGAATGGGGTGAGCACGTGTTGGATGCCGCTGATTCCGCTTGCTCCACGAGGAGAGTTTAGGATAGCTGTCGATCCACCTTCGGACGTGGAAGGACTTCAACTCATCCACACGGAGATCGGGGTACAGGCCGTCAAACGCCCTCAGCCGTCGCGTGTACCACTCCAAGGTGTCAGCGGAGCGGTTGAGACTGACCCAGCCGAGAAACTCGTCGATCAGCACGCACAGGCCATTTTTAGGGATGACCTTTTTGGGCTTGGCCTTGAGGGCGTGGAATTGCCGCTCGGCTTCCCTCTTGTCGGGACCGAGATTGATGCGCCGTCGGTCGATGTCGACACACCAGACGCGACGCTTCTTCCAAAACCAAATGTGTGCTCGTCGTCCCATTGCAAACCCTCCAGCTAACAAGAGCAGGCCGAAAGGTTTGCTGGACCCCGGTTGAGGTGACGCTCACCGGGGTTTTTTCCTGTCGCTTTTTCCTGACACACTCGATTCTAAGCTTGTTTTCCTGTAGTTCCAGAGCGCGTTCATGGCTTCGGAGGCCAACGCTCAATCCAATTGAGCTACGGGGACGCATGATGCACGACGGTGCCGTCGGCGGTTGCGTTGCGAAGTTTTTTTGATTCTAGCCGCTGGGCCGGAATTTGTCAGGAGTGCGGCAACACATTCCGTCAACGTCCACGGGACCCTCATATCGCGGCACGCGGCGGGTCGTTCATTGTTGAGGTTGTCGGAATCCGGCGGATGAGTTCGATGTGCAAACACAGGCTCGTTCCTCGCCGACTCGCAGGGTTTGACCGCGATTTTGCACCCGCCCGCGCTACAACATTTCTTGCGTCTCTGCGACAATGGGGCATTGACGACCTCATTGGTTCATGGAGCTTACGCATGGAATGTCGAGCCGCGGCCGCTTGCCGGTCTCGTTTTTGTTGGCGGATCGTTGTTGCCGTTGTTTTGTTCATCACCGCGGCTGCCGTGCGGGCTGACGATTGGCCGCAGTGGGGTGGGCCGCAGCGGGATTTGGTGTGGCGGGAGACGGGAATCGTCAAAGTGTTCCCGACCAACGGGCTCTTGCCACGCGTCTGGTCGACGCCGATTGGCGAAGGGTATGCCGGCCCGGCGGTCGCGGGCGGCAAGGTGTTCGTTACCGACTATCTGCAAGAACAGCAGACAGAGCGCGTGGTCTGCCTCGACGCGGAAACCGGCAAAGGACTGTGGAAGCACGAGTATGCCTGCCCGTACACCGTGAGTTATCCGTCTGGGCCGCGTTCGACGCCGGTGGTTGACGGCGACCGCGTTTATACCATCGGCGCGATGGGGCACATGTTTTGCCTCAACGTCGAGAAGGGAAACGTCGTTTGGAAAAAGCACTTTGTCGACGACTACCGGGCCCAGTTGGCCACTTGGGGATTTGTCGCATCCCCGCTGGTTGATGGCGACCAGTTGATTACGCTGGTGGGCGGGGCGGATGGCGCGCTCGTCGTTAGTTTCGATAAGCTTACCGGCAAAGAGATTTGGCGGTCGCTGGATGATCGCGAAGTCGGCTACGCGCCGCCGATGATGTACACGTTCGGCGGCGTGCGGCAGCTCATCATCTGGCATCCCAGCGCGGTTTCATCGCTCAACCCGGCCGACGGCTCGTTGTTCTGGGAGATTCCGTTTCCTCTTCAAGCCGGGCTGGCCATTCCCACGCCGCGCAAGGCCGGAGACCGGCTGTTTGTGACGGCATTCTATAACGGGCCGATGATGATCGACGTCGACGGGAAGTCGGCGCGCATGGCGTGGAAAGGCGAAAGCAACAGCGAAGTTAACACCGACGGGCTGCATTGCATCATTTCGACGCCGGTCGTCACCGACTCGCACATTTATGGCGTATGCAGCCACGGGCAACTTCGCTGTCTCGATGCCAACACGGGCGAGCGAATATGGGAAACCTTCGAGGCGACCGGTAAAGGGCGTTGGTGGAACGCATTTCTCATTCCGCACGAAGACCGCTATTTCCTCCACAACGAGCAGGGAGACCTGATCATCGCCAACCTGACCCCGGAGGGCTACGAAGAGATCAGCCGCGCGAAACTCATCGAGCCGACCCGCCCGGTGAACCGGCGGATGACCATCTGGTCTCACCCGGCGTTTGCGATGAAAAGCGTCTTCGCGCGCAACGACAAGGAGATTGTAAGGGTCGACTTGTCGGCGAAGTGAGACAAAGCGAGGAACTCGGAACTCGGAGCGCGGAGCGAAAGGCGAGCGGCCGGCGTAAGCCGGCTGGTTAACGCGATTGCGGATTTAGCCGGCATGCCCGAGATTTACGACGTCATCGTTCTGGGAGTCGGCGGTTTTGGTTCGGCGGCGCTCGATCATTTGGCACGGCGTGGCGTCCGGGCCCTCGGTATCGAGCGGTTCGACGTCGCGCACGACCGGGGCAGTTCGCATGGCGAGACGCGCATTATTCGCAAAGCTTACTTCGAGCATCCCGATTATGTCCCACTGCTGCTGCGCGCGTATGACTTGTGGCACGAGCTGCAGGATGACGCTGGTCGCGAGCTGTATGACCTTTGCGGTTTGATGCTGGCCGGGCCGCCCGATGGAGAAGCGATCGCTGGGGCAAAGCTTGCTGCACGTACGCATCGGCTCGCTCTTGAAGAGCTCGAACTCGCCGCGGCGCGTGCGCGGTTTCCCGGTTTCCGATTTCCCGACGATTTCGGCGTCGTCTTCGAAGCCGACGCCGGATATTTGCGCGTCGAAGAATGCGTCCGCGCCCACGTCGAGCGCGCCATGTCGAACGGAGCCGTGGTGAAGACGGGCGAATCGGTGCTCGGCTGGTCGTCAGATGGCCGCACGGTCGAGGTGCAGACGGATCGTGAACGCTACCAGGCGGCAAGGCTCGTGGTCACTGCCGGCGCGTGGGCGCGCGAGTTGCTCGCTGGTCTCGCCATTCCGCTCGAAGTCGTCCGCAAGCCGCAGTTCTGGTTTGAAGTTGAGACAGCCGACTATCGTGCCGCAGCGGGCAAGCCGGCGTACTTTTTCGATACGCCCACCGGTCAGTTTTACGGATTTCCGAGCCTCGATGGCCGAACCGTCAAAGTGGCCGAGCACTCGGGCGGCAACGCAGTCGCCGATCCGCTCAAAGTCGACCGAGTCCTTCACGAGAGCGACGTACGTCAGCTACACGACTTCCTGACGCGGTTTATGCCCGGCGTGAAGCCGACGCCGGTGCGTCACAGCGTGTGCATGTACACGCTCACGCCGGATCGGCATTTCATCATCGACGTTCATCCAGCGTACGAGAACGTCGCGATCGGCGCCGGGTTTTCGGGGCACGGCTTCAAGTTTACGCCCGTCCTCGGCGCCGCATTGGGTGATTTAGCACTCGATGGACGCACGGAGCTTCCGATTGGCTTTCTCGCGCTTGACCGGCCGGCGCTCAAGAGCTCAAAGATTTCTTTGAGTTGACGCTGAGCCGGCGGGTTTATCCCGCCGGTCTTCGGCTGTCCACCGTTCAGCGCGGCCGATGAGCGCGCAGCCGAAGACCACGGGGATAAACCCCGTGGCTCGGGACTGCGGCAGCACTCTCGCGCGGCGGAATTCACAAACGCCGGTGGCGGCGTCATAATCCCCAGCTTTAGCGATGCTCTGTTCGAAGTGCGAAAACGCCGCTCGGAGAACTTCATGCCCAAAACCGATACGCTCGACATCCCCCGCGATCCGCAGCAGGAGATCGTCGTTGGGGCCGATGCCCTCCACAAACTTCTTGTCGAGATGCTCGTCGGCAAGGGCATGTTCCCGGCCGAGGCGAAGGTTGGCGCTTCGCGGCTGGTCGAAGCCGACTTGCGTGGCATCCACTCGCACGGCAGCCGGGCCATTTGGCGATACCTGGAAGCCATGGATGCGGGGGACATCGATCCGCGGGCAAAAGTTCTGACCGTGCGCGAGACCGCGGCGATGGCGGTGCTCGATGGAGGCAAGGGGCTGGGACACGTCGCCGCCTCGCAGGCCATGCAACTGGCCATACAGAAGGCGCGAAAAGTCGGCACGGGAACCGTCGCCGTCAAACGCTCGCAGCATTACGGAGCCGCCAGCGTGTATGCCATGCTAGCCATCGAAGCGGGAATGATCAGCTACAACACGACGAGCACCGGACCGGCGACGGTGGTGCCATTCGGCGGCCGGAAGCCAGCCACCGCCAACAACGCGTTCAGTTGGGGCGTTCCGACTCGGACGGGAGCACCCTTCGTGCTCGATATGGCGTGTGCCATTTCATCCTGGGGAAAAGTCGAGAGCCTCAAGTTGTACGGGCAGCCTCTTCCGAATGACTGGGCGCTTGATGTCGACGGGAACCCAACGCTCGACCCGGCTGCCGCCAAGACCATGCTGCCTGCCGCCGGCGCTCGCGGGTATGGATTGGCATTTTTGTCGTCGGTATTGGCCGGTCCGCTTGTGGGCGGGCTCATGCCCATTCACAAGGGCTGGTCGGTTGCCGCCGATGGCTCCGAACACTTCTTTTACTGCATCGACATCAAGCAGTTTGTCGACGAAGACGCGTTTTATGCCGAGTTGGATTCGGCGATTGCCGACATCCGGGCGCTCCCGCCGGTATCCGGCTTCGACCGCGTCCGCATTCCGGGTGAACTCGAATGGGAACGGGCAGAGGGGTGGAAGCGAAGCGGCATTCCCATTCACCGCGAGCACGCCTCGAAGCTCGAGGAACTTGCCCGGGGGATGAAATTGGACGTCCCGTGGTAATCGCTGCAAAAAGGGTTGAGAATCCAGATTTTTCGGCCGATTTACCCTTCAATCGACCATTCAAGCGGCGACGAAGCTGGAATCTGAATCTGGCGGAATTTGCATTGACGCAGCCGACGGAACTGATAGACTGAGATGAAATTGAGATTCAATCTCAATCGGCTGGAACAAAATACGCTACTTGATTTCAGGCTGTCTGCCCTCCGAATGACGACACTCTCCCCCACGAAATCCGCCGTTATCTGCCATTGCCTGCAGATCACCGAGGCCCAGGTGCGGGAATCGATCGAGAGCGGTCGCATCAGCAACGTCAAGGACGTGATGGACTGCACCGGTGCCGGAAGCGGATGCACGGCTTGTCACCGCCAAATTCTGGCGATGCTCCGCCAGAAGTGCCGGCCGCAATCGGCTTACTCGCCGCCGACCTGCGTCGAAAGGTAGAGTTCGAGCCCCATGGTGTTGATGAGGTGCAATTGCGCCTCGATCCAATCGACGCTGTCCTCCGACTCGATAAGGATCCGCTCCATGATGTCGCGGCTGCTGGAATCCTTCTGATCAGCGGCCAGCTTCACGCCGTCGTTGTAGGTCTTCACGGCGCCCAACTCGAGCTTGTGACTGTTTTCGATTTGCAGCTTGACGTCTTTTCCGACGCGTATGACGTCGTAGCGGGCGATTTCGGGGATGCCGTCGAGAAACAGAATCCGGTCGATCAGCAGCTCGGCGTGCTTCATCTCTTCGATCGACTCGGCCTGAAAATGCGCGGCGAGCTTGTTGAAGCCCCAGTTCTTGCACATTTTGGCATGGATGAAGTATTGGTTGATTGCGGTCAGCTCGATCGTCAGACCGGCGTTCATCGCGTCGATGACTTTTTGATTACCCTTCATTCTGCCTCCCCTTGCTGCGACTTGTGCGGCGGCACAAAGTCCGCCCGTGGCGTTGCCCGGTTTTGCAGAATTCTAAGGTTGCGCCGCTCGAAAAATCTAGCGATGAGACACGACAATCGCGGCATTTTTCCCGATTGAAACGGAATGTCGGGCTGCAACTGAGTCTCACGTCGATCAGCCCACGGACAGCCGTCCGTGGGCTTACAGATCTGCATCTTCGAGCGCGGCGATGTAGGGAAGGTGCCGATGCTCGTCGTTGTAATCCAGTCCATACCCGACCACGAAGACGTCGGGAATGCGGAAGCAATACATGTCCGGTTCGATCTCGACAACCGAACGTCCCTCTTTGACGAGCAGGACGGCGGAGCGGATGCTTGCGGGTTCGTGCTTGGCCAGTTCGCGGCACAGCGCCGCCAACGTTCGCCCCGTGTCGAAAATGTCGTCGACCAGTAAGACGTCGCGCCCGCGAATGTCGGGCAGCATTTCCAGCTTTACGCTCAGATTGCCCGGCGCGGTCGAGGAGCCGCGATAGCTCGACGCTTGGATCACTCCCACGCGCAGCGGCAGGTTGACGTGTCGAATCAAATCGGACAGAAAAACGATGCTGCCGGTCAACACTCCCAGCACCGTCAACGGTCGGCCCCGGTATTCGTCCGCGATCTGCAGTCCCAGCGAGGCCACCTCGGTGCGGATGTCGGCTTCAGCGATCAGTCGTCGCACGGGAGGTACCTTTGGAGCTTCACGAACTCCCCTCCCTTCCAGGGAGGGGTTGGGGGAGGGTCGAGATTGTCCGAGTTGATTCGCTTTTCCCGAACAAATCCGCCCTACTTCGCCGTCTCAAATCGATGCGTGGGGACCGGGCGTCCGGGTGAGAAGCTTTGTGTCTGGCGAAACTCGGCGACGGCGTTGCGCCGACGGCACACCTCGTCAATCGCCGCTTTGACCCGCTCCTCCAGGACCTGCGGATTGCAGGCCACGCGGGCGTTGACGATCATGTCGGCCTCTTTGACGTCGCAGTTCGAGGGAAGCGACAGCTCGGGCTCGCTGTCGCTGCTGATGAGATTCGCAACACCGAAAAACCCTTCCCATAAGCCGATCGTCTTCAGATGCGCTGTTTCCGCTCCTAACTGATTGAGCGAATCGCGCAGGCGCGCCACGAGCTCCAGCAAAAAACCGTCGAGCGAGAATTCGTCGCCCGACGTGACGCGGAAGCTGCTGTTGAGCCATCCCAGCTCCGCCTCGCCGTCGGCGTAAACGTCGTAATCGATGTCGAGCATGCGGCG
>JBBDVZ010000068.1:0-10253 GCA_040903115.1 Planctomycetaceae bacterium
GGGACCTATAAGGAGGGGCTGGGGCTGGGTTCGGGCTACGGCGACCTCCACGTCCCCGAGCGGATCCTCGAGAGTCTGAGGGCATCGAGACAATGACCAAACCCATCCGGATGGGGATGGCAGCCGCCGTCGTATCCGGGGGGATCCTTCTCTCCCGACTGCTCGGGCTGCTGCGGGAGAGCCTGCTCGCCGGCCTGATCGGGCTCAATGCCGAGGCCGACCTGTATCGGCATGCCTTTGCCCTCCCCGACTTCCTCAGCTACCTGCTCGCCGGTGCATATTTGACCATCACCCTGATTCCGATTCTCAGCCGCCATATCGAGAAGGGTGACACCGCAGCCACCAACCGTGCCTTCACCTCGGTCTTCCGTTTCGTCGCTTTCGCGATCGTGGGACTCACTGCGGTGATGTGGGTCTTCGCCCCCCAATTCGTCGAACTGGTCTTCCAGGCCCGGCCCGAAGACCATTTGCGTCTCACCTCCCTCACCCGGATCGTGCTCCCCGCCCAGATATTCCTCGTGCTCGGGTCGGTGCTGATGGCGGCCCAGTACGCCCACCGGCGCTTTGCGATCCCGGCTATCGCTCCCGTGGTCTACAACCTGGGGATCATTGGCGGTGGGCTGATCGGGTATGCCGCCGGTGAGGCGAGCCCTGAAGCCTTCCTCTGGGGAGCGGTTGTCGGGTCGGCGATTGGCAACTTCGGGCTCCAGTGGTTCGGAGCGAGGCGCACGGGTGTCCGGCTCGTGCCCGTTTCGGGGCAGTCGGCGGTTGGCGAGTACCTGATCCTCGCCCTCCCCCTGATGCTCGGCCAGTCGGTGGCGGTTCTCGACGAGCAGTTCATCAACTGGTTCGGCCAGGTCGAGACCGGTGGGGCGGCAGGTCTCTTCTACGCCCGTCGGCTCACGATGGTCCCCATCGGTGTGATCGCCCAGGCCGCAGGAGTAGCGGCCTACCCGTTCCTGGCAAGGCTTGCCGCCAGTGGTGCCCGCCAGGAACTGAACGAGACCACCGAGAATGCCGCGAAGAACACCGTCTTCGTCTCCGCTGTGGCCACCGCGCTGCTCGTCGTGCTCGCCGGGCCGTTCGTCTCGCTCATCTACGGCTACGGCGAGTTCTCCGCCGGTGGCGAGAATGCCAGTGTGGTGGCCGGGCTCCTCGTCATCTATGCCTTCTCGATACCGGCGTGGGGGCTGCACCAGATCATCGCCAGGCACTTCTACGCCAAGCGCAGGATGTGGGTGCCGGTCATAGTGGGCACGGCCTCGACAGTGGTGGCGATTCCCACATGGTTGATCCTCTACAACATCATGGGGGTCGAAGGCTTCGCCCTTGCCTCGACTCTGACGATGACCGGGTATGCGCTGGCCCTGCTCCTCGCCTGGGGCGGCGACGCCGGATGGGATGGCGTGCGCCGGATCGCGATTTCGCTTGCCCGGGGACTGGTTGCGGCAGGCGTCGCTGCCCTGGCCACCGTCCCCCTGGTCAACGCCATGGGAGGCTCGGGAACACCCGGGCCCGCCGCAGCCCTCGCCATTGCCGCAGTGGGGACGGCAACCACTCTGGCGGTCTTCCTCCTCGTCGCCAGGCTCTTCAAAGCACCCGAACTAGAAGCTCTGGCAGCGCGAATCCGGTCGCGCCGGGCTTAGGTGGGGGAAGGTCGCTTCTGTTCGAACCGTGAGGGGTAGATCTCGGGACTCAAGGCGCGGACCCAGCCGGGGACGCGGTTGTCGTTGCTGTTTCGCCCCGCGGCACGGGCCATTTCGTCAGCCGTGACATGGTCGAGCACCACGGCCTTCAATCCGTCGGTCGCGCCCGCCATCGGCGGAAACAGGTTCTCCGGAAATCGTTTGACGTAGCTGCCCGATGCGGCAAAATCGTCGGGGTCGGTCAACAAAATCGAAGCGGGGTCGGCAACCGCGGGGTCCGGGACGTCGAACGACTGGCGCGCGCTCGTCTGCAGCGTCCACGATTCCGAACCGTGCTTGATGTAGGGGTAAAACTGCACCCAGCGGCTGGAATTGGGAGAAAGGTAGATCGGCTCGACCAGGCGCGCACCGACCCGCTCAACCGATTTTTGCCACAACGTCATGCTGCCATCGAAAGCCGTAGCCGAACGATTGCTGACCAGCACCGAAAGCGGATTGAAACAGTCGACGGCAACGCGGCCGTCGTAGCCCCACAGGATTTCATCGATCTCGAGTGCCGCCAAAGGTTTTGCCGCGCAGAGCCACACCGCGATTGCGACGAGCAGTTTGATGGCGAATCTCATTTGCGAATCGGTGCGAGCCTCATCCTGTCTGAAAACAGCATCGCCTTCCCGGAACGTTTCCGTCATTGCGTGGGCACTCCTCCGGGTCGGCGGTGGAAGTACCACCATTCCACCAGCAACACGCAAAACCCCAGGATGGCGAAGGTGGGCCAGAGCGGCTTGTCGGTGCGGACGTCTTCGACGGCTGCCGACACTGCGAGATCTTCGGGGAAACGGATTTCGTCGGTGGCGGTCAGTCCGCTCTCGCGCGCGTCGAGCAGTCCGACGCCGACTTGCTTGCGAACGTCGCCTCCGTCGTAAAACCGGTACGTTCCCACCCTTTCGGCGGGAATGCCCGATACGAGCGCGTTCTCATCGCTGGCGACGCCGAGCTCAAATCCCTCCGGCCCGCGCACCGTGTACGCGCGACTGCGATCCAGCGGCAGCGGCGGAAGCACGCCGGTCGACTCGCCGCGCACTTCCGACAGCGATGACTGTTGCAATGCCACCTCGACCAGGTTCGAAACCATAATGGGAAAGGCAACGCGGTAGGGCAGCGTCGAACGATCGCTGTGAAATAGCAGATAAAAACCCACTCGCGCACCGACTCGCTTGCTTAGTATCAACGGGCCGCGGCGGCCGAACGCCAGGATTTCATAGCCCAATTGCTCATAGTCGCCGTCCGCCGTTCCCTCTGTCGAGTGCGGCTCGTCGGTCGACTGGATCTCGGCCAACTGCACGTGCTGCAACAAAGTCGAGCCGCGCTGCCAATCGACAACGTCGGCTGATCCCTCATTCACCTTGACGAGCGAAGTAAGGTCGTTCGGAACAATGCCCACGTAAAGCGCCGCCGCGGCCTCGATTTCCAGATCCTCTTTGCGATCCGTGATCAGCAGATCGTAGGTAGGGAGGGTCGGTTTGGCGTCGGCGCCTTCTTGCGGCAAAAGCTCGACGCTCGGTATCGCACGCAGCGCGTGCCGGTACGACGCCAAGTCGGGCGGCACAAAAACCGTCAGCAGCCGCACGCGAGGCAGCGTTAGAAAAGCGACGTTATCGGAGGCCAGTGAATCGTCGTCGCTCGGGCGCAGGCGCAATTCGATTTGTGCTTCCTGCTCGGACTCGACGCGAAAGACCAACCGCTCGGCCTCTTTGGCGTCGAGCACGACGTGCTGCGTGCCCGCCGCGGTGTCATTTTGCACGAGCTCGACGTCGGCGGCCGATTGCCCGGCGGCGGAGGCCTCGACCCGAACAAAAATGTCCCAAAAGCCGCCGCTGGAGCGCCTGGCGTTGAGGGCCGTGATGCCGATGTTCTTTCCGGCCGGTGGAAGCTGTTGATAGTTGATTTGGAACGAGAGCTCGAAGTCGACCTGTTCGGGCAGGTTGCCGTCGGTGAACATCAACACGCTGTCGATGCCCATCGTGGTGGTGCGCACGAGCGCCTCTGTCATTTGCAGCGCGTCTTCGATGCGGCTGGGAACGTCGACGACTTCGATCTTATCGAGCGCGTCGTGCAAAATTCGTTTGTTGTCGGTGAAATCGGTGAGCCTTCGCGCGGTGGAACTGAATGCGATCAGCGACATGCGCTGGTTGGGCAACAGCGCATCGATCAATTCGCCAATGCGCTCCTTGGCGACGTCGAGCCGCGTGGGGCCGCCGGGCTTCTCGGTTGCCGCCATGCTGGCAGAGCAATCGATGAGCACGGGCACGTAGTCTCCCCGCGCGGGGCCTCCGACAATAAACGGCTGCATGGCCGCCAACACCAGCAGGCAAAGCAGCAAGAGCTGCAGCAAGAGCAACACGTTTCGCTTGAATCGCTGGAACGGCGAATTGACGCGCTGGTCGTTGATGACCGCTCGCCAGAGCGCCAGCGACGGAATCTCGTATCGCGGCCGCTTGAGCTTCAGAAAGTAGAACACGATCAGCGGTGCGGCAATCAGAAACAGCCACGCGGCCCACAGCGATGCAAATCCCGGAAAGCTCATTGCACCCATCCCCGCCGGCGCAACAGGTCGAACAGCACCCACGACAGCGAATCGCGCGCGCTGATGGCCAGAAAGCGGCCGCTGCGGCTGCGGCAATGCTGCGCCAACTCCTCTTCCAGGCTGAGACGATGTTGATGATAGATGCCCAGCAGGTCTCCGACCGAGGAAACGTCTAGCGTGTGGCCCGTCTCGCTGTCGACAAAGCGCAAATCGCCGGTGAGCTCCGGGTCGATTTCACTGGGCCCCAGAATCTGCACGGCGCAAACTTCCAGCCCCGCGCTATACAGCAGGTTCAAGGGCCGCGTCAAATCGCCGAAGGTCAGAAAATCGGACAGCACCACCGCGATACCGCGTCCCCGGTGCCGCGCCAGCACCGCCTCGACCGCTTGCTCGACGGGAAAGTCGCCGCCGGCTTCCAGGCGCTCGAGGAATTCGAACAAACGACTCATGTTCGCGCGGCCCGTGCACGGCGGCAAGAACACCGGACGCTGGCCCGTGTGGTTGCACGAGTACACGCTCACACGTTCGACGTTGAGCAGGCCCATCAGCCCGAACGCCGCCGCCATTTGCTTCGCGCGCAGAAACTTGTCTTCGTACTGCATCGATGACGACGCATCGATAAGGATGGTGACGTGCATCTCCTCTTCGTACTGGTACTGCTTGACGTACGGCCGGTGCAGCCGCGAAAAAACGTTCCAGTCGACGTAGCGCATGTCGTCGCCGGGCGCGTAATCGCGATAGTCGGAGAACTCGATGCTCGATCCGCCTTTGCCGGCCAGGTGTTCGCCCTGCGAGCGGTTGGTAAGGCGCCGCCTTGGCTTGAGGCGCATGCGCTCCAACCGGGCCAGCACGTCGTTGTCGAGCAACGACGTGAGCTGCGCCTTCGAAGCGATTTGCGGCTTGATGGAAGGCTCATTCATGGACATCGACCATCATGACTAAAATATCGGACGCGAATTGGGTGGCTGGGGTCGAACGCAGTGAGCCCCCAGGGCGGAAGGAATTCGCGGCGCGCGAAATGTCCATCGAGCCGGCGGGTTTAACCCGCCGGTCTTCGGCAACGCGGCGAGAAGGTCGCCGCTGTTTTAAGCATGACCGTGTCAATGCAATCCCTCCCAGGCCAGGTGCGAATGCGCATGGCGGGTTTAATTCACATGGGCCGAGGACCGCGGGGGTAAACCCCCCGGCGCGAAAATTACTGAGATTGTTCACTCCGCGGTCTCAGTCAGTTGTTTCAGGCAGCCGTCGATCAAATCGGACACGGCGACGCGGGTGCCATGGCCACGGCTCTGCGTGGCCATGTCCTCGAAGACATGCCCACCCAAAGCGGTGGGCATGGCACCCGCCGTTTTATGCTGGATGTTCACTCCGCGGTCTCCGTCAGTTGTTTCAGGCAGCCGTCGATCAAATCGGACACGGCGACGTTCTCCGCCTGTCCGTCGTAGTTGAGCAACACCCGGTGCTGCAGGACTTCCTTGGCGTAATGCCGGATATCTTCGAACGCGATGTGGGCGCGTCCTTCGCTGAGCGCGCGGACGCGAGCCGCGCGAATCAGCGACTGCGCGGCGCGCGGGCTGGCGCCCCAACGCACGTAGCGGTTGACGCCGTCGGTCGCGTATTCGGTCCGCGGATGCGTCGACAGGACCAGGCGAACGGCGTAGTCGCGCATCGGGTCGGCCACGACGACTTTGTCCAAAATAGTTCGCAGATAGAGAATCCGCTCGGCGTCTAGCAGCTTTTGCAACGCGACCGGACGCTTGAGGATCGTGCGGTTGACGACGTCGTTAAGCTCGTTTCGCGACAAAAATGGAACCACGACTTTGAACATGAACCGGTCGAGCTGCGCCTCGGGCAGGGGGTATGTCCCCTCCTGTTCGATCGGGTTTTGCGTCGCCATCACAAAGAACGGCGGCGTGAGCTGATAGATCGTTCCGCCGGTGGTGACGGAGCCTTCCTGCATCGTTTCGAGCAGCGCCGATTGCGTCTTCGGCGAGGCGCGGTTGATTTCGTCGGCCAACAGCAACTGCGTGAAGATCGGCCCCTTGCGGAACTCGAACTCATAGCGGCCGGTTTCATCGGTGCTCATGATCTTCGTGCCGATGATATCGGCGGGCATCAGGTCGGGTGTGAACTGGATGCGTCGGAACTCGAGGTCGAGGACGCGCGACAGCGCCTTGACCAGCTCGGTTTTCCCGAGACCGGGCACCCCTTCGAGCAAGACGTTGCCGCCGCAAAAGATCGCCGTCAACGCCGCTTCGACGACGTCGCTCTGCCCGACAATCACCTGCTCGATCTCCTTGCGAATCCGCTCGAAGACCGTTTGAAAATCGTCGGCTTCCGCCTGCAGGTTGCCGTTGGCTTCTACCGTTTGCGATGAAGTCATGTCCGTTGGTTCCGATCATTCGATTGCGTGACGGAGGGAGGTGGATGAGGAGACCAGGAAACCAGGAAAAGAATAGATACTATTCTCCCTCTTGCTTCTTCTCCTGGTTTCCTGGTCTCCTTATTAATCTTCATTGTCTTCTTTTGTTTCCTCATCTTGCTGCTCGCGCCGGCGCTTCAGGTCGAGCAACCGCGATGTCGTCGTTTTGTCGTCTTGCTTGTCGGGCGGCTTCGATAGTTGAGCCGGCGGTGCTTGTTGTGCCGCAGGTTTCACGTCGGCGGGCCTTCGCGGCGCCGCGTGTTGTTGCGCGACGGGAAGAGGCGTTTCCTTGCGCTCTGCTTTCAGGTCTTCGCCGACGGCCTTTTTGCGTTCCAAAAGCGCGCCCATTGTCGCCGTCGACGGGCCGGACCGCCGGCCATAGCCCAGGAGACTCTTAATGGAATACAGATCGATCTGAATGCGGCGGACGGCAACGTCGGCTGGAATCAGACAGCACAGCGCGATCAAAAACCAATCGAAAATCGCCTGCGAACTCTGCTTCGGATTGCGGCGGGTCTCGTAAATCTCGTGCGCCGCCGTCGACCAGGGATCCTGAGCGTCGGCCGAAGCAGGGTCCGGCTTGAGCAGGCGGCCCCCCGTGCGCTCGCGAATTTCATCCAGCACGATGGGGTTCGAACGGAACCGGAGATACTCGGGCGAATACGGAACGATAAATCCACCGTGCGCACGCTCGTCTTTACGGTCGCCCCCCGACTGTGGACGCACCATGACCTGGTACCTGCCGCGGCCCCACAATGGCACCGTGCCCCGGTATCGCCGCGGTCCAATTTGCTTGAGCGACACCGCGTCTTGCACCTGGTCGCGCGGCCCGGACACGCGAGCGTCAAGCTGCAGAAACGACTCGTCGGGGTGAAAGTCCTCGACGAGGATGACTCCCTCGTTGCCGTCGGCGTAGGTCCACAAGCGCAGGTTGCCGGCTTTCTCTTGCCGCGAAACGGGTATCAACAACTGCTTGACAAAGGCGCGGTACTTATCCCACTCGACCCAGTCGGCCCCCCAATTGGTCGACAAGTCGGACGCGAAAGCCGCCGTCGTGCCCAGGCCATACTTCCACGCGGCGAGAATCGGATCGAGTTGGTCGTCGTCCTTCACGGGGGCCTTGAGCACGACCTGGCTGCGGGGCTTGGCCGTCGTGAGCACGTACCCATGCAGCGGGGGCACGCCCTCGATTCCCTTTAAGATGCCGTAATCGTCGAGGCCCGCTTCCGGCGTGATGGTGTCGGTCTGAATCATGCTGCGGCGCAGCGTTTTCGACTCTTTAATGAAGATCGACGGCAACTGGCTGGGATCTGGCTGCGAGTAATAGCGGCCCTTTGTCGCGTTGGCCATCGTGCGCATCATCGCCACGTCATTGCCGCCGTGCGGAAACATCGTGATGGTCGAAATGCTGATTTGATTGTCGATAAACTGCTGCAGCAGCGGCGGCGGCGGCGGCGACGGGTCGCCGTCGGAAATAATGATCATGTGCCGGGCCGCCGCGTCGCTGGCTTTGAGTTCCGCCAGACCCATCTGCATCGTGGTGGCAAAGCTGGGCATGTCGCCGATGTTGGCGGCATTGATCTTCAGCACGAGCTTCTCGTATTCGCTGGCCGGCGTGAGCTTGAAAATCCACCCCTCACCTTTTTCGGTATAGGCCAGCACGCCGACTTCATCCTTGGCGCCCAGCACTTTAATCGCCTGCTTGGTAATTCGCTTGGCCCAGGTGTTGCCTTGCGCGAACTCGCACGTGTGCAGGATGATGGCCAGCGCGCCTTTGGGAAGAATCTTTTTCTTCGTGACGTCCATGCTGACGGGCAGGGCCTGCTCGATGGGCGTGCGGTGATATCCGCCGGGGCCGAAACTGTTGGGACCGCCCACCATCAGAAAGCCCACGCCCAATTCCTTTACGGCGTCTTCCACCGCCTCGAGTTGCGGCGCGGTGAAGGCATCGGCCGGCGCGTTGACGAAGACAATGGCGTCGTAAGGCATCAGCGAAAGAGAATCGTTCGGAAACGCATAGGCGTCGCGCACTTCGACCACGCGCTGGCTGTCGCGGATCGCCTGGACCAGAGGCTGCCAATCGCGCGGGTCTCCCTGCGGATCGGTCACCAGCAGGACCTTGCCTTCTCCCTCGACGAATATGTAGTTCAGCACCGTGTTGTTCTGCGGCAGATGATCGGCCTCGGTCGTGGTTTCGATGCTGGCCGCGTATTCGTAGTAACCCGGCTCGCGCAGCTTGATGGGAACCGAATAGGCGTTCTTGCCAGGCTGGAATTCGACATTTCCCTCGTAGATGACTTCGCCATTTTCGCGCAATACCAGCTTGCCCTTGCCCGCTTTCAACGAAGAGAGCACGATGCTCGCCTCATAGTCCTCGCCGATTTTGACGAACCGCGGCAAGTCGAGCCGTTCGAGCCAGACCTCGCGATCGTAATCGTATTGGATCGGCAAGATATCGACGGCCACGTCGCGCGACTTCAACTCGTCGAGGACGCGTGAAAGGCTTCCCTCGGTCAGCGTCCCATCGCTGACAAGGACAATTCGCCCGGGACTCTCCTCAGGCAGCATGGCCGCCGACAAGGAAAGTGCCTGTTCGAGGTTGGTCGCGTCGCGGTCGATGCGCGAATTGATCGCCTCGAACAAGTACATCTTTTTCGGAGAGAGCTCGACCTGCGCGTTGCGGCCGAAGACGATCAGCCCGGCTTCGTCAATCGGCCGTTTTTTGCCCACCGTTTGCGCGACGAACTTTAGCGCGGTGTCGTTGGTTTGGCTGTTGGGGTCGGAAACCGAATCAGAGATGTCGACCGCGTACACGACGGTGAGGGCATCGTGCGTGCGGACGGCGCGCGGTTCGGCCAGCATCATCACAAACAGACCCAGCATCGCCAACCGCGTGACGAGTGAAACCACGGCCCGCCCGCGCGACAGCCCCGCGAACCCGGCCACGTGCATCCACCAGATCCAGCCAGCCACGACGATCAACACGAACCGCGAACGGTGCGCGAACAGCAAGCGGTCCGACAACTCCAACCACAAGCAAAGCGCGGCAAAGATCGCCAGGAAGATCGCGAGCGGCAACGCCGCGCGCCAAGTGACGCGCTTGCGCGGCTTGGGAAAGACGCTCAGAATGATCCGCTTGAAGAACACGAGTTTGCGTATCCCAAACCGGAGTGGCTAGTTGATCGAACCCATCAAAAGAACAGATGTCTCGCTGGGGTCTCTTTGTCTATGAATGCAAACAATCAATGAGATCCAACGAACGGCACAACTCAAAAGTTAAAAACTATGGCTAAGGAATGCAGGAAATCAGGAAAAGGCTATCCACAGATTTCGCGACTCGACTGTCTTCGACCCTGAGGCTCAGACCCGAAGGGAGCTCGCCGAAGTCAGATTGCGCAGATTTTTTGACGAGAGCAAGAGCTGATTTCTTCAGGCATTTTCATTCCGCACAATGCGGACATCCTGGTTCCTGATGGACGATCTCTGATCCGCGTTCATCCGCGTTTATCGGCGGTTACGCACTTTCAATCCTAGTCTGCGTTATCTGCGTTGCAAACGTTCTATTTCTTTGCTTGACGCAAGGATTTTTTGACCACGGATA
>JBBDVZ010000069.1:0-10158 GCA_040903115.1 Planctomycetaceae bacterium
CCCGGCTTTTTCAAAAAGCCGGGCTTCTTAACCTGTTTCTGCTCGCCTCAGATCAACTCCGGAATCGGCCGGCCGCCTTCGGTGACGATGGGTGTGGGTCGTCCGCGCGGGCTCGTCCAATGGTTATTCAGGTCGATTCGTAAATGTCGAAACGTGGTCGCTGCCAGGTCCTGCGGACGAACCAAGCCGCTGGTAATGTCCGCTCCGCTGCGGTCAGTGCTGCCGATGACCTGCCCGTGATGCATTTTGCCGCCCGCCACCACCATCGACATCACGTTGGTCCAGTGGTCTCGGCCGCGGTCGACGTTGATTTTGGGCGAGCGACCGAATTCGCCCATCATCATCACCAGCGTCGTGTCGAGTAACCCGCGCTGCTCCAGATCGTTCACGAGTGCGAACAGCGCGCGATCGATGCTGGGCAACAGCGGTTTTAGTCCCTTTTCGATGCCGCCCCAACGCACGCTGTCGCCGTGATGATCGAAATAACCCCAGGCGCCGCTCACGAGCACAAACGTGACGCCCGCTTCGACCAGTCGCCGTGCCAAGAGCGCCTTTTCGCCGACGCTGACGCGTCCATAAGCCTCGCGGATTGCGTCGGATTCTTCAGCCACGTTGAATGCCTGCTGAACCTTACCCGAGACGACCATGTCGAACGCTTGCCGCGTGTAGCCGGTGTATCGGTTTAAGGTTTGCTGCTGATCGAGGTCGTGACGCAGACGATCGAACTGCCGGCGCAGCGCGTCGCGGTCCTGCAGGCGATCGACGCGGATTCCCTTGGGCATCGCAAACTTGCCCGCCAACTCGAGCCCTTTGACCGGCTCGAAGTCGGTCCCCATGTGGCCGGCGCCCCAGACGTCGGAAGTCCACGACTCGGCGAGTCCGATGAACGGCGGCATTTCGGACTCGTTGGAACCGCGAAACCGCGCCGCGATCGATCCCATCGACGGATATCCCGCGCCGTCCTTGCCGTCGTCGGTGCGGCGCGCCAGCGGATTGCCCGCCTGCATCGTGATCGGCGTATGATTGCTGGCGCGGCAATCGACCGAACGGATGACCGAAAGCTTGTCGGCGATCGACGCCTGCAGCGGCAAATGTTCGGTGAACTGAACTCCGGGAACACGGGTGCCGATCGTCGCAAAGGGGCTGCGAACTTCCCGCGGCGCTTCGGGCTTGGGATCCCACATGTCGATATGACTGGGGCCACCGGAAAGCCAGAACAAGATTACCGCGGGCTTGTCGCCGCCGGTTCGCCGATCAGAAATTGGTGCAGCATCGAGCCGGGCGATGCTCGCCAGCGCCAGCCCGCCGAAGGCTGACATCCCGGTTTGCAGGAACCAGCGCCTCGAGCCGACCTGAATGAAGTCGAGAGGCGAGACTGTCGGCAATGGCGTTTGCATCGAGCCGTCCCCGCGCGATTTCCCGTGCCGCCGTGGGTCGCGACCCGTTCGGATAGCGGCCATCAACGCGGCTTCATCAACAATCGTTGATGATAGCAGCCGCCACCGAGAAATGCAGGGGGAAGTGAACTACGAGGGCCGTTTTGTCCGAAGGCGAACCTTCGACCGGCTCGCAAATCGCATTACAGCAAGCTCATGCCGACGATGACGACAATGACCGCGATCAGGCCGCCGATTGCAAAGAACCTTTGACGCCATCTCTTCTTTGGCGGTTTAGTAGCCGCTGCATCGATCGGCGGCGCGACTTTGGGCGAAGCGGCCACAGGTTGGACCGGACGCTTGTCAGGTAGCACAGCTTCGACGCCGCCGCCGACGGCCGACAACTCGAGTTTCATCTGGTGCTGCTCTTCCAGCTTTCGCCGCAGCGATTCGAGTCGCCTCATCTGCTGGGTGATGGCGTCGATCGACAGCCCGCGATGCTGGCCCGGGTCGTCCGATTGGGCGGCGTTGGCCGCGAGCGCCACGGCGTCGCAAACGGCAGCGGTCGCCGGGTGATCGTGACCGACGTCTTCGCCCAGGTTGAAGTGGTCGGCCAGCGCACTGTCGAGGCCGACGGCGGTCATCACGCTCGAAACAAATCGATCCCACAGCGCGGGGTCCGGTTTCGCGAGGCTGCGCGCAGCCGATTCGTCGGCACGTCCCTGGACCTGCGCGAAAACCCGCTGCGACACCTGCCTGGTTCGCGAAGATGAGCGAGACTCGCCGTACGACCAGACGCGGCAAGCGCGCACTTCGAAGACCAGCCCGGGGCCGCCCAACGCTTGATACAGTTGCGACAGCGCGCTGAAAACGCCGGAAAGTTGCCGGGCCGAGGCGCTGCCGGGATCGAGAAGAAACGTCAACAAGTGTGCGGCCGATGGATCCGCACTCGTTGGTCCGCCGTAATTTTGTGACTTCTGACGTCGGCTTGCGTTGAGTTCCGAGATCATCTCGGCCACTTCTCGACGTTCCGCCTGCAGCCGTTGCCGCTCGTCGCGCAGTTGCTGCACGAGTGCACTCAAGCCATCCTGATTGGTTCCGGCTTCCGGTTTGGCGCAAGGACCCCGTACGTGGTCGGCGGCGTTGGCCTCACGCCTCGTCGCATTGAACTCTTCGAGCGATTGCGCGAGCTTCAGCTCTTTTTGCTCCAGCCGGGTTTTATCTTCGAGCAAAGCAGCCACAGCCGCTTGATGGACGCCTTGCAATCTCTGCAGTTCTTCGCGCTGTGCCTCAAACTGCGCGCGCTCATCGTGCAGTCGAGCTTGAGTCTCCACGATTTGTTGAGTTTGCGAGGCCATTTTAACCGCGACCGACTTCAGGTGCGTCTTGGCCGCTTCGAGCTGCTGCCGGTCCGTTGCGAAACGGCTCCTGTCAGCCGCCAGCTCAGACGCGGCGGCTTCCAACCGAGTTTTTTCGACTTGGAATACCTCGCGCTGTTCCAGCAAGGCGCTTCGCTGTTCGGCCAGACGGTTGCGCCGCTGTTCCAAACGCTTGCGAACTGCGGCAATCTTGCTAGCGGTTGCCTTGACGCGCACTTGTTGCTCTTCGAGAGACTGCTGCCGCTGTTCGAGTTGAGCCGAGCGATCATGAAACTCCGAGTTTTGGCGCTGCAGTTCGGCGCGTTGTTGTTCGAGCGATGCGCGCTCGTGATGGAACTGCTGTTGAAGTCTTGCCAGCTCTGCCGTTCCACCTTCGGCCTGCTGCGCTGCCTTAACCAAGTCGGCTTGGCGCGCTTCAAGCTGCGCCTTCAGCCCCGCCAACTCGTCGGATTGCCGTTGCAGATTGGCCTGGTTCCGGTCCGGGCTGCCCTCGGATGCCGCAAGCGTCTCGGCTTGCAGCCGTTCGAGCCGCGCGTTCTTTTCGCGTAATTGCTCGCACTCGCGGAGCAGCTCGTCGCGCTGTCGCTCGAAGTCGGCCTGCTGGGATTCGAGCTCTTTCACGCGGTCGCTGAGGGCGTTGAGCTCGCTTTCCAGCGATTGCTTACGCGTGTGAGCGTCTTCGAGCTGATGGCTGAGGTCGGACCGTTCAGCCGAAACCGACTGCCGCTGTGTTTCGAGCGCCTGGAGTTCGGCCAAGAACGCACTCCGGTCAGCCTCGAGCGCTTGGCGTTGCGAGCGAACTTTTTGTTGTCGCACGCGCAACTTTGCAATCGAGCGTTTGATTTTCTCTTTACGCTCGGCGCCGTTGGCGGCTGTCTGTTCACCGTTCTCGGGATTCTGAAAATCATTCGGCAATGACGAGCCGACTCGGTGCGGCGCAAAATGTTCTGGCCGGCGACGCTGTGTCGCGCGCGCCTTCAGACAGCAGAGCGGCCCCAGCATGCCTGTTTCAACGGGATTGATCGGCTCGCCGAAGTCGGGGAACTTGCCCAGTCGCATGCGGTGCAACATTTCCCAGTCGAGACGCGCTCCGCGTTCGACGGCCTCATCGGCGGAGATCGCCGACTCCGTCGCAATCACGCAGGCTTCAACCACGCGAGCAACCGCTTCAGAAGGATCGGCGGCTTGCTCGGCTGCCAGCGCCGCCCTGGTCGCGTTGATGACAGCGTAAGCCGAATTGGCGGCATATGCGGCCCGTTTATCGACGGCAGCGTCCGTGCTTGCCGCCAGGAGCGCGTGAACGGTGATCTCTTCGATCTGCGAAACGACGAGCGGATCGATCTCGTTGCCGGCCGCAAACCCCTCTGCCAGACGAATGGCCGAGTCGATGGCTTTGCGGGACGCGATAGTATCGGGGTGATTGGGGTCAAGGACAAAGAGCGGCTGCACGCGGCGCGCGCATCGCGACGCGTGGGCCAGCATGGCGCGAATTGGAAGCTGCTTCAGATCGAAGCTGATTTCAGCGACAGCCACCGGCCATCCCTTCGCGAAAGTCACCGTCAAGCAGCAAGCGAGCCCCGCAACGTGGGATTGTTCCCACGCTTGCGGATTCCAGTTTGGCTTGGCCGACTGCAGGCAGAATCCAGCACTCAAATCTAGCTCGTGGGAATCGATAAGTGCTGGGAAACGCTTGGTTTATGGCCGATTTGAGACAGTCGGGGGGCACTGCATTCGCGGATTGGGAAGGATGAACCGCCAGGAGGGATTCCCAGCGGGCATTTGCGGATTATTCTCTAACTGGATAAAGGCCATGGCTTTATGGACTGGGTAGTAGAGCTCCGCTGATTTTACTTCGCCTTCTTGCCAATCAGGACCGCAAAACGATGCGTGCCCGCAATGCAGTGCAGGTCGTAAATCCCGCATAGTTCCTCGGAGGCCTAGATTCCCCCTCGCTTTGAAGAAACCGTTGCCCCGTGAGCCGAAACGGGTTCCGACATGCTCGCCCAGCAACCGATGAGAAAAGATTGGGTGTTTGCGTAAAGATCGCACAACAACAAACGAATCACAGGAATCGTCGTTTCGAGGGTATCGGAAATAATGGCGACCGTTAGCACCAGACGGACAATAACGAAGCGGCGAGGCACATTTTCCGGGTCAATGACTGCTGCCTCCTATCCGGCGACCCAGGTTTCGGTATGGGGCGGGCGATTGAGCGGAACCGAGATTCGGCGCCGCTTTTGGCACATGTCACCGGGAGTATTGCCGTTCGTGCTTTGGGGCATCGATCACCACGACCCGATCTCATTTGCCTTCCGAACAATCGCCGGCACGATCCTTGTACTTTTGGCAACGTTGATCTTCGCGTTTTTCAGGCTCGTGGAGCGTCCGGGAGAGCGTGCGGACCGCACTGGCGCTGTCCTCGGTTATGCGGGCAGCGTCGCAGCCGCCTTGTACCTTTTGCCGTCGCAGGCGGAGATTGGGCTGACTGTGCTGGCGATTCTTGCCTTCGGTGACGGGTCGGCGACGTTGGCGGGAAAGCTATTGCGTGGACCCAAGCTTGCCTGGAACTCCCAGAAGTCCTGGTCGGGTGTCATCGCCTTCCTCGTTGTCGGCGGATCGATGGCGTCGCTCGTCTACTGGGGCGAAACATACTTCAACGCGGAATCGCAGGATCCCAGCCCCGGCCTCCTGGCGTCCGTCATGTGCTGCTGCGCCGCGGTGCTGGCATCGGCGATCATCGAAACGATCCCTTCAAAGATCAACGACAACATCAGGGTGGGCGTAACGGCATTCGTTGGGCTGGTGGCGTCTCACGCGGTGGTGGTTGGCTTTTAGTGTCTTGCGGATTGTTACCCAAAGGCCGTGAATAACGATGGTAAAACGCGTGACCTCCGTCGCATCACGATAGCGTCCTAAACGGCTGTGATTTATCGACCGATAGTCGACAGAGTGAAACGGGGCTGGTAACTTGGACTCTTCGTTGCAATTGCAAACCGACACTGGAAGCGCGCTGGGTCGCAACCGGTCTGGGCAGAGCGCCAAACGACGTGGCGAGCCTTCTCGCCTGGCATCGCGCACCGCCAACGACGCGCTACGGACCGCCCGGATGAGCCTCCTGGAAGTCACCGACCTTCACAAGTCCTTCGGCAAACTTGTTGCCGTGGACGGTGTCAGCTTTCACGTCGATGCAGGCGAGGTTTTCGGCCTGCTCGGGCCCAACGGCGCCGGCAAGTCGACCATCATGATGATGCTTGCCGGCCTTCTCAGGCCCGATTCGGGCACGATCCATCTGGACGGCGAGGTCTTCGATGCCAACAACCACAAGATGCGAGCGGCCTTGGGCCTCGTTCCACAGGACCTGGCGATCTATCCCGATTTGACCGCGCGCGAGAACCTGAACTTTTTCGGCCAGTTGTACGGCATCAAGGGAAAAGATCTGATCGATCGCACTGCCAAAACGCTCCAGCAAATCGGTCTGACCGACCGGGCCGAAGACGTGATCCGCACGTTCTCGGGGGGCATGAAGCGGCGGCTGAACTTCGGCGTGGCGTTATTGCACCGTCCGCGGCTGTTGATCCTGGATGAGCCCACCGTCGGCGTCGATCCCCAGTCGCGGTTCCACTTGCTCGAGTGCGTGCGCGATCTTGCCGCGAATGGCACCGCGTGCATTTATGCCAGCCACTACATGGAAGAAGTCCAGTCGATTTGCCAGCGGGTGGCCATCATCGACCATGGCAAAATGAAGGCTTGCGACACGCTGCACGGCCTCTTGGGTCGATTGAGCTCCGATCTTTCCCTGCGCATCGACAGGCCGCCCGTCAACGTCGTCTCGCAGCTCAAGGGCCTCGCGGAGATCGAGCCGTCGGAAAACGGCGAGGTGACGTCCCGGCTGATCATTTCGCGCGACCAGCACGAAGACGAAACGGCGCTCAACAAAACGTTGCTCGACGTGGTGCAATTGCTCGATCGCAACGGGATTCGAATTCATGCGGTTGAGACGCACGAACCCAACCTCGAGCGGTTGTTCCTGCAGTTAACCGGCAGCCGCCTACGCGACTGAGCAACGAGAGAGGCTTGCGATGAGAGGCTGGCAGATCGTCAAGAAAGACTTGCGGCTGATGTTGCGCGACCGGCGCGCGTTGGCAACGCTCGTCGTCCTGCCGCTGATTTTCATCACCATTATCGGCCTGACGACGGGCCAATTGCTGGGCTGGTCGGACCGCAACAAGCTGTTGAAGATCGCCTTCGTCGACGAGACCGATCCGAACGAGCTGGCGGAGCAAGTCGCCGAGATGCAATTGCCGCCGATCCAGACTCGCCTGATTCGGGCGCGGAACATGAATGCGCTGGCGAAACTGCACAATCGATTGCAGAAACGCGATGGTTGGGAGGTCGTGCGATCCAGCCGGGAAACGGCGGAGCGGATGATGGAGAAGGAGAAAGTGAACGCCGTCCTGGTGATCGGCCACGACTTCTTTCAACGCATGGATGAACTTGGTCCCAGAGACGTACTGTATCCCGACAAGGGCAAGTTGAAAGATAAGTTGTCGAGCCTCGACATCACGCTGGAAAGCAAAAACCCTGATTCGACGACGCACGCGCTTGTCGAGGAAGGAATCTTTGGCGCGGTTTTGTGGACGGTCGGTCCGTTTGCCTTCAATAAGAATGCGTTTCTAGCGCGGGCCGCGGCCGTCGAACGCGAAGAGATCGAGGCCGAAGCCGACGCTGCTCCGATTCCCTTCGACCCTGCCAAGCCGCTTCCCGAAGCCAAAAGCGTCGTTTATCAGGAGCTGATTCCCTCGTATACGGTGATGTTCGTCTTCTTTTTGGTGAACATCATGGCACGTTCATTCATTCAGGAGCGGGAACTGGGCACGTTGCGGCGGCTGCGCGTGGCACCGATCGGTACGACGTCGCTCCTGAGTGGAAAGACGCTTCCGTTTTTCATTGTGTCGCTCGTCCAAACCGCGATGTTGTTCGGGTGCGGAAAAATCATCTTCGGCATGAGCTGGGGCAACCAACCGTGGCTGCTTTTGCCGGTCATCTTTTGCACGTCGGTGTCGGCGACGACGCTCGGCTTGCTGGTGGCCACCCTGGTGCGCACCGAATCGCAGGTCTCCGCGTATTCGACGCTGGTAGTGATCGGCCTGGCGGGCATCAGCGGCTGCTTTATGCCCCGAGACTGGCTGCCCGACCTGATGAAGGAAGCCAGTCTGTACACGCCTCACGCGTGGGCGCTCATCGCGTACGACCAGCTACTTTCCGAGGCCGTTCCCAATCTCTCGACCGTGTGGGAATGCTGCGGCATGCTGCTGGGCTTCGGCATCTTGTTTTTCTGCATCGGCTGCCTGCGGTTTGCAAAAGTCGCCCAATAGCCGCGCTATTTTGAGCCGGCGGGTTTATCCCGCCGGTCTTCAGCAAAGCGGAAAAACATCGCACAGACCGAGCGGCACAAACCGCGGGGATAAACCCCGCGGCTCAGAAGGTTGCTGAGTCGCGCGGCGTGCCGATGGCTTCGCGCAGCGCGCGCTGTAAGTCGGCGGAGCGCACCGGCTTCCCGATGTAGCCGTCCATGCCCGCCGCCAGACACGTTGCGCGATCATCCTGCGTCACGTGGGCCGTCATGACGATGATGGTGTACGACGGCCGGTGTGCACTTCGCGCTGGCGAATGGCCGCGGCGGCTTGCAGGCCGTCCATCACAGGCATCTGGATGTCCATCAAAACCACGTCGAACTCCTCGGCGACCACCAGCCGCAACCGCTTATGAATCAGGTCTCGCAGAGTGTTTTGGGCGAAACCGTAGCTCACCCAGCCGAGAGTCGCGGTCGTCAGCAGGACGACGGCCGAAACGAACAGCGCCTGCTTCAGTAGCAACGACTGATGAAACGCCGGTTTGAGGTTCGCAACGGCCTGGCCTGCGTCAGTCGATGTCGGAGTACGCCTGGGGCCTGCAGTCGCCATGAGTCTTGCATTCGGGTGAGATTCCCACGGACTCTCGATCCGGCGCGGGCGCACCGTATTAGCCCCGGGTGAATTCACCCGGGGCTATGTTGAACGGTCCGCGAGGCGAGGCGAAATTATGTGAAGAACTCCTCTGCCTCGCGCAGAACGCCGAAATCGAGTTTCCGCATGGTTCCGACGGCGTCCGCCAGCGGCACGGCAACGAT
Source organism: Planctomycetaceae bacterium (assembly GCA_040903115.1). GTDB lineage: Bacteria > Planctomycetota > Planctomycetia > Planctomycetales > Planctomycetaceae > JBBDVZ01. The sequence continues at coordinate 8,925 of JBBDVZ010000069.1, forward strand.
GTTCGTGCCGCGCAAGGCCACCATCTTGCCGAAGTCGTGGTGAATGGCCAATCGAGCGGCGTGAATTCCCAAGCGGGTGCCGAGCACGCGGTCGTAGGCGCTGGGCGGTCCGCCGCGCTGCAAGTGCCCCAAAATGACGCAGCGCGTTTCAAAGCCCGTTCGTTTTTCGATCACGCGGGCGACCAGTTCGCCAATGCCGCCGAGTTTCACGTGGCCGAAGTCGTCGACCTCGGCATTCTGGGTGACAAACCCTTCCTCGCGCGAGAGCTTCGCTCCCTCGCTGACGACGACGATGCCATAGAGCTTGCCCGCGGCCCGCCGCTTCTTGAGCACGTTACACATGCCGTCGAGATCGACGTCGATTTCGGGAACGAGAATATAATCCGCGGCAGTGGCCACGCCGGCATAACAGGCGATCCAACCGGCATGCCGACCCATCGTCTCGACAACCACCACTCTGCGGTGCGATTCAGCGGTCGTGCGTAAACGGTCGACGGCTTCCATCACGATGTTAATGGACGTGTCGAAGCCGAACGTCTGATCGGTCGAGCTCAGGTCGTTGTCGATTGTTTTTGGGCAGCCGATCGTGGGCAGGCCGCGCTCGGAGTAAAGCCGGCTGGCCACTCCCAATGTGTCGTCGCCGCCGATGGCGATGAGCGCGTCGAGGCCCAGCTCGCGGAACTTCTCGACCAGCCGATCGGCGACTGCGGGGTCCTTATACGGGTTTGTGCGAGACGAGCCGAGGATGGTTCCGCCACGATCGATGATCCCATCGGTCGAATTGACTGTCAGCTGGACGTAGTTGCCTTCGATGGCTCCGCGCCAGCCTTCCAGCAGCCCGATGGTGGTGCCGCCCGCGTTGTCAACCGCACGCACAACGGCGCGGATGACGGCGTTGAGCCCGGGACAATCGCCTCCGCCGGTCAACACGCCGACTTTCATCATGGACCCTGCTCGCCTTTCTCACGGCAATTCTCGCCTTCGGACAAGTATTTCGCAATCGCGACGGGTGAAAGCGTAAATCCGAAGCACGAAATCCGAATGTCGAAGGAAGCACGAATGACCTAAGCACGAAATGCAGGCGTGTTTCCTTGGTGCTTCGTGCTTCGGATTTCCTTCGTCATTCGGATTTCGTGCTTCGTCATTGAACGACGTCGCTCAAGCTAATCTGGCGAGCGGCCTTACCACGTCCTCTCGACAAACGTCGTGTCGACCCGTCCCTCGATAAAGGCCG
>JBBDVZ010000070.1:0-10128 GCA_040903115.1 Planctomycetaceae bacterium
GATCCGTCCCTGAAAGACCACCGGCAGCTTGCCGACGTCGTAAAGCGAGAACTGATCGGCCGGCTCGACCGGCGGCCGGGCCTTCGTCGCGGTCCACGTTCCCAGCAACAATATCAGGCCCGCCGGCAGCACGCACGATTTCCACGTCGAGGCAGAGCCGCGCCAGCCGACAAGTCGCGAGTCTGCGGTGTCGACAACACCACCGTCCTCCATCGCGTTGCGCTCGCGTCGCCGTAAAAATCGAAATAAGACGATGGAAAAGTGCGCGAGCAATCCAGTGGCGACCAGCATGCAGGCGACGTAGGGGATCATCCATCCGGTGTTCGACACAACCTGAAAAGTCGTCGACTCGACGCCCGTTTCCGAATCGCGGAAATAGCCGCTCTGGTAAAACGTCTCACCGGCGTAGCGCAGCGGGTTGTTCATCCAAATGCGGACGGTCCGATCAACTCCGTTGGCGGCGTCAATCAGTCGCGCCTGCGACGAGTAATTGCGCGGGGTGTTTGTTCCGACGTAATCGTCCTTGCGCACGTCGATCAACTCGACTTCATAAGGCTTGTACGTGCGCTGGAATCGCAGGTAAACCCTGTACGGCGTCTTGCCGACCAGCACTTTCTCCGGGAGCTCCTGCACCGACTGAACGAGGCTCACCAGGCGAGTTCCCAGCGATGCGGAATTGCTCTTGTCGAGGAACGTAACGTAGGCTGCCGGTTGATCGACTTTGCCGCTGGTGTCAGTCCCCGAGACGGGACGCGCTTCGTCGGCCATCCACTGCAGGCCCAACCCGTCGGTTGCGGGGTTCAACGCACCGGGCTGAACCGGCCGCAACGCCGAATTCTTGAAGAACGCGTCGATTCTCACGTCAAAGGGAAGATCGGGGTGGCGAATGGTCTCACCGCTCAACACCAACGACTGTGGCACGACAACGACGTCGTCGGCGTCTTTAGCCGACCGATCGACGACTGCCAGCTCCAGCGAGCGCGAGTCTTCGACAAAGTTGACGCTCTGCCCCTCGGCCAAATGCATCTTCGCTTCGACCGCCGTCATGCCCACCAGCAGCTCGCTCAACATCAGCAGCGCGACACCGACGTGCACGAGCACGATGCCGCCCCGCTTACGGAAGACGATGGCACAACCCGCGAGCAACACGAGTCCCGCCAGCGAGCCCTTCGTCAATTGCCACAAAATTCGCATCGACGAATCATCGAGGCGTCCTTCGTCTCCCTGAATGACAAGCCACCCGACGAACAATCCGAGCAAGATGGCGGCAAGAATGATAATGCCGCGTTCGCGCCGGCTTTGGCGGTCAATTTTTACCGCCAGAAATAGCAGAGCGCCGACCAAGCCGGCCAGTCCCGACAAGTACAGCCTCCATAAGGCCGTCCAGCTCACCCAGGGCACAGACTGCAAACCGTCGGAAGTCGAGCCGCTGGCGATGACAAGCCATGTGACAAAGACGCCTGCCGTAATGACGGCCACGCCGATCAGCAGTCTCCATCCTCGCGCTTGAGGACGAAATCGCAGGCCATGCGCCGCCAGCAAGTTCACCGCGAGCAGCACCCCCAGCGACCATCCGCCCGGAAAGTAAAAGCCACCGTTGATCTGTGGGCGATGCGGAAAGAGCGAGCGCGGAACAAGGATCTGAAAGTCGATCCACACAAGGAACGAGCGAAAATACTCGTGGACGACTTGCCAGATCTCCCGTTCGGTCTGGGCCAGCGTGCCGGCAAAAATGAGAAAGATCGTCAGGGCAAACAGCCAGACCGTCGTCTTCAGCGACGACATGGCTTGCGCGAATTCACGGACGATCGAATCGGTATCGGCGGGAGCGCGCTCTTCGCCCGGTCGATTCGGCCTCTCTGCCGCATCCCTGCGTTTTGGCAGCGTGACACTGCTCATGCTGGCGTTCCATCTAGGGTAGAAATTTCACGGATTCGACGAATTTTTTGAAACGAGCCGTTTCGCGTTTCGCCAACTCCGCATCCCCCGTGAGCTTGAAGAACCAGGTTTTTCCAGCGTCGTCGACCAGCGCAGCCAGAGTCGCATCTTTCTTCTCGCCGTCCGGTCCGAACAGCTCGACGTACTGGCCGGTGCGGCCGTCGGCGGTAATCGGCGAGAGCACTTTTGCGAGTTCGTTTTCCCCGATGGCGGGCAATTTTATTTGATCGCGCCACCGGTTGATGTTCGCCAATCGATCTCCGCCGCTGGCGGGAAGGCTGATCGCGGTAATCTCAACCTTGCGATCACCGTCCACGACTTCGAAAGCCGCTTGACGCATGCCGCCCGCTTTTCCGGGCGCCCATTCGGCGACCGTCTCATATTTCAGTTCCGATTTCGTTGTCGTCGCAGTCGCCGAACCTCCCGGCAGGTCGAGCGATATCGGCGGATGACCGGGCGGAAGCATCGAGTTCTTCGCGTGAGGATCGCCCGCTGCCGTGGCGCGTCCGACCATGTCGACCATGGTGACACCGGTATCGTCTTCAAGTTGAGTATTGCCCAGCACCTCGGGCGGCGATTCGTTTCGCAGAACGTCGAGCGAATCGACCGGCGACAGAGCCAACTGTTCGCGCCAACGGTTGATGTTCGCGAGGATGTACTCATCGAGTCCGTTGACGCCGGTCGCCAATGGAATGACGGTCAGCTCGATCGATTGATTGGCTGAACCAATTTGCAGGGTGGCGAAACGCATCCCCGTTGCCGGCATCCGACGCCAGCCGTTCGGCAAGTTCCACTGTGGCTCTTCCGGTTCTCCCGAGAAGCGGAGCGACCGGATGAATTCGGTGAATTGCGGTTGTTCGCGAGTGACGTCCGGCTCGAGCCCCTGCACCTTGAAGAACCATGTCTTCGCTCCCCGCGGCACGATGGCGGCCAGCATCCGCTCCGGCTCCGCCGATGAACCAGCCGACGTTTCGCGCTTCATCTGCTCAAAGACGCGTTCAGCGCTGGCGGTTCGCGGAACCGAATATCTTGTCACTTCTTCCTGCCGGCTGCACCCCATCGGGAGCTCGAGCGCGAAGAGCACTCCAATCAAAAGCGGTAAGAAGCGGCGATCCAAACGGCAAATAGTCCACATATGAGCGCGCTGCGCAGGTTCTCCCGACCGTAGACCATGCGATTGGGGCGGCAGCGCACGTCCACCGCTCCGTCATCCCGCAACCACCCGATGGTTTGAAGCCTTTTTCCATCGCACCGGAGCGGCACCAGGCGGCTCGTAAAGTATCGCATCGACTCACATTTGTAAACAGGTTCCAAATAATGCGGGGAACTCCCCGTGATTAATGGACCGACCGTGATGAACTGCCAGGTTGGGTGGCCGGGGTCGAGCCGGCAGGCGAGCCCCCGGAACGACTCTCGTGTCCAGTCAATTCCGGGCGGTCGGAGCACTAGCCGTCATTGAACTCGGTCTTCACGACCCAGCGCGGCCCTTGTGCGTCGACGGCACTTTGAACTGCAGAGTTCTGACTCGCGTCAATTAATTCGTCACGCATGCGCTTGGTTCGTTTTCGAGCGCGGAGTTCGAAGCCTGCAGCGCGGGGAGGGTGAATCGAAAGGTTGTGCCTTGGCCGGGCGTAGACTCGACCCAGATACGGCCGCCGAATTGTTCGACGATTTTTCTGCAGACCGCCAGACCGATTCCCGTTCCCGGATACTGTTCGCGGGAATGAATGCGCTGGAACACTTGAAAGATGCGGTCGAAATGCGCGCTTCCAATGCCGATGCCGTTATCGGCTACGGCAAACTCCCAGTGGCCGTCGCGGTCTTCGCAGCTCACCGAAACGACGGGTGGCGAATCTCCATGGAATTTGAGGGCATTCCCGAGCAGGTTTTGGAAAAGTTGCCCGAGCAGCATGCGGTTGCCGTACACCGTGGTCAATCGACCCACTTCGACGCGCGCGTCGGCCTCGCGGATGGCAGGCTGCAAGTCCCACAGTAGCTGGTCGATGAGTTGCTGCAGATCGACCGGTTCGAGAGGTTCGAGCTTTCGCCCGACCCGCGAATACTCCAGCAGCCCGTCAATGAGTTGCCGCATGCGGCTTGCGCCGTCGACCGCGTAATGGATGTAACGATTTGGCTCGTCTCCCAGCTTATCCTGGCATTCATCCGCGAGAAGCTGCGTGTAGCTGGTGATCATCCGCAGCGGTTCCTTGAGGTCGTGGGACACGACATACGCGAACTGTTCGAGTTCGCGGTTGCTGCGCTGCAGCTCGGCGGCGGTCTTTTCCAGCTCTTCGACCAGCATGGCTCTCGCTTCGGCCAGCTCCTTTTCGGCGCGGGCCTTCAAGGCTTCGACCTCCTTGTCCTTCAATTTCTGCAAGATCCTCCGATTTTCTTCCTGAAAGAATTTTCGACGAAGCAATGCGCGGATGCGGCCCTTCAAGACGGCGATGTCGCTCGATTTGCCGACGAAGTCGTCGGCCCCCGCTTCGAGTGCGCGGGTTAAATCTTCTTTGTTCTCGCGGCCGGTCAGCATCAACACCGCGATGGGATTGTCGACCGTCTGCCGGAGCCGGTTGATTTCACGGCAAACTTCGATTCCATCAATACCGGGCATGACCAAATCGACCAGGACGCAATCATAGTTTTCAATGGAGAGTCGCCGCAGGCCCTCTTCGCCGCTGTATTCGCGGTCGACCTGATATCCTTCCTGCTCGAGTTCCGCGCAGAGATGCGCGAGGTAAGTCGGGCTGTCATCGATCGTGAGCAGGCGCGCACGACGAAACGACGAGCCGTTCGAAGCGAGAATTGAATTCTGAGAGCGGGATTTTGACAGCAACGTTCTGACGCGCAAGAGCAGAATGTCGGTGTCGGCAGACTTGGGGACAAAGTCATCCGCGCCGCTCTCCAGCCCGTGAAGTTCGGCATCGTGGGTTTCATCGGAGGTCAACATCATGACCAGCAGTCCACGGGTATTGACGTTCATGCGAATGCGACGACAGAACTCGTCGCCACGCACGCCCGGCAAGTAATAGTCGACCATGATCAGATCGGGCGTTCGCCGGCTGAGTTCTTCGAGGGCCTGTTCCCCGTTGGCGACGCAAACGACCTCCCACCCCTCTCCTTCGAGGATGTGACGAAGCCTCAACGCCTGCGTCTCGGAATCTTCCACGACAACGATGCGAAATTGACAATTCATCGGCATGGACTCCCGGTCAGCAGCGACGATTTTCCAGTGACGTCCGAACAGGCCGCAATCTCGCACAGGCGCGGCGCGATCTCCGGCAACGATAGCAGTTCGCAAACGGCATTCAATTCGACGGCCGCTTTGGGCATTCCATAGACGACAGCCGTGCTCTCGTCCTCCGCGATCGTCAGACCGCCGGCAAAACGGATATCGTGCAGTCCAAGGGCGCCGTCGGCGCCCATGCCGGTAAGGAGCACGCCCAGCGCCTCATCCCCAAGACTTTCCGCCATCGACCGAAACAAGAAGGTCCCCGACGGGCGATTTGCACAGACCGGCTCGCCGTCGACGACTTGCAGCGTCTTGGCGCCGACTCGCAGGTGGCGGTCGGCCGGCGCGACGTAGACGTGCCCCGGGCGCGGCACCTGGCCGTCGCTTCCCGCGAGGACAGGCAGCGGACTCATGTCGCGCAGCCAAGTGACGAATCCGTCATGGAAACTGGCCGTGATGTGTTGCACGAGTACGATCGGCAGCGGGAAATCGGCCGGAAGCTGGGACAGCAGTTGCTGCAGCGCGTTCGGTCCCCCGGTCGACGCAACGACGCCGACCATGCGAAACCGGCGGCCCGCCTGGCAAGGCGTCTTTTTGGATAGGAACCGTTCGGGAGCCGGCCATTCCCGTCCGGCGCACTTCGGGCGGTTGAATCGCTGGCGAATGACCTTGACCTGGCTCATGATGGCCAACTGCGTGCACAACCGCCGGGAGAGCACTTCGTATTCCTTGTGCGAAGTACCGACGGGTTTTTCGATGACGGCCAGCGCCCCCGCGCGAAGCGCGTTCATCGAGATCGCGAGGTCTTCGGACTCGACGCTTGCCGAAACTACGACGATCGGCGTCGGCCGGTGTTCCATAATCCGCTTTGTCGCTTCAAACCCGTTCATCCCCGGGAGGCGAATGTCCATGGAAATGACGTGCGGCATGACGCGGTCAAGGACTTGCAGGGCCTTTTCGGCGCAATCCACGGAGGCCACGACTTCAAGCTGCGGATCGTTGCGAATGATGTGTTCGAGAAACTCGCGGATCACGCGAGAATCCTCGACGATCATGACGCGTATTTTGTCGGATTGCGGCTGCTTCGCATTCATGTACGTTGACTTTTTGCGTCACCGACCACCTGACCGATGGTTGTCAGCAACTCCTGATGATCGAACTGTCTCTTCACAATGTAGGCTTCGGCGCCGAGTTCGAGCCCGCGTCGCCGATCTTCCAGACGGTCGCGCGAAGTCACCATGATCACGGGCACCGAGGCGAAGCGGACGTCCTGCTTGAGGTCTTCGAGCAACTCGAAGCCGTTCATGCGCGGCATTTCGATGTCGGAAATCACAAGGTCGAATTCGTCACAAAAGAGCTGGGACAAAGCATCGACGCCGTCGACCGCAACGGCGACCTGGTAGCCGTTTGCCTCGAGGATGCCCTTTTCCAGGGCGCGCGTCGTAAAAGAGTCGTCGACGACCAGGATGCGCGGGGTGCGCTGTTCCGCGGCGGCGGGGGTATTTTCGGGCGTCGCGACGGGGCGGGCCGGTCGCCGCGATTTCACGAGTTCCAAGGGATTGAGAACGAGGCCCACGGCGCCGTCCTCAAGGACGATTGCCCCGGCCAGCTCTTTTCGCGCGGCCGGTCCGGTCAGGTTCTGCACAAACGCTTCCCGCTCGGAGAGGAACGAATCGACGCTGACGGCCAGATGTCTTTCCCCGGCCTCGACAATCGCCACGCGGAGAATATCCCCGCCGGCGGCGAGGCCCCCGGAGCCGATTCCAAGAACTTCGGCGAGCGCTTCGAGCGGAACCGGCTTCCCCTGGAACCAGATGATGCGTCGCCCCTCGACCGTCTCGATCTTTTTCGCGTCGAGCTGCACCAGTCGCGCAATACTTCGAGTTGGAATGGCGAACGTCTGGTCGCGACAGGAAAGAAGCAGCAGTCGATGCGTGGTAATCGAAAGCGGAGAGGTGATAGTCACGCGTGTGCCCATACCCGGTTTCGATTCGATTCGCGTTTCGGCCTGAAGGCGTTTGGCGGCCTCCTGGACCACGGAGAGTCCCATTCCGCGTCCGGCAAGTTTGGTGACGGACTCGGTCGTCGAGAACCCCGCCTGGAAAACCAGATTGAGGGTGTCTTCAGCAGATTGTCCGGCCGCCTGCGATTCCGAAAGAATTCCACGACGCACGGCGGTGTCGGTAACGGCCTTGATGTCGATGCCTTTTCCGTCGTCTTCGACAACAATGATGAGTCGGTTGCAATCAGCCTCGACCGTCAAGGCGGCGCGACCTTCGGCCGGTTTGCCATTTCGAACCCGCTCGTCCGGCGGTTCGATCCCGTGGCTGATGCAGTTCCGCAGGATATGCATCAAGGGGTCTTTCAAGGCTTGCAGCACGAGACGGTCGGCCCGCACTTCGAAACCCTCGACGCGAAAGGCGACCTGATTTGCGGCGTCTTTCGCGAGGTCGCGCATCATTTTACGGAAGCCTTGGAAAACGCTTCCGGCGGTAACCATGCGCGCGTCTCGAGCTTCTCGCTGAATCTGCCGGCCGCGCTCGCGCAACTGCCACGAACAACGGCGCTGTCTTAAGCAAATCTGGCTGACGGATCGCGACAGGCGATGAAGCTGCCGGTCGACGGATTCCAGATACTTCGCCACGCGACTGAATTCCGGCTTGAGGTTCAGTTGATGGTAGCTCGAGGCGGCGGCTCGCCGGTGCGCGTCGCGTTCGCGCTCCATTTCAACCAACTGGCGTTGAAGGGCCGCCATTTCGCCATTCACCTGATCCTGGTAAAGACTTTCGGAGAGCAGCCGCCCGGAGGCGCGCAGCAGGCGGTCGAGGTTTTCGGCGCCGACGCGTACCGTTTCCACGTGCCGAGAACTGGTCGTAGAAAGGTCAGCATCGGACTCCGAAGACGTCCCCTGCACGGTAAATTGTTCCACAGCCCTGAACTTAGGTTCCAACGACGCGAGAGGCGCTTCAGACGAGTCGATGACGCTCAAGAGCGTATCGATGGCTGTCAACGCGGGAGCCGTGTCGGGGGGCGTATTGTCCTGCGTGAGCGCCGCCATCCAATCCTCGATGGCGTCGAGCACCTGGTTGATGGTTTTCAGCACGTCCCGATCGAGCACCCGCGATCCGTCGCGGACTTGCGAGAAAAGAGTTTCCAGCCGGTGCCCGAACGCTTCCGCGATTTGCAGATCGCAGACGCGCGCCCCCCCTTTCAGGCTGTGCGCCAGGCGAAAGACTTCGTCGAGGCTGCCTCGATCGAGACCGTGTTGCGACTTCTCAACGTCGGCAAGGATCGCCCGGATTCCTTCCAGTTGTTCCTTGTGCTCGACCTGAAATGCCGCCAGCACGATCTCCCTGATGTTCGTCGTCATTTGTCGGCTTCTTACTGATTGCCACCGAACAAGGGCCTTTGACCCACGCGGATCTTCGACTTAAACTCGGTACGTGGTCACAGCGGCCTTCAGTTGATGGCTCATGGCTGACAGGCTTGCCAAGGCCTGCTCGAGCTGAGACGTGCTCGAAGCCGTCTGTCGAGCCGCCACGTCGATATCCTGCATGCCCTTCGACACCTGCTCGTAACCGATCTGCTGTTGATTGGTCGCGCCGATGATCTGCTGGTAGGCCTGGACGCTGGCCTGCGTCGTGGTGACCATTTCGCGAATGGTTCGCTCGCTGACGTCGGCCTGTTGCTTGCCCGTATCAACACGCTTGACCGCCTCCTCTGTGAGCATGACCGCGGTGTTAATTCCTTTTTGAATCTCGCCGAGGATTCCCCGCACCTGAACGGTGCAGCCCTTCGCCTGATCGGCGAGGTTCTTCATCTCGTTGGCTACGACTGAGAACCGGTTGCCGTCGTCGCCCGCATCGGCCGCTTCGATCGACGCATTCAGCGCCAGCAGGTTCGACTGCTCGGCGATGTCGTTGACCGTGGCGATGATCTCGCCGACGGCCTGAGTCTTTTCGCTGAGCGCAACGATGTTTTGCGCCACTTCCTCGACTTGTTCGCGAATGGCTTCCATCGTTCGGTTGGTACCCAGCACGGCTTCGATGCCGAAACGGCTGGACTCGGAAGTGGCTTCGGCTGCCGCGGCCACCTCTTTTGCTTTCTCGACAATTTGCGCGCCCGATTGGCTGAGCTCCTTCATCGTTGTGGTGATTTGCTGTACGGTGGCAGCCTGCTCTTTGGTGCTGGATGCCTGCTGCTTCGTCGACGACGCGATCTGCGTGGTCGCCGAATTGACGCTTTCCGTAACGGTGAGGATCTGTTTCGTCAGATCCTTGAGGCTTGCGAGCATCACGTTGAATCCACCCGCCAATTCTCCGAGTTCGTCGGTCGATTTCAGCAGCAGGGCCTGGCCCGTCAGGTTGCCGGTCGAGATTTCCCGGGCCCGGTCGGCCAACACGCGCATGGAGAAGGCGATCTTGCGGCTGAGCAAAAACCCCACGATGCAACCGATCAGAATTGCCACCCCGGTCGCCACGAACAGCGATAGGTCGACCAAGTCGCTGGCGGCACTCACTTCCGAGCGGGCCGCCGCCAGGTTCCTTTCGGCCGTTTTGGCGACGTTTTCGAGCAATAGATTCAGCTCATCCGCGCGCGGCCGGTGCTCGGTTTCCCAAGCGTTAACGGCGCGGTTCAATTCGTCCGTTCGCGGGGCGGCTTCCGTCGCCACGGCCTGTTTGGCTGGATTGATTTCGGCGCGATTGATCATGCCGTCAATTTGCCGCTGAATGTCCTTTAAAGATCCAATCGTCGCCTTGATTCGGTCGAGATCCTGACGGACCTGGAGGTCGGACCACGAGTCGGATCGTGCCGAGAGCTCGCTGATCGCTCCGTCGACGAGTTCCCAGTCCAAAGCTCGTTGCCTCAGCGCCTCCTTTTGCTCATCGACGTTGTTGCCGAGAACCGTCAAAAGAAGATACCCTCGCATTGTCCCGCGCACTCGGGCAATCCCGGTC
>JBBDVZ010000071.1:0-10078 GCA_040903115.1 Planctomycetaceae bacterium
CCATCGTCCTGATTTTGCACAGCCTGAACTCCCGACCGCGCAGCCCCACGCGGGTCTGCCAATACAAAGCAGATCCCGGCGACGTCAACTTCACGATCAACCCGGCAAGGAAAATCACCGGCAGCGATAGCACTAGCAGCAGAAATGCGAGCACAATCTCCACCGTCGTTTTGAGCCAGAGCCAGCGCGGATTTCGCGGCACAATCATCGGTTCCTCCTCGACGATTACATCGTTGCTGTCGCTTCGTCGTTGCATAACCCCGCCGTTCACAGGCCCGCGCGTTGTCGGTTTTGTACTCATTGCAAGGACACTTCCTGTTTATTGGATGGCGCGACTCGGTCGCGGACATCCATCCTTGAATCGGACACTCTGTGGCGGCAGTGGCTCTCCAAGCCACAGCGAGCTGCCGCCGACCCCTGCTCTTCATTAGCTCGCAAAATGTGAACCCCGATCACGCCAGTTAATTCTCAGCCAGCTCCTCGCTCGCCGCCGAAACTGCCTTTTGAAAGGACGGGGCGAACTGGTTCAAAAATCCCATGCACTCGTCGTTGTCTGTCAACTCACTTTGCGCGTGGGCGGTCCGCAATACATACAGCTTGAAAAGAAACGGCTTGCCGGCGAACTCGAACCGGGGGTTCGACGGTGCTTTCCAGTGACCGTCGCTGCTCCAGCCCCAATACACGCGAACATGCTCCGGCGACGCCGCCGACGGCCTGGTGAAATCGCCCACGATAAACTCGCACCGGCCGACGCCTGCAAAATCTGCGGACTGGTCCGTCACAGGTCGTGCCAACTCGTATCCGGCGCCTCGGAAACACACATCCGGCGTGTGGACCGATATCGGTCCCGGTCGTCCCATGACGACGAGAACGGTGACGGCTGTCCCCCGCGAACGATTCACATAGCGACGCGAGAGATACGAGACGATCTCTCCTCTGGCCAATTGATCGTCGGGAATCTCCGAGGTCGTTGCCGACCAGTCGCCGACGGTCACGGGAACGCTGTCGAGCCGCGACGCAACCGCACGAAGGTCGTCCGGTTGACCCCACCGGCCCGACATGACGCCGTGAACGATTCCGGCGCCAAGCACCAGAATCAATGCCACCGCGGGCAAGATGATGCCTCGAACGTTCATGCCTGCGAAAGTCCCATTGAGTGCTGTCAGGGCAAAAACTTAACGGTTCCAACGCGGTCGAAGTTTTCGCGGCGACGAGCCCCAACCGCCGGGCTCCGATGCACCGTTTGCCTACGTGCGCGCTTCGTCAACCTCTTGATTTGCAGACCGGCTGCCATAGCCGTAACCATATCCGTAACCGTAATAGCCTCCGTACTTCGACGAGGATTGATCGACCCCGATGACAATCGAGCCCAGCACGGGAATTCCTACGGCCGTCAATCGCTGGCAGGCCGCCGCGGTTCTCGTGCTGCGGCTGAGATCGCGCCGGACTGCAAGTATGGCCGCGTCGACGTGCTTGCCGATCAAGAGCGCATCGACCACCAGCAACACGGGCGGCGAATCGACGACGACGAAGCTGAATTCGGTCTTGAACCGCGCGAAGATCGGCTGGGTGCGCTCGCGGGCCATACACCGCAACGTTTCTTCAGAGATTTGACCGGCCGTCACGATAAACAAACCATCGTGCTGAGTGCGTTGAATAACGTCATGGTCCTCGACCTCGCCTCGAAGCAGCTCGCTGAGACCGGGCGACAGCGGAACGTCAAACATCGTGTGGAGACTGGGGCTGCGGACGTCAGCGTCGACCAGCAACGTGGTTCGGCCGGACCGCGCCAAACTGCACGCCAATTGCGATGAGAGGGTGCTTTTGCCCTCACCCGAGATGGCGCTTGTGACCATGACCACGTTCATCGACCTCTGGTCGGCGTCGTGCAGCAAAATCGCACGCGTCGAATCGACCGACTCCATCCAGTGGTTCTGGACGGAAAGGAATCGCCCGTTGCTCGAGTTGTCGTTGTTGTGCTTAAACGACCGCGGCAGCTCGGGCAGATAACCGAGAATGGGAACATGCAGCGTGCCGATGACGTCGTCGGCGGTGTTGATCTTGCGGGCGCTCATGTCAATCCACACGATCCCGCCGCACACCAGCAGGAACAAGCCGATTCCGGCGACACCGGTGAGCTTATACTTCTGCTCGATGGCCGGCAATTTTGGGATTTCGGCGGGCCGGTGCAAAAGGACTCGCGACGGGCTTTGCAGCTCGATCCCCAGCCGCTGGATCTCCTCCGTGATTCGCTTGTCCATGGTTTCGATTTGCTCAATTTCTTTTTTGAGCGACTCGAGCTCGAACGACGAAACGCCGAGTTGCTTCTGCTGCGATTGCTGAAGTTCGAGTTCTTCCTCCAGTTGGGTCTCTTGCGCCTTCAGCACCTCGACGCGTTTCTTGAGCTGATGGACGTCGGACTCGGCGACGGCGGTGGCCGACGACTGGATTTGCGTAATGATTCGCGGTCGTATCTTCGCCCGGACGTCCTGAATCTGGGCTTTAACGTCATCCAGCTCCTTTCGGTACTGGCCTAGCAGCGGGTGATCGTCGTTGGTGACCGTCTGGCGCGTTTTGCGAATCAGCTCTTCGAGCGTCAGCACGCGGTCGTTGAGCTTGAGCACTTCCGGCTCCTGATCCAGCTTGGCTTCAAGAAGCGCTTCGGGAATCGTGACGTCGCTGGCCGACGTCGGTTCGCCCGAGCCGGCCGCCAACTGCGTTTCGGCGCGCATGCGTTCGAAACGGGTCTGCGCGTGCTCCCGTCGAAGCTGCGCGAAGTACTCCGCGGCCATCTGCTGCTTGATGGTGAGGGCCGCCGAGTCGCTGGTTTGCAGTGCTTCGGCCAGCTTTTTCACCGCCACGCGCCGCGTCCGCAGCGTCTCGTCAAATTCCCGATGGACCTGTTCCAAGTTGTCTTTGCGCTTTTGCCGCTTGAGTTTCTCGGAATTGACGACCTCCTCCATGTACGCCTCGGTGACCGCGTTGATGACGGCCGCCAGTTCCTTTGGCTCGTCGCCGGCCAGCGAAATACGGACGAACTCGCTGGCGGGGCTGGTGACTTCAATCTTGGTTTCGAGCCAGTGCACCGGATCGCCGGTTTGCTCGAGCATTTTGAGATTGGATAGCTCCGGCTTTCGCAGTGCCGACGACAACACAAACGGACTTGTCACCATCCGCATCTGCGTTTGCTTGTACGTTCGAAAAGCAGACTGCTTGTCAGCCGTCTCGAACAGGATTTTTTCGGCCACCTCTTTGACCTGCAGCTCCGCAAAGGCCGTGTATCGTGCAGGGACGACAAACCACACGACAGCGGCGGCGGCGATACCCACAATCAATCCCAGCGACAAGGCGGTGAACCAACGCCGGCGAAACGCGGCCAATGCCGCCTTTAACGTTAAGACCGAGCTGGAGCGCGATCCCGCCGACGGTTCGGACATCTGGTGCATACCGACGCGGTCGTGACCCGGCACAATGAGCACGCCATCGTCGCCGTTGACGCGGCGATGGCTTCCGGCGGGCGTTCCATTGCTTGCAGTTTGCATTTGATCTCTCGACTTCAACTTGCGGAGACCTGACGCATTAAAATGCGTCAAGTCGCCTCGGCGGAAATCTTGGAGAAGTCAAGGCACGTGTTCCGCCGACACGTTGTGCCTGCTTCGGAGCATTGGACTTGCAAACACGGCCTTTCTCCCGGACGTTTGGTAAACATCACGGGCGCTTCGGCAATCATTTGAGTCCAATTTTCACTGGGGTTTGCTCCTCCTGAACGAACAACTTTGAAAGCAACCACAATTCGCAGAACAAGAGCGCGAAAGCAAAGGGCATCATCAACCAGCCCGCGAAGTCATGAAACACCCTGTTGGCCAACTCCGACTTGTTCAGGGCAAACAAGACTCCGGTCACCGCAATCCGGGCGACGTTCGCGGCGATTGCGATCAGCAGCCCGCTGAGAACGATGACGGTCCTTTCCCACGCCGGCCTCGAGCTGAGCATTGCTGCCGCCGACGTCAACGCCATAAACACCATCAGCATGCTCAGACCGCTGCAGGCTTCCGCAACTCCGAGCTGCACGTCACCCACCATAATGACGTTGCCGCGCGACACCGCGGGCAATCCGACCGTCTGCATGGCATACACGCCGCCGACCGTCCCCAGGCGGCGCAAGGGGTGTTGAATGTGCTGCTCGATTCGAAACGGCAACGGAATCATAAACACCAGGAACGCCACCATCGGGAGCGCCCACCGGAAAACGCGCCATCCGAACGCGACCAGGCAGATTCCCGCCAACGCCGGCAGCAATGAAATCGCGTCGAGCCATTCCATGTAAAAGCGTGCACCAGCCAGGCGCAGCGCAAGTGCAATTACCAAGAGGCCGACTCCCCACCAGCTTCCCGGGTCCGCCCGCCACACCAGCCGTTTGCGCCGCATCCAAAGCAGCGCGCAGGCAAAGACGGGCATCAGGTACCCGTGCGAATACTCCGGGTCGCGTGCCCAGCGATTTCCCATGACGACGAGGGCATCCCACCATGCCCAGGCCGCACCGGCCAACAACACCAAGAAGTATATGACTCGACGATCCATTGTCTCGAAGCTGCCTCCTTGCCTGTTCACCGCACAAACGTCAATCGAACCGCCGACTTGGACAGCCGTGAAGCATTGCCGACCGACTGACACAGGAAACCTTTGACCGGATCACGGGATGTGCGTGGTGAGCTCGATACGCCGTGCATCGCGAACCGATCGGTTTGGCAGCCGTTGTAGGGCCGATTGCCGGACGCGATGGGTCCGATTGTTGGAAACAACGTGCACACTCTGCGGCTCATCGACATAAGCTGGTCGACGACCGCCGGTGCGACGGCAAGGTCGCTGAAACCGATGCCGCATTGGTTCGCCGCGGAAGCCCACGGCGTCGACACAGGGCGCGGTTGCCAGCGATCTTTTTCACATACCGAAATGATGTTTGGTAAAAACCCGATACAGGCTCCGAAAGACACCAGCGTCATTCCTTTCAGTGGTGTACATTTCAACGTGGATGTCGCCGGCGACCCGTTTTGAAAAGTCCGTCCCGACAAATTGAAAAAATGTCCGGAGATGGCAGGCGGCCGGTAGAATAACCACTCCGATGGCGCCGCCGGCTGAGTCCCCTGAGCTAATCACCCAACGACTTCCGTCACTTCGCGCGCGGACGCAGCCACCGAATAACCGGTCAATCCGACCGTGGAAGGGTAGGCGAACTGTAACGCGCGGATCGAGAATTTGGAGACCGTCGCGCTACGAGGCCGAGTTTCGACCCGCGACGGTCGAATGCAGCAACTGGCGGCAGCTTTTATGTCACCGCACCATCGCAGCATGTCGCCGTGAACCACAGCCTACACTCCTTTGTTTGTGGCCCGCGCCCAAAGCCGCTTGACCGAACAGACCAACTTAGACACGTTCCGTCGGCCGCGAGTTCCATTCTCGTCGCGCTCTTACCGACCCAGCGAGAACAACCTCTGAGTCGGCGATATTCTCGACTTGTTGACCGGACCGTGTCAAACTGGACGTCTAGTCGTGAGTTTGACGACAGCATAACGTGGGCAAATGGGATATTAAAGGTAAAACCCGTCAAAAACTCCGAAAATGAGGTTTCTCACCGAAGCACTCTCGACGGCGTCGGACACCGCCGCCATCGCGGCACCGCAGTGATGCACGAATCATGCCAAAGCCGTTGGCTCGCGGCGCAGCGACGGGATTGTCTCATTCGGGTGTCGACCTGAAAAAGCGCGCCCACGTTTCGCGCATCACTTGCCGGAACCAAGCAAACGGCTTCAGTGAGCGATTTTCGGGCGACTGGTTCTCCCACGCGTCGAGCCAGTCTTCGCACTCTGGTTTTGAGCCTGAAAAGACCGTTCGATCTTCTTCATCGACGACCTGCCAAAGCCCCCCTTCAGTCGGCCGGACTGCATACACGCCCCCGCTCCTGATCCGGTCGGTCGGCAACGACATCTTCCATTCCGGTGAAGCCGAGGATTGCCATCCTGCGTTCCGTTCGGCGTCAAATCTTGCCGAAGCGTCGGGGGATGGAAGCACCGGGAAAATCATCGTAAGGAACGCCTGGGCGGATAGCAACATACACGGACAAGTGAACCGGCCAATCGGATCCGGCCGCTGCCGGTGGAAAGTGCAGCGGCGCATGAAAAAGGCCGCCCAGCGATTCGCCGGGCGGCCTTTCTTTACTCATCGAAACAACAATCGACGTCAGGCCGAAGGTTCTCTCTTACGTCGCAGGAAACGGAAGCCCGCCGCCCCCGAGATTCCCATCGCTAACAGTGCCAAGCTGCTCGGCTCGGGGATTACCGGCTCGCCGTTAGCGTCGTTCTCGATAAAGAAGTTGTCGAAACCGAGTTTTTCACCCTGACCGAAAGTGGCATCCAATATCACCGTAATGCTGGTGACACTCGAAAGCAACGTGTCCCAGGCACCTTGGCCGAGACTAAAGGCTGCCGCGGTGAATGCCCCGCTGAAACTCGTCCAATCTGTCGGGAGTATCCCTGCGATATCCTGAGTTACGGTCGTGATGCCATCGCTGATGGCGATTTCGCCAAAGCGGGCTTGTGGACTGCCGCTCCCCTTCAACAGTATCGAGTCAAATCCGATCGTTCCGCCGTCGAGCGCGCTCAAATCGCCGAGAAATGCCGCGGGGGCATTGGCAATCATGAATGTGCTGGCGCTGTCGACCGTCTCGAGATAGCCGCCCGGATTTCCGCCTGCGGCAACGAAGGATTCATTGCCGTCGGTCACCGTCCAGCCTTCCAGGCTTGCGTCAAACGTCGACTGAATGATCACCGCGTTTGCTTGCTGGAAGCCGCACAAGACAATTGCCACGGCTCCCGCGCACGCGATAAAGCGTTTCATGTTCTTACTCCTCATTTGGAAGTCCATGTTGAAAGACAAGCCCAGCCGCCGTCACCCTGCATGCAGCATGGCGACGCGGCCGCGTAATGCGCGCACAGCGGCGCGCTCACGACCGGGGCGGTCTCAAAACTCGTTCCAAATGGGGAGACGGAATGACCAGCGCGGCCTCGCAGAGCCGAAACGCAAGCTGAGGCGATGACCTCAAAGCGGGACTCTCGACCGCTGCCGATTGCGCGAAGGGGCCGGGATTCGACGAGGACCCCTGCCCCACACCCGCGGCGTTGTTGCCCTGAGAGAGAGAACCGGGCAGATAGGCAGAAACGTCGGGATCCGCCGGAATCTCAGCAAGAATCTGCAAGGCCGATGGAGTTGCAGGCTGCGACGGCGCACTCATTGAATTCTGTGCAAGATCCGAGCCCGCGGCGAGAATGCTGGCTTCGACTGTCGTCGGAAGCGCAAGACAAACGCCGCAAAATAGCGATATCACAACTGCGTGTGACACTCGGACCATGTGACGCACCACCATGCGCATAAACCATTCCCAAAGGTGGAATGTGCCTCAAATAAGTTCCTGGCACCCATGAGGGTAAGAAGCGAATAACCGATTGTCAATCGAATTCTGGGATTGGCCCCGTTTTTTCCGCGGGCTGATCGGGCGACAATGGGCCGCAAGAGCCGCGCAGACTTGAAAGCGGTCCGGCCCATTCTTAAGAATAGAAGTCCACTGATGCATCCCGCCCCATTCATCTCGTCCAGGAATGTGCAACATGCCCAGAAGTTTCTCCAACGTCCGGGGTGATTCCCCAGCCGAACTTACTCCCAGTTGCCTGTGTTCGCAGGCTTGCCGCCTGTGTCCGCCAATCGCGTCATTGGCCGCCGGCGTTTTGTGTCTGCTTGTCGCGGCAACGCTGACGGCCGCTTCCGCCGGCGCGGGCGATATTCCGCGGGGACTCTCGCCGGTCGAGCACCCGAAAGACAATTCGCATACGCCCGAGAAAGTTGCCTTGGGAAGGCAACTGTATTTCGACGGGCGTCTGTCCCGGGATAACAAGGTCTCGTGTGCAAGCTGCCACGACCCTGCGAAGGGTTACAGCAACGGCGAGCAGTTCGCCACCGGCGTCGATGGCAAAAAAGGAGGCCGAAACGCGCCGACGGTCATCAACACGGCGTACAACCGCTTTCAATTTTGGGACGGGCGAGAGCCAACGCTCGAAGCGCAGGCCCTGGGGCCCATTCAAAACCCGATCGAGATGAACATGACGCTGCCCGAAGTGGTCGCGAAGTTGAACAAGATCGAAGGCTATCGCACGCAGTTCCAGGCGGTCTTTAGCACCGACGCGACGGCGGAAGGAGTTGCCAAGGCCATCGCGGCCTATGAGAGAACCCTGCTTTGCGGCGATGCGCCCTACGACAGGTTCAAAGCGGGCGAGACGGGGGCGCTCTCGGAGTCGGCGCAGCGCGGCTTAAAGTTGTTCGTCGGCAAGGCGAGCTGTTCGGCATGCCATTCTGGAAACAACTTCACCGACAACAGCTTCCACAACGCCGGAATAGGAATGAACGCGAAGGAACCGGACATCGGCCGACAGAAGGTGAGCAACCTTTCCGGCGATTGCGGCAGCTTCAAGACCCCCACCTTGCGCGACGTTGCAAGGTCGGGGCCCTACATGCACGACGGCAGCATCAAGACCCTGGAAGAAGTGGTCGAGCACTACGTGAAAGGTGGCGTTGCGAACGACTACCTCGATGAGGGAATCTTTGCATTGAAGTTGAGCGACCAGGACAAGGCCGATCTCGTCACCTTCCTGAAAGAAGGACTCACGAGCGCAAGCTACCCGGACGAAAAGCCGCCCAAGCTGCCCGAATAGGGCCAAACGCATCATTGCCGGTCGGCACAATCGCATTGCCGATTGCGTCGGTCGAGGCGGTCGGCAATCGCGCCGAGGGCTTTGCATTCCTGCCCGCCTTACAGTACGATTTTGTCGGCCCCCACTCCATCGTCCCGTGCATGACAACCAGGAGAAAGCGAGAGAACGATGCCCACAAAACGCCTCCGACCAGTCCACTTGCTGTATTGTCTTGCGATTGTCGCGGCATTTGCCGCTTCCGCCAATGCCCAGGAACTCACCGCGAAGGTCCTCGTCGTGAATCTCGAGAACCCCTGCGGCGTGGCCGTTCATCCAGGCACGGGAGACGTGTTTGTCGCCAGCATGCACGGAGTCTATCGGTACAAACCCAACGAGAAAGATCGCGAGAAGAAGATCCATCTCGAGTTCATCAACTCGGTATGGGCGACGCCGGACATTTACGGCAAGGGACCGATGTACAATGTCGGCCCGCTGGGACTGGCCTTCATGGACGACAATCATCTCATCGTGGCCGACGGCAGCCGCAAAGACGGTGAAGAACAAGTCCGCATCTACAAGATCGATGCCGAGGACAAGGCGCACGAACCGTTCAAGGAGGACAGTGCGGCATTCACGCTGGGCCCCATCAAGGCGGGCGAGCAATCGGCTCAGGGTGAAGGGAACTTTTACGGTGTCGCGGTGGGCGCGGGCGCGATTTTTGTCACGTGCAACGGCGACGACACAAAGGGCTGGATTGCCAAGGCCGCCATTGCGGATGGGAAGCCGGGGGCGCTGACGCCGACGATTGCCACCAAGGTCGCCACGGAAGTCGACGCGCCGGTTCCGATTGTGTTCACACCGGACGGAAAAGAGCTGGTTGTGGGCCAACAGGGTGAAGTGGCAGCGCCTCCGCTCGATAGCCTGTTGACCTTTTACGATCCGGCCGACGGGAAATTGAAAAGGAAGCTCAAGGCGAACCTGAGCGATCTCGCCGGTTTGGCTTATAGCCCGAAAACGGGAAAGCTGTACGGGACCGACTTCTCGTGGTCCGACACTACAAAGGGGGGGCTGTTCGAACTGGTGATTGAAGGCGAGGAAGTCAAGCCGGTTAAGAAGCTCAGCCTCGACAAGCCCACCGCCATTGCCTTCGACAAAGAGGGCAAGCTGTACATCACGGTTTTCGGCAGCGCCAAAGAAGGCGAGGATCCGAAGAAACAATCTCCGGGAACGCTGCAGGTGATCGACGCTGCCGCAGGACTGTAGGGCATCTAACAGAAGTCCAAAGAAGCCCGGCTTTTTCGGAAAAGCCGGGCTTCTGAACCCCATTTTGATAGAGCGTC
>JBBDVZ010000072.1:0-10056 GCA_040903115.1 Planctomycetaceae bacterium
TCCGCGAACGTCGCTCCATCCTCGACGACCTCGGGCAGGTCGGGAAAATCGGCTGCGCTTTTGACGTCAATGCCATGCGGCGCGAGCAAATCAGCCATCTCGCCAATCTTTTTGCGATTGCGGCTGGCGAGCACGATTTGAGAAACGGCCGAGATGGTCATGCCCGACGAGTCTTGCGAACGTCCGGGCGCGTGTCAACCATCAATGTTTAAGCCCACGGACGGCCGTCCGTGGGCTTGCATCGGCGCTGAATGCCGTTGACGAAGAAGGCGCTACAGCGTCGGAACCTTCATCAACTTCGGCACGGGATCGAGAATCCATTGCTTCTCGGGTTTCATTCCCGGCTTGATCTCCTGCGGAATGGTCACGGCTTCGGCGGCCAGAATCTCTTGCTTGGTCACCGGGTGCTGTCGGACTTTCGCGCCGAACTTTTCAGCCCACTCGTTGATGCGCGAATCGTTGGGCGATTGAAACGACCCGACCGTAACGATCGAGCGGTGCTCGTCGTGCCAGACGTAAGCCGGAATTCCCCGGGTCTGGCGCAACGTCTTGGCCAATTCCCAAGCGTCCTCGGCCGCCTTGTCGAGGGCATCGGAGACTTTGAAGTTCTCTTTGATGGCCTGCAGTCTGTTTTCGGGAGTCATGTTGACCGCACCGCCGCTCACGGTGCTGATCCGGTTCGGCCGGCTGAGCGTCACCGCCTTTCCATAGAACGAAGCGACAATGAGCGTGAATTGTCCGGGGTTCTCCAAAAGCGAGTATTCGCCGCCCGAGTTGAGCTTGACCAGCAGCGGGCTGCCTTTTTTCTGTCGCGCCTCCTCGGGAGTGAGAGTCGGGTTGATCGTCAGAAACGCGCCGCTGAGCGGACCGGGCCGGCCGGGGGTCTTGCGATAGACGCCGCCGTTCGACAGCTTGTTGATGTAACGGCCCTTCTTTTCGCCGCCGCGCATGAACTTAGGCTGATATTTTTTGATGTGCGCCAGTGTCTTCTGCGCGACCTTGTCTTCCGGACTTTCGTAGTTTCCGGCCAGTACGGTGATGCTTTCTTCCTGCGGTCGGTATTTACCGCGGGCTTTTTGCCCCGGAATGGCTCCTTGCTCGCCCAGTTGAGCGCTGAGGCTGCCCTGCGAACACGCATACGCGGGAATGCCCTTGGAGCGCAGCTCGAAGACCAGCTCGTCGGCCGCCTCTTTCGGCGACATTCCTTCCGTGCGGTCCTCCTCGCGAACCGAACGGAAGTTGGCCACCATAATCATCCAGGGACCGTGTTCCTTGGTCAGTTGGTACTGCTTGCCGCGTTCCGCCTCGATGCTGCGAGTCGACGCCCCCCAACTCCACGAAGCCAGTGTTACGGAACCCACGAAAACGGCCAGAGCGGCCCGCCCAACCGACATCCGCTTGTGATTTCGCACGACAGACTCCGTTCTGAACGTGATTGGCCAATAGCGCGATGAAAAACAACCGAGGCGCATGTCACCGAAAACCGGAACGCCGGAATTGGCATTCCTGAGGGACAATTGCCCCAAAAAATCGCTTTTCACCGGGGTTTTGTGGACTGAAAGGAGATGAGGGCGGGCATGCTAGCAATTCGCTGCCGACGTGTCCAGAGGCCATTCCGCACCGAGCGATTTTCGCTGAATCTCGGTTAACTGGGCAATTGCGGCACCGGCCAGCGAAAGTTGCCGGTCCAGCACGTCTCGGATGAACGGGCGAGACTCGGCAGTTCCTTGTATTTCCACAAACTCGCCGTTTCCGGTCATCACCACGTTCATGTCGACTTCGGCTTTGCTGTCCTCGAGGTAGTCGAGGTCGACGAGCGGCTCGCCGTCAAAAATGCCGACGCTGATGGCCGCCACGCTCTGCCTCAACACAGGGCGGTCCGCCGGAAGCAGCGACTTGACGGAATTGAGCGCATCGACCAGAGCGATGAACCCGCCCGTGATGCTCAGGGTGCGCGTGCCGCCGTCGGCCTCGACGACGTCGCAATCGACGGTGATCGTTCGCGGGCCGAGGGCCGTCATATCGACCACCGCACGCAAGCTGCGGCCAACGAGGCGCTGGATTTCACTGCTGCGGCTATCGACGCTGCCCCGCTCGCGGCGTTTCCGCGGCGACGTGCTGCCGGGCAGCATGCAGTACTCGGCGGTGACCCAGCCGGTTGGGATCTCGTCGCGCTGTTTCCACGGCGGGACAGCTTCTTCGATGCTGGCCGTGCACAGCACGGTTGTGCGGCCGGCCTGAATGAGGACGCTGCCGGGAGTCGACCGGGTGAAATGCCGCCGGATTGTGATCGGCCTTAATTCGTCGTACTGCCGATTGTCGTGCCGCATGTGTTAAACACTCTGTCAGATGGCGTTCAGAAGCCCGGCTTTTCCGAAAAAGCCGGGCTTCTTCGACGTCCGGTTCGATCCTCTTACGCCGTTTTTGGTTGGAGCAGCCAGACCATCAAGCCCTTGGCGAGGTGCATGCGATTTTCCGCCTGCTGAAAGACGATGCTATGCGGAGAGTCCATGACGTCGTCGGTGACTTCGATGCCGCGACGCGCCGGCAGGCAGTGCATGAAGCGGCAATGTCGCGGGGCGGCGGCCAATAGCTCCGCATTCACCTGGTAGGGGGCGAAGACCTGTTGCCGCTTGTCGGCCTCCGCCTCCTGCCCCATGCTGGCCCAGACGTCGGTGTAGATCACGTCGGCGTTCGCGACGGCCTGTTTGGGATCGTTGGACGTGGCGATGTCGGCGGACGGAATTCGTTTCTTAAGATCCACCAGAAACTCGTCGCTCAGCGCGTAGTCCTTCGGGGTGCAGACGGTCATCGAAAGCTTGAGTTGGGCGGCAATGATCGCCAACGACGCAGCGACGTTGTTGCCGTCGCCCACGTACACCAGCCTTTTTTTCTTCAAGTCGCCGAACACCTCGCGCAGCGTGAGGACGTCGGCCAGCGCCTGGCAGGGGTGAAAATCGTCCGAAAGTCCGTTGATCACCGGGCAGCGACACAGGCGCGCGAAGTCTTCGATCAGCGACTGCGAGAACGTCCGCATGACGATCACGTCCGAGTAGCTGCCGAGAACGCGGGCCACGTCGGCCAGCGATTCACGTCCCTGCAAGCCGGCCTCTTTACTCGAGAAGAACGTCACGCCGCCGCCGAGTTGAATCATCGCCGCTTCGAAACTCACCCGCGTGCGCAGCGAAGGCTTGTCGAACAGTTGCGCCAGCATTCGTCCCTGCAACAGGGCCGGCCGCTCGCCCGCCAGAAACTTCTGTTTCAATTCGGCCGAAGTCTCGAGGATCTCCACGATGTCGGCCCGATCGAGATCGTATAGCGTCGTTAGGTGCTTCATGAGTGTTGCTGTCGTTAACGGATTTACCCCCCTCCCTTCCAGGGAGGGGTTGGGGGAGGGTCGAAGCGCTCGAACGCTTCACCCCTCTCCCAACCTCTCCCCACAAGGGGAGACGGGTTGCACAATACGTTCTTATGCGTCTTCCGCCATCTCGCGCAACACGTCGGCGAGGATCGCGCATCCCTCGTCGACCTCGTCGGCTGCGATGTTAATGGCCGGCAAAAGCCGCACGACGGTATCGTGCGTGGCGTTGACGAGCAATCCTTTCTCCATGCACTTTTTGACGGCGGGAGTCGCCGGAATCGAGAGATCGACGCCAATCATCATTCCCGAAATCCGCAGCTCGTCGATGATCGGCAATTCATCTTTGAGTTTTTCGAGGTGCGCGCGGAACCGGCTCGACATTTCTCGGCAATTTTCGAGCAGGTTTTCGTCTTCGATCATCCGCGCGGTGGCAACGCCGGCCGCCATCGCCAACGGGTTGCCGCCGAACGTGCTGGCATGCTTGCCGGGTTTGAGACTGGGGGCAACCTCGTCGCTGGCAATGAGTGCGCCGCAAGCGACCCCCCCGGCCAGCCCCTTGGCGAGCGTCATGATGTCGGGCTGCACGCCGGACTGCTGGTAGCCGAACCACGTTCCCGTGCGCCCCATACCGGTTTGAACTTCATCGAAGATGAGCAAGCAGTGATTGTCGTCGGCAAGTTGCCGCAGGCCGCGTAGGTACTCTTTGTCGGCGATA
This sequence comes from Planctomycetaceae bacterium, assembly GCA_040903115.1. GTDB lineage: Bacteria > Planctomycetota > Planctomycetia > Planctomycetales > Planctomycetaceae > JBBDVZ01. The sequence continues at coordinate 4,077 of JBBDVZ010000072.1, forward strand.
TTGACGCCGCCCTCGCCCTGCACCGGCTCGATCATGATGGCGCATGTCGTTTCATCGACCAGGGCTGTTATCGCGTCCAGATCATTGAAAGGTGCGTAGCCGAAGCCCGCCACCAGCGGGCCAACCCCCTCCTGATACTTGGGCTGCGCAGTTGCGGTGAGGGCCGCATACGTCCGACCATGAAAGCTGTTCTCGAAGGTGATGATTTTGCGGCGAGTTTCCGAGCTGTTCAGCCGCGCCAGCTTGATCGCCCCCTCGACCGCCTCGGCTCCGCTGTTGCAAAAGAACGCCTTGCCAAACCCGTGCGTCGAAAGCAATTCAGCGAACTCACCCTGGGGCTCGGTGTACCAGGTGTTTGGCACGTGAATCAGCCGCGCGGCCTGGTCCTGAATGGCCTTCACGACCGGCGGCGGACAATAGCCCAAAATGTTGCAGCCCCAACCGGGAAACAGGTCGAGATATCGTCGTCCCTCGGCGTCCCAGACGTGCGAGCCCTCGCCGCGAACCAGGCTGATGGGATACCGCGTGTAGTTCGGAATGACATACTTGTCGAAGATCGCGATGGTCTCTTCGCTCGAGAGGTTGGCAGCGGTTTTCAAAAATCGGCTCCTCCAATGGAACGATGAAGATTAAGAAGATCAAAAGGGCTAAGACACTCGAATTCCGAACTGGTTCACAACAAGCCCACGGACAGCCGTCCGTGGGTCACGCGACAATCTCAGTACCCACTCCAATGTTCGAATAGATTTCCAACAATACCGAATGCGGCATGGCCGCGTCGACGATGTGGACCTTGCCGACGCCCGCCGCCAATGCTTCCAGGGCCGCCTCGACTTTCGGCACCATGCCCGACTCGATTGTGCCGTCGGCGATCAGGCGGCGGCAATCGGCCGCATCAAGGTGCGAAATCCTTGATTGGGGATCTTTGCGATCGCGAAAGACTCCCGCGACATCGCTCAAAAACACGAGCTTTTCGGCCTTCAGCAGCTTTGCGACGGCGGCCGCGGCGGTGTCGGCGTTTACGTTTAACTTCTGGCCGTCTTTGGTGAGCGCGACCGAAGGGATGACGGGGATCGCTCCGGCCGTGCCGACCTGTTTCAATCGCTTTTCATCGATTGCGACCACGTCGCCGACGGCGCCAAGGTCGAGCGGCTGGCCGTCATCAGAGCGCAGCGTCAGCTTTTCGCCGACAAGGCAATTGACCGTCGCGTAGCTCAACCCCTCGGCCTGGCCGCCGAGCGCGCGAATCCGCTCGACCAGGGCTGGACAGATTTCTTCGGCCAGCACGCGCGTGACAATTTCCAGCGTTTTCTCGTCGGTGTAGCGACGCCCCTGGACGAACCTAGGCACAATGCCCGCATCGTCCATCGCTTTGTTGATCGCCTTGCCACCGCCGTGCACTAGAATCGGCTTCATGCCGACCGTCTCCATGAAGATCAGGTCGGTAAGGAAGCTGTCGAGGGCGGCGGCATCGTCGATCGAGCTGCCGCCCAGCTTGGTGACGACGAACCGTCCACGAAACCGCCGGATCCAACCCAGGGCTTCAATCAGGACGTCGGCCTTGCGGATCGCTTCGTGCACGAAAAATCTCGCGGGCAGGCGGGAAAACCCCCGATTCTAAAGCGCCCAACGGTGGTGTCAATTGTCGTACATTGCTTTCCATTGGACCATGCAAGCCTAGAGCAGCCTTTGATCGTATGTTCCGCAATCTGCTCGCGGGAACCTGGTATCGAAGGCCGAAATCACGCACATCGCGGCCCACTTGAGCGATTCTCGCTCTAATCCGCGTGACTGCAACCGCCGGTATCAGCGGTGAATGCGCACCGATGCGGCGTCGTCGCTACTTTGAGTCCGACGCAACGGCACTCGTGCCGAAGTCGAAATATGGCGGCAATTCCGTCATCAAGTTTTCGCCCGACCCCCGATACCAGTCTCTAGCACACACTACCGCAACTGTGACGAACCCGCCGGAGACAACCCTTGACGCATTCTCACATTCCCGTGCAGCACCTCATCAAGCAGGTCGAGCTTAACCGATCCAAACGGAACAACCGCGACGTCCGTCCCCAGTGGGTCACCCGCTTCATTGAACAGGTTGCCGAGTTGTTCGATCCGGCCGCAGACTTGGCCCGCGTCGGCTTCGACTGCCGGCTGGACGAAGACGGTTGGAATGTGGGACTGTATCTTGGGCGCACGGAGCTCGTGGGCGGCAAGGCGGACGGCGCAAGTCGCCACGCCAACTTCGAGTTCGACCTGCGCGCGCTCTGCGATCGCTTCGAACGGATCGACCGGTTCACCTGGACCTCGCTTCCCGACGCGGTCCCGGAAACCGCGAACGCCCCGGGGTTTATCACCGTAAACGGCCTGGTGGCGAATAACCCGATCCGCGTGCGGTTATACGCGATCGCTCCTCCCGACGCCGGCCCCGGCTTCCGCCAGTTCCCCAATGGAAAGTGCGACCCGGCGTGAGCCGCGGGGTTCATCTCCGCGGTCCGTGCGACCTTCTTGCCGCGTTGCCGAAGACCGGCGGGTCAAGCCCGCCGGCTCGTTTGGTAAACGAAAAACCTGCTCCGCGCTCCGAGTTCCACGCTCCGCGCTGGAGCTACGCTTTAATCTCGAACCCCGGCCGCTGTTCGCGCGCCAGCCATGTGTCGGCCTCGGCGTCACCGACGAAGAGTTCCCGCTCGGGATCCCACTTCAGCTTTCGGCCGAGGCGCATCGAGATATTGGCGAGGTGGCAGACAGTGGCACTGCGATGCTGGCTGGCGACGTCGGCAATGGGTGTCTGGCGGCTGTGCACGCAATCGAAAATGTTCCCCATGTGGTTGATGATTGCGTCGAGCTTTCCCGCGCGCTCCGGTCGCTCGAAATTATCGTGAGAGTAGAGCACAAAGTCCTCGTGCCGCAACGGGCGTTGTTCGAGAGCTTCGACCGGCTTGCCGGCCACTGTGCCGCGGTTGACGAACAGCCTGCCTGCGTCTCCCTCGAACATGATGCCGTTGCGGTTATAGTCGCCGCGCGGCGAGTCGTAGACGTCGAGCGTTACGCCGTCGGCGTACACCATGTGGGCCTCGAAATCGACGGCCACGTTGTAACCGTTGGCGACTTGCGGCAACTTGCAGCGGCCGTCAATTTCAACCGGTCCCGTCGTTTGACGGCCCATGCCCCACTGGGCGATATCGACGTGATGGGCGCCCCAGTCGGTCAACTGTCCGCCCGAATATTCGTACCACCAGCGAAACGTGTAGTGCGTGCGCTCTTTGATGTACGGGACGTCCGGGGTTTGTCCCTGCCAGAGGTCCCAGTTGAAATGCGCTGGCGGCGACACGAGCGGGAATGGACCTCCCGTCTCGTTTTTGCCCAGTACGACGGTGACCTTTTTCAGCGTTCCGATGCGGCCGGCGCGCACGAGTTCGCAGGCGAGGCGAAAGCGAGAGTCGCTGCGCTGCCACGTCCCCACCTGGACCACCGAGCCGGTTTCGCGCACCACGCGTGTGAGCAGCTTGCCTTCGTCGACGGTGAGTGTGAGCGGTTTTTCGCAGTATACGTCTTTGCCTGCGCGACAGGCGTCGACGACCATCGCCGCGTGCCAATGGTCGGGCGCCCCGATGGTCACTATTTCGACGTCGTCGCGCGCGAGCATGTCGCGATAGTCTTCGTACAGGTCGGCCTTGCCGCCGAACTGCGCGCGCGCCTTTTCGGCGATTTGTCGATCGACGTCGCAAATGGCGACGATATCGCCATGCGCCTGTGCTTTTTCGGCGATCACTGAACCCTGATAGCGCATGCCGATTGCGCCGATGCGAAACCGCTCGTTGGCCGACCGCGACACGTTGGGGGCCGGTGCAAAGCCTGCAAAGACCGCGGGTGCGGCCAAACCAGCGGCGACGGTCGCTGCCGACGATTTCAAAAATCCGCGGCGCGTCTGCCGAATTCTCGCCATTGGAAAATCTCCCTCGCTTTTATGCGGCGACGGCACTTCGCGATTCCAATATAGCATCGTGTCCCCGGTAACGTCCAAGACGATGCGCACGCGGCGGCCTCGGCTGGATTTGTCGCGAAATTCGCCGGCGGTTGGCCGCCATGCAGCCAGTTGGGTTACACTAGAGGGAAGCCAAATGCGATCTCGAGCCGCGGGGTTTATCCCCGCGGTAGGACTCGGGACGACTTTCGCCTCATTCTTCGAAGGTGCCTCGGATGTCGAACAACGTCTGCTCGCGATGGCCAGGCAGAATCGCCCTGTTTGCCGTTTTGCTGATCGCGCGGCAAGCCATCGCCCGAGAGCCGATTCCGGACAAGCTTGTGGTCCTGACATTTGATGATTCGGTGAAATCGCACTTTACCGTCGTGCGGCCCATTCTCGAGAAGCATGGTTTCGGGGCGACGTTCTTTATTACCGAGGGCTTCGAGTTCCTGACCAACAAGCAGCACTACATGACCTGGGAAGAGATCGCGACGCTGCACCAGGACGGCTTTGAGATCGGCAACCACACGCGGGACCACATGTCGGTCAAAAAGGAGAACCTGGCCGAGTTGGCCGAGCAAATCCAGGTGATCAATGACCGCTGCATCAAATACGGCATCCCGCCAACCACGAGCTTCGCTTATCCCGGCAACTCGATTGAGCCTGATGCGCTGCCGATATTGGCGAAGTTGGGATTTCGGCTGGCTCGCCGCGGCGGGGCTCCCGAGTATCCGTACAAAAACGGCCAGGGGTTTGCTTACGAGCCGGGGCTCGACCATCCCCTGTTGATTCCTTCAGCCGGCGATGCGCGGCCTGACTGGACGCTCGACGATTTCCGCCGCGCCGTTGAACAGGCGCGATTTGGGCGGATCGCCGTCGTGCAGTTTCACGGCGTGCCCGATCTCGCCCATCCGTGGGTGCATTCGCCGGTCGAGAAGTTCGAACAGTACATGCAGTACCTAGCCGACAACCACTACACGGTCGTCGCCGCGCGCGACCTGGAAAAATACGTCGACACAACCGTCAAGCCGCAAAACCCGCTGGGCGTCGTCGACGATCGCAAGGCGGCGATCAAATCGGGGTATTCACGCGACGATTTTCGCCGTCCGAAGTCAGACGACGACCTGCGCTCTTGGCTCGAGAACATGGTCTGGTATCACAATTACACGGTGCCGGAGATCCGCTCAGCGACCGGACTGTCAGCCGAGGAAATTGTCGAAGCGTTGAATCGGTTCGATATTCGTCCCGAGACGCGGCCGCGCCGCAACGACGATGCTCCATTGCTGGTGCTGCCCTACCCCGGCGGCCGCCATCCGCGCACCGGGTTTCTCGATGGAGCCATTCGCCCGCAGCGCGAAACGAAGTTCAGCCTGTTTCTTCCGTGGGACGAAACCAGCTATGTCGTGGTCGACGTCCCGGAGGCCATTCGCCGCAACGACGAGAAGACGCATGGCTTGCTGTACCTGGCGCACACGCACGTCGATACCATGTGGACGAAGCAGGCCATCGACCTCGAAAAACTCGAATGGTCGCGGAGCAGCGACGGCGCGCTGTCGTTCGAGCGAAAGCTGCCCAATAACGTTCGCTTTGGCACGAAGGTCATGCCCGCTCGCGACGCCGTGCGGATGGAGATGTGGCTCGAAAATGGTTCCGATGAAACACTGAAACAACTGACCGTACAGAACTGCATCATGCTCAAGGCGGCACCGGAATTTGCGTCTGTCGGCAAAGACGACCGTGTCATCGCGGAACCGTATATCGCGTGCCGCTCTGCGCGCGGTAACCGCTGGCTGATTACCGCCTGGGAGCCGTGTCAGCGGGCGTGGGCCAATCCCCCCTGCCCTTGTATCCACAGCGACCCGCGATTCCCCGACTGCGCGCCGGGCGAGAAAAAACAACTCCGCGGCTGGATCTCGTTCTATAAGGGAAATAACGTCGACTCCGAATTCAAACGACTCGATGCCCTGGGTTGGCGCAAAGACCAATGAGACGGGCAAGCCGCGTTCGGGGGGGGGG
>JBBDVZ010000073.1:0-10004 GCA_040903115.1 Planctomycetaceae bacterium
TTTTTTAAAAAGCGGGGCTTCTGCATCTCACGTCGGCGACAGCGGCAACGTGCAGATGGCCCATTGGCCGAAGTTCTCCTCCACCTCCACTTGCAGCGATTGCAACCGGTCGGCGTGTTTCTGCGTCGAAATCACGTCGCGCAGTCGGCCGCCGATCCAATGCGCGATCAACTCGGCGGTGGTGTTTTCGATCGGCAACACCACGCAATCTTCGCGGGGAAACACCCAGCGGCGATCCTCGAAGCGCACTTCGACTTCGCGGTCGGATTGCGTCACGCGGATTGACGGGTGTTTCGCCGGCAGCAACATGCGATGGTCGAGTTCGCCGACGATGCCCGCGAGCGCCTCGCGCAGCGCCACGAAGTCGAACACGTAGCTGTTCTCATCGAGCGGGCCCGCGACTTCGACGGCTGTTCGCCAGTTGTGCCCGTGCAGCCGCTCGCACACATTGCCGTTGAATGTAATAAAATGCGCGGCGCTGAATACGAGGTGGTCCTTGGTCACGCGCACGCGGTACTGGGAGTTTTGCGAAGAAGGGCGTTGCGTCATAGTGGCTGCCCGTGGAACAGATCGAAGCCGTCGAGGCGTGAAAGATCCGGCACGGCCAATGTGCCCTCGCGAAATCCCGCGAACAGGCACGCGGCAACGACGTCGGCCGTCGTGCCCGGATTGCGGCGGTTGCCGTCAGCCCGCAGCCACTGGTCTAAGCCCGCAAATTTCCGCCGGCCCGCGTCAGTTTCGGGCCAACCGTCATCGAGGACGGCGGCGGCCTGATCGGCGGCCGATTGAGCGGTCTCGCGCCCGCACTTGCGGGCAATCAACGTATCGGGGATTTCCGCCATCAGACGCAGATGCAATTCGACGATCGCCCGCTCCCAGTTGTCGGCGAAATCGGTCGCTCGTTCCAAGACAGGAAGTCCGAACCCAAGGACGGCTGGAAACCCGTTGGTGTATTGGGCGGCAATCGTATCGCGGTCGGCGGCGAGCCGCATCGACTCGATGAGAGTGACGATGGGAGACTGCATGACGTCTTGTGACTCGACTTGTCCCATTCCGCCGGGTGCGGCCAACCGGATGGCCTGATAAACGGCATCGGCATCCGACAGGCTCAGGCCATTCAGCACTCGCGGCAACCCATCGACGAGCGACTCGTCGCGCGGTACCGCGGCCAGCGGCGCGATCAACAGTACGATACCCAAGTTCGAGTTTCGCGGAGCACGGGCGTGCGTCGCTTCAACGGTCGAAAGCACCGTCGGGCCGACGCCGACTTGCGCGGCCCGTGCGAGGATTGGCGCAATCAGGCGCGCTGACGCCAAAAAGTCGCCGTAAGTCAAGTCGGCGAAGGAGGCCCCGGGGTGCACGTTTCCCGGCTTCCGCGCGCTGGCCTCAAGCACGCAGGCCAGCCAAACGCAGTCGGCAAGGCTTTGCACGTCGACGTTATGATCGGTACGGGACATCGTGAATTCACAACCAACAAGCTTCCAGAGAGTTTTCAACAACTATTGTATGCCTCGGCGAATCGCCTCGAAAGCCCGCGACGAACGGCCCCGGCTTGACCGCGCCCGCGCGCGGCCGTACAAAAGCAGATGAATTCTTCTAATGCGGAATTCGGAGTGCGGAGTGCGGAACGTGCAACGTGTTCAGTGTTCAGTTTTCAGTGTTCAGCAAGAAGACGCAGGCTGACGTCGCACTGAACACTGAAAACTGAAAACTAAGCAAAAGCTGATCGCTGATCGCTCTTTTGCTGAAAGCTCATCCATGATTTCCGATTTCGATCGACGCACGATTCGTTCGGTGCATCTCGTTCCCTTGACGGCCTACGATCGTTCGGATGGGCTCAATCACGATCTGCAGATAGAACATACCGCGCGGATGTATGCCGCCGGCATGCGCGTCTTCATGCCCGCGGCGGGCACCAGCGAGTTTCACGGCCTCTCGGCCGACGAAGTCATCGATATCGTGCGCGCGACGCGCGAAGGCTCGGGAGCTGACGCCCAAATCTTTGCGGCTGTCGGCCTGCAGATCGGCCATGCGATCGAGATTGCCACGCGGGCACGAGACGCGGGCGCCACGGGAATCATGTTTATGCCATTCGTGCATCCCTACCTGGCCGACGCCGGCGCTCACGATTATTACCGGCAGGTGCTCGACGCCTGCGAACTGCCCGCGCTCATCTACAAGAAGGGTCCCATTCCCAGCGATGCGCTGCTGCTGGACCTGGCGGACGATCCGCACGTGGTCGGCGTCAAGTACGCGGTCAACGACATGCACGAGTTCCGCAAGGTGGTGCTCGCCGACGGCGGGCGCGTCGAGTGGATTTGCGGTTCGGCCGAACGCTTCGCCCCCTTTTACATGCTCGCCGGCTCGAGCGGATTCACCACCGGCGCGGGAAACGTCTGCCCGCATCTGGTGCTGGCGATGCACGCCGCGTTTGCAGCCGGCCAATACGACGAAGGCCTGCGCCTGCAGCAGATCATCATGCCGATCGAGGACTACCGCGCCCGCTCGGGCGACAGTTACAACATCAGCCTGCTGAAGCACGCGATGACGCTGACGGGCCACGACTTCGGCCCGCCCCGCGCTCCGCAGCGCCAACTGACCGACGCGGAACGATCGGAGATCGACGCGCTGCTGCAGCCGATCCTGGCCGCCGAAGCCGAGATGGCCGAAGAGCTAACCAGCGTCGGCCTCGCGCGACGGTAACGGGACCGCGGAGAAAGAAACACAAAGCGATCCACAGATTTCGCAGATTGACGCAGATAAGATGAAGTCTCTGGTTCCCAAGCTCCGCTTGGGAACCCACTGTCTCGAAGCTCTGCTTCGAGTGGCCTGCTGATGCGAAGTCAGTCGAGTCGCGTAAATCTGTGGATAGTTTTCTTCTCTTCCAGTTCAGCGATATGGAGCGACGCAGAATGACTTGCCTGTATGATCGTCGAACAAAGCATCGCGCGGCGGTCGGTTCGCTCATTTCTCTCTTTGCGATGACGGTTGCTGCGAATGAAGGCCGTGCGGAACTGCCGCCGAGCGCATATGCCAAAATGCAGAAAGAGGCGCCCGAAGCGTTGACCATCGAAGTCCGGGAAGTGAAGGCGGACCGAACGCGCGGCCAAGGTGTCACCAAGGTAAACGTTTTTGCCCGAGCTCGGGTGACGGCCGTCGAGCGCAGCAAGAGTAACCTGAAGAAGGGCGACATCATTTTCATCAGCTATGTCCACGAAAAACTCGACGAGCCGATTCCGGGCCCCAGCCAGGTGCCTATCCTCAAAATCGGCCAGCAATGCCCGGCTTTCCTCGAGAAGCTGGGTAATAAGCCAAAGGAATACCGCCCGGCCGCCGGCGGGTACTCATTCGAGAAGGTGAAGGAACCAACGAGCGAGGAAAAGAAGAGCTGACGTTGCTCTGGCGGTGCCACGGGCATCTTGCCCGTGCTGCTTTCGAGTGAGAACTCGCTCGCTTTGCGAACTCGCCGTCCGGGTGCACCTTGCTCGGATCGTCGTGTTTGATGCGGATGGAAATACACGCGGCCGTATCAAGTTCGGGAAGAGCACTGGCGGGGCGCCAGTGGCACCCGGCGCCGTGTCTGTTGTCCCTTCGCGCACTTTCCCCCTGCGAAAGCCGATGGTTGGGCAATCGGCAATCGTCTCAATCGCGGGAATATGGCAAAAATCCGCATGTTCCGCGAAGTCGGGCAGTCCGGGATGTCGATGAGAGGGGCAAAAGCGGTCTGCAAATCCGTGTGGTGAACCCCCATTCATTCTCGCGGCGCCCTGCCGTCAAAGTCTGTGCGAGCAACGGCTATGAATCCATCGGTTGTGAACGACTCGGACGCGCCCGTCGCCCAGTGGAGCAAGCCGCTCGCCATCGACACCGTTCGGCGATTGTCGACGTTGAACTCGTGGAAAAGCATGGGCAGCATCTTGCAGGAATGGCTGTTGATGGTTTCCTGCGCCGTTGCTTGCTGGCAGGTGATTCACTGGAACGTCTACGCCGCCGTTCCCGCGTACTTGTTCACGATCGTCTTCATTGGCAGTCGGCAGCACGCCTTGTCGATCCTCATGCACGAAGGCGCTCACTACCGGCTATTGAAGAACCGAGTGGCTAACGACTTTTTCACGGAATTATTCACCGCCTGGCCGATGCACATTGCGATGCGAAACTATCGCGAGCATCATTTCCCGCATCATCGCTCCCCCAACACCGACGACGACCCCGATTGGCAATTGCGCAGCAAAGACCAATCGTGGGAGTTTCCGAAAACGAAACTCGGGTTGGCCTTGATGTTTCTTCTCGATTTCCTCGGGCTGCGGTTCGTCGATCAGTATCGCACGTTCGGTCGGTATACGTTTCCCCACAAGCGAAAACGCGATTGGATCGACTATATCCGCGAAGTCTACAGTCTCACGTACATCGTCTCGTTCACGTATTTCGGCTTGTGGATTCCGTATTTGATTTTTTGGATGGTTCCCATGCTGACCTGGCTGAAGGTGGTCTTGCGGATGCGCACCATCGCCGAGCACTACGCGCTCGATTACAGCCACATGTTTCGCCAGACTCGCACCACGTACGCGAATTGGATCGAACGAATTTTCATCGCGCCCAAGAACATCGGCTACCACCTCGATCATCATCTGTACCCGAGCGTGCCGTTCTACAACCTGCCGGCACTGCACGAGGAACTCTTGAAAACGGACGAGTTCCGTAACCAGGCCCATCTCACGCGAGGCTACGTACAGGTGTTACGGGAATGCCTGTCGGCCAACTCGTCAGCCACTGCCGAACGTTCGGCGAAGACAGCGGCCTGAGCAGACGGGGGCGAGTGCCACGGGCATCTGTCGAGCCGCGGGGTTCAACCCCGCGGTCTTCGGCCAACGCCAATCAAACCCGCCTTGTCCATGTTGCTCGCGGCATCCAATTTGTGCGCGAACCGGACCGGTGGGTTAAACCCACCGGCTCGATCAGCGCGTCACAACAATCGCGGGCAGCCAGCGCGGATGATCGACGCCTTTGTCGTCGACCCCCTTGGTGATCTGGCGCGGATTTGAGCCATCCGCATCCATCACCCAGATCGCGGGCACGTCGCCTGTCGCGGCGCGGCAGAACACGACCTGTCTTCCGTCGGGCGATTCGCTCGCGCGAAAGTCCCAAACCGCCGTTTGGGCTCGGGTAAGTTCGGTCACTTGGCCGTCGCGCGGATTGAGTCGGCAGATTCCCACGCCCCCTTTTGCCAGTTCCGGTTTGAAGTCGCGGTTGAAGTGGTCTTGATCGGGCCGGTTCCCCTGGTATTCCCACGGCACTTTCGAGCCCGGCAGGCGGCGGGGAAAAAGGATCTGGCCGTCTTGCGTCCAGGCGGGAAGATTCGAACCGCCTCCATGGGCCTCAGGGGGACCGTACGTCGCCGCGAACCACATCGCCATCCCCGAGGTCAGCACGCGATGTTCGCTGCCATCGGCCCGGCCGATGCAGACGTCGCACCAATCGTGGCCGCCGTCTTGGCCCGGAATGCAATCGACGTACACGATCCACTGATCGTCGGGCGACCAACTCGTGCCGAAATAAATGTGGCTCGGCTGTCCCATGATCTTGGTACGGTTCTCACCCGTGAGATCGCTCGTCCAAACCTGGTAGCCTTCGTTCGACGCAATGTGAAACGCCACCCGCTTGCCGTCGTGGCTCAGGCTGAAACCATAAGGCAATCCTTCGCCGGCTTTGGTGAAGTCGCGCGGGTCGCTGCCGTCGAGCCGCATGCTGACAACCCGCCCGACCTTGTCTTTGACGACTTGCACCAGCAGCCGATCATCGCTCACCAGCAAAGCCGGCGTCTCGAACGGGGCAATTCGCTCCTTTGTGCAGAGTTCGTCGAGCGAGCCGCTTTGCAGATCGTGCACCCAGATGTGCGTGGGCGTTTGCGTGTAGTATTCGTCGAACGGCTTCCCCGGTCCGTCGCGACGCGGCTCCATGCTCAGGAACACCACGCGGCGTCCGTCGGAAAACAGCGGGCCGGGTTGCCACGTTGCCTGGCCGGGAACGTCGAACTCGAAATACCGCAGCCCGGTCCCATCGGCATGGATGATGGCGGTTTTGCCCTGCGACGTGAAAAAGAATCGCCCACCGTCCTCCGGTCCCCCAGCCTCGGACCGCTGCGACATGCCACCGACTGCTCCGCATGCCAAAAGCAAGCACGTCAGAAGTGCACGAATGCGGACGGGGGAGAGGCTCATGAACAAAGCTCCAGAACGGCTGAGGCTGGGAAGGGTGCCATCATATCGTACCGACGCCGGGCACCGGGTGCCACCCGATAGCGTTCGACAGCTCCGCCAGCCATTTACCGGCGTAAGCTGTACTTGGCGTTGGTTCGATCGAAGTCGGCGTCCGCAAGCCTTTGATTCACGCGGATGTCGGAGTAGCCGTACTGTTCGAGGAGCGCTTGCTCATCGGGCTCGGCGCCCGCTTCCCAGCCATAGTTCATCACGCGGACGGGAATGAAATGTTGAGCCTCGAAGAATTGGACCGATCGCCGATACGGCGGGCGGACGTTGGGAGTGGCGAAGTCGAAGATGAAGCAGCAGCACTCGCAGCCGTCGACTCGCTGATTGGGCAGATAGCGGCACCGTATCTGATATTCAGGAGCGGCAAGTTCCTGGCGGCGATGTTCGAGCAACATCGAAGTGAGTTTAAGCAGGCCCACGTCGGTCACCGGGTGCCGTGATTCGCGGAGCGCCATCGATCCGTTCGGATCGAGTTTGATGCAGGGCAGCAGCCGGCCTCGGATTCCGCCGACCTTCACCAGCATGTTGCCGTCATTTTCGCCGTCGACGTACAACAGCTCGCGCCCCTTGTCGCCGACAATCCACTTCATGTAGACGCTGAACGGCTGATGCCTGAGCTTCAGGTGCATCACCTGGCCTTCGCCCATCGACCCGTTGACCAGCTCGCGCTTGTAAAACGTTGCGGTGTAATCGGACACGCCCTGCAGATACGTGACGGCCTCTTCGAGCATCCGCACATTTCGTTGCGCGAGCGCTCGGTCATTGTTTTCTTCCACCGGCTCGAGATCGACCGAACGCGCCGATGAGCCGCTATAGGCTTGCGCCGGCTGCCCGATGAGCCCGGCCATCAGCATGGGAGAGGCAACCTGGGTGAACCGGTTGAGGTCGATGGCGGTTTCGGCCGCATCGATGCTTACGGGCAGCGGGTCGAAATTGATTTCCAACAGGCCGAAAGCAACGGCAGAAATGAGGACCGCGACGATGTTGTGACCGGTTGCCGATGTTCGGCGATCCCCCCATCGGGACAAGGCGCGCCTCATACGCAAACTCATTCTGTCAAACGAGGGCCTGGCGAACGCGTGTGCACGGCGACTCCGTCGCCAGGCAACAATCTGTCTGGCGGTAATTCCAGCCATCGACGCAAAGCGGCCGCGTCTTGCGCAATCGCTATCGTCGACACGACCGGATTGGGCCTCAGCGTCCAGTGAAGACGCACCTTGGCCCGTGCCGCCCGATGGTCCGGCGTCCTGAGAATCGGCACGCCCCGCAAAAATGCGTTAACGATTTGATTGGCAGTGAGACAACCGGCGCAACAGGGAAAATCACGAAACCGGAAGTCGCGATTCACGCGGAATAACCGGCAAATCTTGCGCCGCCCTCGGGGCGAGTTCGGCGCGCAAAAAAGCCCACGGAAGGCCTTCCCGGGGGGTTTGAATTGTTTTTTGGATTTTTCGAGTGATTTTTAGCTCGGCCGGAACTCCGGAGGAGCATCTATCTGCGGGGGCGGCTCAATCGCCGGAGGTTCCGGAGCGGCACTGGGTGAGCGAGCCGGAATTTGCTTGTCGGCGGCCCTGAGCATGTCGAGCACCATTTGCACGTCACGCTGCGCCTGCTGGTTGTTGCGCACGACGAGAAGTCCGTCGAAAGCGGTGATCGTCCCCCCGTCGCCGTGCACTTCTTCCCACGGACCTTTTGCCGAATGAACGAGCACTCGAATGAGCATCTGCTCAGGGCTGAGTTTGATTGTTGTGAAAGGATTCGAGTCCTCGGACCCTTTCGCAGGTTGCTTGGATTCTTTTGTCGGCTTCTCGTCGGCCAACGAGAAAAATCCTTTGCCGCCTCCGGGGCCCCGAAGGGCGTCAGCAGCTCTCATGCTGGCCGCTTCGATCCGTTCCTCGACTCCCTCGAGCAGGTCGCGGCAATTGTAAATGTGTACCTCCATTTGTTGGCGGGCCTTCTCTTTCGTCTCGATGATCAAAATCCCATCGAAAATGCGATAGGTAAGCTGCAAGGGTTCGAGGACAAGGTTCAGCACGGTACTCAACGAATAGTCGGCGAGATTGTGATTGATGATCTCTTCAGGATCTCCGCCAGCTTCCAAGATGGATTTTTTATCCAGCAAGATGTCGACGTTCGTAAGTTGGGCGATGTACTCGATCGCCTCTTGGAGGGGCGCATCGGGAAAACTCACGGTGATCCGCTCTTTCAACTTTTCTTCGACGGCTCGGAAACGTTCATCTCTTGGCGGCGTAATCGCATCACCGGGTAAAACGTGTTTTTGCACATTTTTTGAAGGGGATTCCAGTAATTTCTTCGCTTCCTCTTTCTTCGCGTCCTCCTGCTGGCCCATCGCGACGGGCGGAAGCTGCACGCCCTGGTTGGCCGGCCAGAGGGCCATGGTCAGAAGGATGCCCGCGGTCAAGACCACAACTGTCCCCGCTGTGCAACGCATGATGCGTCTCCTCTTTCTGAAAGGGCGATTCAGGACAATGATCGATCACTTCGGCGGCGAGAGCGTCAAGAACGAGTCGTTTTGAATCACGTGCTGTGTGTTTTTCCTTCGCCGTGAATGCAATTTAAGGCCGCGCATCGCTGGGCTTCGGAACATCTGAGGGCATCTGGGGAACGACTGCAGGCCGACTCTCGACCCGTGGTGACTGACTTTGAGCCGGTGAACCTGTCGAACGAACTCGACCGACGTCCAAACCAAACCGGGGAATCGGGCCTTCTTTGTCGGCCGCCCGCAGCATATCCAGAAAGCGTATCACGCCCCGCTGTGCATGTTGCGTGTTCCGGACGATCAGCAGGCCGTTGTACTCCGTAATCGTGCCACCCTCATTGTGGGCTTGCTCCCAGAGGCCGTCAGCGTGATTCACAATTACGCGTATGAGCGATTCTGCAGTGTGTCCAGCGCCGTCGTCAATCAAGTCGCGGCAGTTGTGGATTTGCACTTCCGTATGACGGGCCTCAGTTTCCTGGGTTTCGACAAAAAGAAAGCCGTCCCAAACTCGGTACGTGAGGTGCAATGGCTCGAGCATGAGCTTGAGTGCGGTCTCGAATTTGATCTGATCAACTTTCAAATGGACAAGTTCCGCGTCGGGATTCAGCCCTGCCTCCTCCAGCGACTTTTTGTCAAATAAAATTGGCACCTGGTAGAGTCCCGCGAGAAACTCAATCGCGTCTCTGAGAGGCACTTCGGGAAAATTCACGTCGATCCGCGATTGAAGGTCCAGCTCAATCTGCATGTTGCGGGGTTCATCGACTCGGAGGTTGGGAGATGGGGGTTTCGATTTCTGTTTTTCCGTCAGTGCTGCGAGTCCGGTATTCTTTTCTCCCGGTTGCCCCATCGCAACGATTGGAAGTTGCACGCCCTGGTTGGCCGGCCAAAAAGCCGTGGTGAGAAGGATGCCCGCGGTCAACACCGCAACGGTCCCCACTGTGCAACGCATGATGAATCTCCTCTTCCGTCGTTGGGCGATTTGAGTGAAGTGATGGGCCAGCTCGGCGGCGTCGCCGAACTCTTCCAGGGCGGCGTGAATCGCGTCCTCGCGCGATAGACCCGAGCGCGACAACTCCTCGAGCCGCGCCTCGAGATGATCGCGCAGCTCGTCGGCAATCTCGCCGCGCTGGGTCGATTTGAGCCGGAGAAAGCGGCTCAACAGAGACAGGTACAGCTCAAACTCTTTTTCCGACATTCGAAGACCTTCGAGAAGCCCGGCTTTTCAAAAAAGCCGGGCT
>JBBDVZ010000074.1:0-9988 GCA_040903115.1 Planctomycetaceae bacterium
CTCGTTCCCAAGCTCTGCTTGGGAACGCATTTTCGCGAAGCTCGGCTCGACTGACTTCGGCGAGCTCCCTTCGGGTCTGAGCCTCAGGGTCGAAGACAGTCGAGTCGAGCTCGCCGAAGTCCGCTTCGCGTCCCCTTGTCACTCGAAGCAGAGCTTCGAGACAGTGGGTTCCCAAGCGGAGCTTGGGAACCAGGGATGACCGCGTCATCAGCGATCGCCGGGTTTGCCTCGTTGCGCCAAAAACCATGCAATCCCGCCGATGATGCCAAGCACCGCACCTGCGATCATCAAGATACCGCGAGCGGTCATGATGAAGGGCGGTGGACCAATCTGTAATCCGTCCTCCGTCAGCGAGATTTGGGTCGGGCTGGAGATCATCGCCCCCACGCCAAAACAAATCGCTCCAGCCAGAACGATAATCGCTGCGCTCACGCTCTTCATGTGTCACTCCTTTTCATCCTGGGAAATTAGTTTATTTCGCCTTCATTCTTGCGCCGGGTGCTTGGGGTCGAACGCAGTGAGCCCCCAGCATATTCGACGCTGGCCCCGTTCAAAGTCTTTGGTACCTTGCCCCCCCACCCCGACCCTCCCCGCTCGGCTGAGCTCGCCGCAGGCCCGCGAGGGGGGGAGGGGGACTCCGTTTCATGTCGCAAATTCAATCGTGCGCATTCGTTCTTATTCGAGATCATAACATCCTCACTGCCGCGGGGCTTCGACTGTTTCGAGCACTTCGCGCACGACGTCGTCAGCTCTAATGCCTTCGATTTCGGCGTCGGGGCGCAGCCGGAGCCGGTGCCGCAAAACCCACGGGGCCAGTTGCTTCACGTCGTCGGGGATCACGAAGTTTCGGCCGCGGCAGGCGGCCATCGCGCGTGCGGCCAGCAGCATGTGGACGCTGGCGCGCGGACTGGCGCCCACGTCCAGCGTGTGCCAACCGCGGGTCTTCGTCACGATGGCGGCAATGTAGTCCATCACCGAAGTCTCGACGATCACGCCACGAATGTCTTGCTGAATTCGGCGTACACCCTCGGCGTTCATCACGGGCTTTAGGTCGAACTCATCGAGGTTGCGATTGTCCTTCCCGGCGGCATACTGCGCGAGGATGGCCTTCTCGTGCTCGAGCGGCGGGTAATCGATCAACAGCTTGAACATGAACCGGTCGAGCTGCGCTTCGGGCAGCGGGTACGTGCCCTCCTGCTCGAGCGGGTTTTGCGTGGCGATGGTGAGAAACGGCCGATCGAGCAGGTGGGTGACACCGTCGACGGTGACTTGCCGTTCCTGCATCGCCTCCAACAGCGCCGACTGCGTCTTGGCCGGCGCGCGGTTGATTTCGTCGGCCAACAGCAGATTCGTAAAGATCGGACCGCGATTGAACGTGAACGTCCGCTCGTTCATGTCGTAGACGGAGTGGCCGGTGATGTCGGAGGGCATCAGGTCGGGCGTGAATTGAATCCTGCGAAACTCGCATGAGAGAACTCGCCCCAGTGTGTTGACCAGCAGCGTCTTCCCGAGGCCGGGAACGCCTTCGATCAGCACGTTGCCCTCGGAGAACAAGGCGATCAGCACGGCTTCGACGAGGTCGTCTTGGCCGACGAACACCTTGCCGATTTCGTGGGTCGTTTGCTCGAACTGCGATTCAATCGGGTGTGGGTCCATTCGCGTTTTCTTCCGGAATTCCAGGCCTTGGCGCTGCGAACGACAGGATGGGCCATTCTAAAACGGGCCGGTAGACGGATGCGAGCAAGATTTCATTCTCTTATTGAGTTTGTGACGAATTGGTGTAAGCTTAAATGCAGCGGTGGCCAGCCGCCATATACGCCGCGGTAAGAGATCGACGTCTTCGAACGCACTGTCTGATCGGTTGAACGTCCGGCCCATGAACCAAAAACTGCGCAACCCCACAGGATGGAGCTCGTGCCCGCCGGGAGAATTTCGCCGGCTCGGCCAGCAACTGGCGGCTCGCGCGCGGCGAAGGCATTTCGCACAGCTTGCCGGCATGGCCTTGTTCGCGGTCGCCGGAGTCGCGCTGGCCGTCGGCACGGGAAAACTCTTGCCGCACGACAAAACCGCCGCCAGTTTTTCGTGCGCCGACGTGCGCCTGCTGGCGCAGGACTATACGGCCGGCACGCTCGATGGCGCGCGCGAGGCCCAATTCAAGGCCCATCTTGCGAAATGCCCGCGGTGCGCGAAGTCGATGGGCAAGCTTGGAAACGGGTCCGAGAGCGGGAAGCCATTGAGCGAATGCGAAGGCGGCGGCGACCCTCATGGATGCGGCGGCTCCGACTGCGAGACATCCGAATAGAAAGCACCTGCGCGCCGAATACGGCGACCTGGAACCGGGCGAATGGTAAACCAACTCTGGTACCTCAAGAACTGCGATGTCTTTCGGAGCTTGGGCCCCGCGCAGTTAGCACGGCTGGAAAGCCGTTCGAAGTACCGGAAATTCGGCGCGAAAGAGCTGGTCTACCTTCCCAACGATCAGGGAGACTCGGTGCTGTTGCTCGCCGACGGGCGCGTCAAAATGTATTACGTCACCTCGGAAGGAAAACAATCGGTTCTCGCGTTCATCGACCCCGGCGAATTGTTCGGAGAACTTGCGATTCTCGAGCCGGCCGACCGCGAAGAGTTCGCAGAGGCGACGGAGCCGTCGAACGTGATCATGATTTCCGGAGCGGAAATTCAGCGGCTGATGGCGGAGCAGCCGACCGTCTCTCTCGAAATGACCCGGCTGATCGGGCTGCGGCGCCGCCGCATCGAGCGCCGCCTCAAATCGCTGCTGTACCGCTCGCCGCGCGAGCGAATGGTTTGCCTGCTGCTGGAGTTGGCGGAGAAATACGGCGAGCGCTGTGCCGACGGATTGCTTTTGAACGTCCGGCTGTCGCACCAGGAGATGTCGAACGTCATTGGCACCACGCGGGAAATGGTGACCGTCATGCTGGGCGAATTGCGGTCGCAACGAATGATCGAGATCAAACGGCGACGAATCATTGTGAAGCAGGTGGCGCGATTGGCCGACTCAGTGGGCGAAACCGTGCCTCGTCTCTCACGTGGCATTCGCCCAGTTCCGGCGCGACTTCAGCGAGCGGGCCTGGAATCATGAGAATGGCGCAGACCCCCCTCCCTTCCAGGGAGGGGCTGGGGGAGGGTAAAGGCGATCGAAGTCTGATTGAAACACTCGAAGTTTTCACCCCTCGACTCGACTGTCTTCGACCCTGAGGCCTGCGACGAGCTCAGCCGAGCCGTTCAGACCCGATGGGAGCTCGCCGAAGTCTCCCAACCTCTCCCCTGAGGGGAGAGGGGTTTTGAAATGCCCTCTCACAAAATCGCGTTCAGAAGCCCGGCTTTTCCGAAAAAGCCGGGCTTCTTCGACGTTCTGTTTGGCGCTCTACTTTGATTCCGGCGTCGGGACGTTTTTCAGCCAAGCCAGCAGCACGCGGCCCACCTTCACCAGGCTCTCGCCGGAGCAGCGGGCGGGCACGTCGCCGGTGGTGTGCCAAGGGCGGTAATCGAAATCGATGATGTCGCACGTGGGAATCCCGGCGATCTGGTTGAGCGCCAGATGGTCGTCCTGGATCTCGTGCTTTTTGCGCGGGATGAACTCGTCAACTTTCAGCTCCTTGGCTGTCCGCCAAATGCTCTCGGTCAGCCGCGGAGCGAACTTCATGCTGTTTTTCTCCAGGAACAAGTTCAACTCGCGATCGCCGATCATGTCGACCAGCACGCCGTAAACGTACTTATGCTCGGGCGGATGTTTGAAGTACTCGGTGGCGAAGTGTTCGGAGCCGAGAAAGTACTTGCCCTGGTCGCCGTAAATGAGCTCCTCTCCGTCGAAGAAGACAAAGTCGACGCCGTAGGTGGGCTTGAGCTCCTTCATGTGATGTGCCAACTCCATGAATAACGCGACGCCGCTGGCGCCGTCGTTGGCCCCGAGAAACGTGCCTCGCGGATTTTTTCGGTCCTGGTCGGGGAAGGGCCGCGTATCGTAATGGCATGCCAGCAGCACGCGTTCGCGACTCTCAGGGTGCCACGCGACAATCATGTTGTTCATGCGCACCGGGTTTCCGTTGAGCGGATGCACGGCGTCGAACGATTGGAACTCGACCCGGGCCTCGAACGCCGCGAAGTGCTCGGAAAGCAGCCTCTGCTGCTCGGTCATTCCGCGGCTGCCGCTGGGCCGCGGCCCGAGTCGGCAAACTTTCACGAGATAGCCGAAGGCGCGCTCGGCACTCAGTTCCTTCTTCTCCTCCGCCAAGACCGGACGTGCGCAAAGTAACGTGGTCATGATGAACATCCCCATCGCAGCACAATGGAAAAGGCATTTCACCCGTTGACTGGCACACCACGGTGCGAGGTTGGTCGTCAATTTCACCATGCGTATCCAATCAATCGCTCTGTCGCTCAAGCAGCTCATTGAGCTGGCCGTCGACGGCCAACTCGCGCGCCCACTTCTGAAGGTAGTGGATGTCGAGTTTCCCACATTGCTCGCGCAATATCGTCTCAACATCGTTCAGTTGTCGTTCCGAATCGCCTTTTTTTGCCCATTCCAGCTTACTCAAAATCGCATCTTCGGGCGAAAGAATGAACACTTCGTGACCCGCAACATCGGCGGTTGCGCGTCGGCTGAATTCCTCGCGGCTGAACGGCCGAGACTTGCGGATAATGAGATCGGCCTTCCAGCCGGATAATGTATCGATGACGTTGAACTTTGACCGGCGAGCAACCGCGTCAACGGCGGTTTTGCGATCCACATAGTAGTTCGGATCCAGTCGTCCAATGAATTCCTCAATCTGCTCGGCCGTCGGATCGATGACGATGTCGACGTCATTCGTCGCTCGTGGCTCGCCATGAAAAGCACTGCCAAAAGAACCTGCCGTCATGTACGGGATGCCGCAGGCAGCCAATCGTTCGACAAGCGAGACCAGGAATTCGTCTTGCTGCATCACGGTTGCACGTCACAGCCGGGGAAGCATTTTTGAAACACTTCGCGACCCTGCAGAATCAGGAGAACGGCCATGCGCACTTTGGCGTCGTCGTAGTCCGGATGGCGATGCCGCACGCCGGCTTCAACGAAGCTGCGCACCATGTTCGACATCTGCATGGCCATCTCAAGCCGTCGGTTAGGACCGAGTTTGTGCAGCACCTCTCGATGCACTCGGAGAGCATCGGGAGTCGTATCGAACGGCCCGTGCATGTGGTCGGCGCCAGCGCCGCTCTCCTGAAAGCTTTGTTGTTGTTCTCTGGTCATCGGTCGATCAGTGGTTTCAAAAGCGCCCCGTGTCAGATCGCGCTTTCACCATTTCAATGCGTGCCTGCGTCCCGGTCAATGCGTTGTGCCTCCTTCACTTTCTCGACGGCCGAGAACGACTCCGCGATCGGCTGACGCCGTGCCAGCCTGCGGCGTAGCGCGGCGTTCTCGTCGGCGAGGGCCGGCGGCAGTTTCCCGCCGAATTTCTCGAAGAAGCTGGCACGCTGATTGACTTCCGTCATCCAATGGTCGGTGTCGACCTCCAGAAGTTGAGCCATCGTGTCCGCATCGACGCCAAGTCCGTCGGTATTGATGGCCGTCGGCGTCGGCAGATATCCGATCGGCGTCTCGACCGCATCGGCCTCTCCGTGCGCCCGCTCGGCAATCCAGGCCAATACGCGCAGGTTCGCGCCATAACCCGGCCACAGCCAGGGACCGGAGTCTTCCTTGCGGAACCAGTTGACGTGGAAAATGGCCGGCATCTTGTTGCCGCCGCGCCGACCCGTGTTGAGCCAATGCTGCCAATAGTCGCCCATGTGATAGCCGCAAAACGGCAGCATCGCCATCGGGTCGAATCTCACTTCGCCCACTTTGCCGACGACGGCGGCGGTCCGCTGGCTGCTCAATGTCGCGCCGATGTATGTGCCATGCTGCCAATTGAAGGCCTGGTACACCAGGGGCATCGTCGTCGAGCGGCGGCCGCCGAAGACGATCGCGCTGATCGGCACGCCGTTCGGGTTTTCCCACTCGGGAGATATGCACGGGCATTGAGCGGCCGGCGCCGTAAAGCGGCTGTTGGGATGAGCGGCCGGAGTGCGACTCTCCGGCGTCCAGGGGTTTCCTTTCCAGTCGAGACAGCTTGGTGGCTTGGGTCCATCTAAGCCCTCCCACCACACGGTTCGGTCGGGGCGAAGCGCGACGTTTGTAAAAATCGTGTTCGCGCGGCAGGCCAGGAGCGCGTTGGGATTGGTCGCCATGCTCGTTCCCGGCGCGACGCCGAAGAAACCCGCCTCGGGATTGACCGCGTACAACCGGCCATCGGGCCCGAACCTCATCCAGGCGATGTCGTCGCCGACTGTTTCAATCTTCCAGCCCGCGTCGCGATCGCGCTCGGGAGGCACAAGCATCGCGAGGTTGGTCTTGCCGCACGCCGACGGAAATGCCGCCGCGATGTACGTCTTATTCCCGGACGGATCGGTCATGCCGAGAATCAGCATGTGCTCGGCGAGCCAGCCCTCGTTGCGCGCCAACACGCTGGCCAGCCTGAGCGCAAAACATTTCTTGCCCAAGAGCGCATTTCCGCCGTAGTTCGAATTGATGCTTTCGACCAGGTTCTCGTCGGGAAAGTGGGCGATGTAACGATGCTCGGGGTCCAAGTTGCCCGTGCAGTGCAGCCCTTTCACGAAGTCGCCGTCTTTGCCCAATTCATCGAGTGCCACCTGCCCCATGCGGGTCATGATGCGCATGTTCGCAACGACATACGGGCTGTCGGTGATCTCGACGCCGACCTTGGAGAACCGACTGCCGGGCGGTCCCATCACGTACGGAACGACGTACATGACGCGGCCACGCATGTAGCCGTCGAACAACACGTCGAGCAGCTCGTGCATCTTCGCCGGACTCATCGAGTTGTTGGTCGGTCCGGCGTCCGCCTCGTTGTCGCTGCAGATGTAGGTGCGTCCTTCGACGCGGGCCACGTCGTTCGGGTCGCTTCGCGCGTAGAACGAGTTGGGGTGCTTTTCCTCGTTGAGGCGAATCAACGACCCGTCGGCGACCATCGACTCGTGCAACCGGTCGATCTCCGCCTGCGACCCGTCACAGACGTGGATCGAATCGGGGCGAGTTTGCGCCGCGACTTCCTCAACCCACGCCCGCAGTTTCCGGTCGCTCATCGACCCGACGCTCCTTACAGCCGCTGTGAAACCGTGGAATGCCCCGGCACTCGCATCGGCCCTGCCAAACTCTATGCCAGCGTGCAAATTGTGGCAACATGGAGATTTATGAAAGGGATTCGACGTCCGGAATTGAAGAAAAAGGCGGGATGCTGGAAATCCGCCGAGCCGGTGGGTTTAACCCACCGGTCCTAGTCGCGTCCAATTACTATGGGCGGGATTAATGGACGTTGGCCGAAGACCGCGGGGATAAACCCCGCGGCTCACTTCACCCAAGGCCCGGAATTGGCACGCCGATCGACAGCCGGTAATGCTCGTCGAAAATGGGGGCTTGGTATTCGCTGCGAAAGTCGATGCCCAAGTGATAGAAAATCGTCGCCGCCAGGTCGCGGGGCGTTACGGGACTTTCCTTGACGTAGCCTCCCTGTTTATCGGATGAGCCGTAAATCTGGCCGCCGCGGACGCCGCCGCCGGCCAATAGCACGGTGAATGCGTGCGGCCAGTGGTCCCGGCCCGTCTTTTCGGTCATGCCGTTCTGGACGATCCGGCCAATCTTGGGCGTCCGGCCGAATTCACCCATCACGCACACGAGCGTCGTTTCGAGCAGGCCACGCTGCGCAAGGTCCTCGAGAAATGCGGAGAACGCCCGGTCGAATGGCGGCACGAGATGATTCTTCAAGCGGCCAAAGTTGTCGTGATGCGTGTCCCAGAACGGCGACTGCTTCTCGTCGCGCGTCGGGTCGTCCCAGTTCACCGTGACCAGCGACGTTCCCGTTTCGATCAGCCGGCGCGCCAACAGCAGGCTCTGAGCGAATTTGTGATGGCCGTAACGTTCGCGAACTTTCACCGGCTCGCGCGACAGCTCAAACGACTGCGCGATGCGACGGCCGCCGAGCATGGCGAACGCAGTCTCATAGTTCCCGGACATCAGTTCGCCCAAACGGCCCCCTTGCACGCCGCGCGACGGCGAGTCGAGCCGCTCTAACAACGTCATGCGACGGCCGACGCGCTCGGACGGCACGTCATCGGGCAACTTGAGGCCGGGGACTTCGAAAGCCGGATCGCTGGGATCGCCTTCCACCAGAAACGCGTTGTGCTGCTCTCCCATCAGTCCGCCGGTCTGTCCGGCGATCCGTTTTCCCTGGCTGGGAAACATCAGGTACCACGGAACGACAATCGACGCCGGCAAGCCGCCGTTCGCGCGCCCGTATCGCATGACCAGCGAGCTAATCGACGGCCAGTCATCCGGCGCGAGGGTGTCGGTTGTGCCCGGGCGGCGATGCGGCCGGCCGCTGATCATTTGGCTGCACGCGGTGCCGTGTACCGGGTCTTCGTGATGCATCGAACGCAGCAGGCAGAGCTTGTCTGTCTGTTGAGCGAGCATGGGCAAATGCTCGGCGAGATGAATTCCCGGCACGCGGCTGTCGACCGATTGAAACTCGCCGCGCACGTCCAGCGGCGCTTCCGGCTTCATGTCCCACAAGTCGATGTGACTCGGCCCGCCGAACAGAAAAATGAAAACGCACGAGTTCCGTCGATGCCGTTGGGCCGCGGAACTCTCAGCGACGGCCGCTCGTGCCCGCTTGAGATCGAGCGCGCTCAGCCCCAGATAACTCAAACCGCCGACAAGCAGCGACTCTCGCCGCGTCATCATAGCGACAATCGAGTCAGCGGGAGATCGGCGGGAACTCATGGCGACTTCTTCTTCTCGTTCCCAAGCTCTGCTTGGGAACCAGGAACGGTATCGTTCACTATTAGCCTACGCCGCAGCAGGATTGCTTTCAAGACGAGTGAGATCGGCAAGCGAGATCACAGGTACCGGCCCGCGAAGCCGTCGATGCTGACGCCGACGCGATGCGGCAAAATGCGGCATGCCAACTCGACCATCCGGTCCCGGTATTCCAGCGAGACCGACTCGGGACAAACCGCACGCATCGCCTGGGGCAGGGGTGTGCGCAACGTCCTGCTTCCATCGGCCGATCCGTCTCCCTGAATAAAATGGTCGATCACGACGGCATCAGCCACCTCGGCAATCCGTGCGAAAAACCGCTCCGGCTGTTCGATGGGCAGCAACGGCGAGACCGTGACGACCGTTCGAATCCCCGCGGCACGAAGCTGGCCGCAGGCGTCCATTCGCTTTTGCACCGAAGACGCGTGCGGCGGCAATCCCGGGAGATGCTCGCGATCGGTTTCGATCGACACGTGAACCCGCAAATCGCAATGGCTCGACAGTTCGTGAAACAAATCGACATACGCGGCGGCCCGGTGAGAGTGCGTTTGCACAATCAACATTTCGGGCGGCTTTTCGCACATCGCTGTGAGCACCGCGCGGGTAATTCCGTAGTGCGATTCTTGAGGCACAAAGGGATCGGTGGCGCTCGACAGAAAGATCGAGAATGATTTTCCCCGCCTCGCTGCCCAACGTGCCTCGCGGTCGAAGTTCTCGCGGTACGAGTCGGCGGCGTTTGTGCGGACCTCCAGAAAACTGCCCCAAGGCCGGTTTTTGAGAATGTGCCGGCTGTGTTGCACGTAACAACCCACGCCACACAAGGCGTGACCGAACGTACATCCGCGGTACGGCTGCAGCGAATGCGACGTGACGGTCTGCAGATACCCCGTGGTCCGCGTCAGCACGTTGGCGACGGTGGTTTCCGTCACCCCCAGCGGCGCTGGCGGGTGTTCGATCTCAATTTCTGATCGCGTATTGTGCATTTCGCTTGATGGGTGCTGGTTGCGCTGATTATGAAGGACCTGAGCGCATCATAGATGATGCGTTTTCGTGTGCCTATTGTCCGTGTGTGAAACGTTCGAGAGTCTCCACCCTCGACTCGACTGAGCTCGCCGAAGTCCC
>JBBDVZ010000075.1:0-9987 GCA_040903115.1 Planctomycetaceae bacterium
TGCAACGTCTGCCCCGGCTTTTCTTGAGCCAGTTTTGCCGCCGCCAGCTTCCGTAATTCCTCATACACCAGCGGCAGCAACTTCTCGGCCGCCGATGGATCGCCTTGTTCGATGGCGGAGAGAATTCGGGTGACTTCGGTCATGAGCGAGTATTCGATGGGGAATCTCTATTCCGAGAATCCCATCATATCGACAAAACTCGTACGATGCGCAGCGTGCACCTCCATCTGCGGCGGTGTCGTTTATTCAACCCTTTCATGGGTTTCCCGAAAATCGACCGATTTGTGAAACTTTCCGCCGCGTTTCGGATGCGCAGGTGAACCGAGGCGTTACGGTACACAATTGTCCGCCGGAACGCCGAAGTGTATCGTTCATTATCGGCTGCCGTCGAGCAGTCACATTGCCTCGCCTCACCCCACGAAACCGCGGCATCGTGCCGTTGTGTGTTACCGAGAAGGAAGGCATTCTCAACACGTCTCGTCACGCCCACGGACAGCCGTCCGTGGGCTTTTTCGATTACGGCGCCACGTCGTCGGGGGCCGGCGGCACATCGGCCGGCTTCGGGGCATTGGCCTTCTTTTCGGTCGTGACTTCCGTAACAGCCACCGGTGCCCGTTCGTAAATGCCGGCGATTTCGGCCGGCGCGAGAACGCGGATGTGCAGGTCATCGCAGACGGCCACTTCCAGGCGTCGCCGCGTCCAACCGTGCCTCGACCGGAGTTCGACCGACATCCGCGGGCCGTCGATGCACTTCACGCGCCACGAGCCCGACTTGACTTCACACTTGCCGCAATAGCCCTTCGAAACGGTCCCGCAGCCGTCACAGTAAAAATCGAAGCTGAAGTAGAGACCGTTGGCTTTCAGCGTGTTGCGAACACACTCGATCTTCGCGGGATCCTCGCAGACCTTCCCCTTAAGCTGCAGGCGGGTGTCGAGATAGCTGTCGACGTTGATGTCCCAATGGCCGATGAGCAATTCCGGCGTGACAACGGTCGCTGATTGCGCCGGCGCGGGATTTTGGGCTGGAACAGGTTGCTTCTGTGGCTGGACGGCTTGCCGTTGTGCCGGCACGGATGGATCTGGAAGCGGCGTCAGCTTCGGCCCCGCGTTTTGAGCTTCGGCAACAGCGGCCCATGCGATCACGAACGAAGCCGCCGCCGAGAGGATTGTCGCTGTCCGTTTCATGTGTGCTTCTCCATCTGGGTGTCGATATCCCATTTCCTGCAATCATCATAGTCACCGCATCGGCTCCGTCCAGCCAAAACGTCGAAACGGAGAATGCGGACCCGCCCGGCGCGACTCGACTGTCTTCGACCCTGAGGCCTGCGACGAGCTCAGCCGAGCCGCTCAGACCCGAAGGGAGCTCGCCGAAGTCAGCGGGTGGGCTTTGCATCGCGCCCAGTCGCGTTCTTGAAGGCTGTGCGCGAGCGACCTAGAATCGCTCTGTCGCCGGTTCGCAGATGACTCCAGCAAAAGGCACGATCCTTGAATGTACCCAAGCGAGATTTCGATGAGTTTCTGGAAAAGTTCAAAAACCACCACGACCTCATGGTCGAGGAGCTGCACAAGGTCATCATCGGGCAGGAGGCGGTCATCGATCAGATCCTCTCCGCCATTTTCACCGGCGGACATTGCTTGCTGGTGGGAGTGCCGGGGTTGGCCAAGACGCTGATCGTCAGCACGATCGCGCTGATTCTCGACGTGAAGTTCAAACGGATTCAATTCACGCCGGACCTGATGCCTTCGGACATCACCGGCACCAACGTGCTGGAAGAATCGGACACGGGCCGCCGTGAATTCCGGTTCGTGCATGGCCCCGTCTTCACCAACATCCTGCTGGCCGACGAAATCAACCGCACTCCGCCCAAAACGCAAGCCGCCCTGTTGCAGTCCATGCAGGAGCGCGAAGTGACGGTGGGACAGACGACGTACCCGCTGCCCGAACCCTTTTTCGTCATCGCCACCCAGAATCCCATCGAGCAGGAAGGCACGTACCCGCTGCCCGAAGCACAGCTCGACCGGTTCATGTTCAACGTGAAAGTCGATTACCCCAATTTGCACGAAGAAGAGCAGATCCTTGATGTCACGACCTCCGGCCGAGTTCCCGAAGTGCGCAAGGTGCTCTCTTCGAAGTCGATCCTGTATTTGCAGAAGCAGATCAACCAGATCGAGGCGACGCCGCTGACGATCAACTACGTTGCGAGGCTCGTGCGGGCGACGCGTCCTTCGGACGATTCGGCACCCAAGTTCGTGACCGAGATGGTCGACTGGGGCGCCGGCCCGCGTGCCGGGCAAAGCCTCATCGCTGGCGCCAAGGCGATAGCCGCCATGGACGGCCGCCCCAGCGTCTCCATCGACGATATCAAAAAAGTCGCCGTCCCTGTCCTACGGCACCGCATATCGACCAATTTCCAAGCCCAGGCCGAAGGCATGGCCGCGGAGGACATTATTGCGCGGCTACTTGAGGAGGTGCCGGAGCCGGCCATTCCAAAGTACGAGTGAGCCGCGCTGCGGCGAGACGCGGGGACGCGGAGACGGGGAGACGCGGGGAGGGAAGACACGGAGACTCGAAGACAAGAAAGAGAGACAGCTCGTGCCAAACATTCGTAGTTACAAGGAGCTTCGCGTTTACCAGGCGGCGTTTGATGCCGCGATGCGGATCTTTGAACTGTCGAAAGTTTTTCCGCCAGAAGAGCGTTATTCGATGGTCGATCAGATGCGACGCTCGTCTCGATCGGTTTGCGCCAACATTGCGGAAGCATGGAGGAAACGCCGCTATCAGGCGCACTTTGTGAGCAAACTTAGTGATGCTGAAAGCGAAGCGGAAGAAACGCGAATCTGGCTGGAGTTTGCGTCGCGATGTGGGTACATCAAGAAGCCACAAGCTCAAGAGCTCGACGAAAAGTACGACAAAATCCTCGGCCAACTCGTCGTCATGATTGCGAGCCCGGAGAAATGGACGATCCAATCAACCAGTGGCGAAACCAAATGAAAACGGCGCGAAGTTAACTGTCTTTTCCCCGCGTCTCCGCGTCTCCGCGTCTCCGCGTCGCGTGAATCGCGTGCCAGCGTCCAAGCCACAACCACCCAAACATCGCCATGAAAAGCGCCGAACAATACCTGAAACCGTCAGTCATCCGCAGCGTGGCGCGGCTCGACTTGCGGGCGCGGTTTATTGTCGAGGGGTTTTTGAGCGGGCTGCATGCCAGTCCGTATCATGGGTTCAGCGTCGAGTTCAGCGAGCATCGACGTTACACGCAGGGGGACGATCCCAAGGACATCGACTGGCTCGTGTATGCCAAGACCGACCGGTACTACGTCAAAAAGTATCAGGCGGAGACGAACATCAACGGCTACCTGTTGATGGACCTTTCGGAGAGCATGGCGTACACGTACCGGCAAGAACTGTCGAAGTTCGATTACGCCATCTGCCTCGCGGCGGCGTTAGGGTACCTGATGATCCACCAGCAGGACCCCGTCGGGTTGATTACCTTCGACAACAAAATTCGCCACAGCTTGCCCGCGCGCAGCAAACGGACCCAACTCGGCAACATCCTGGCGCTGTTGGCGAAATCGCAGCCGGCCGGGCCGACCGAAATCGCCCGCAACCTGCGGCAAGTGGCCGCCATGATTCCTCATCGCAGCCTGCTGATGCTGTTTTCGGATTTGCTGACCGACGCCGACCCGGTCTTGGACAGCCTGCACCAGTTGCGGCACGCCGGCCACGACGTCATTGTGTTCCACATTCTCGACGAGGCGGAGGTGACGTTTCCCTTTGACGGAATGGTTGACCTGAAAGAGCCGGAAAGCGGCGAAAACCTGGTCATCGACGCCGACGGCATCCGCAGCGACTATCAAGCGACGCTGGCCGAGATGCGCGACCGGTATCGGCATGAATGTCTCTCAATGGGTGCCGATTACGTGCCTCTCGACACGAGCATGCCGTTCGACCGGGCGTTGTTGGAATACCTGTCGCAGCGCAAAGCGCGCTTTTGACAGAAGTACAAGACGCGGGGACGCGGGGATGGGGAGACGCGGAGATGCCCACCCGGACGTCCTAGAATACTCTGGACGCAACGTGTCGGCACGTGCGATTCGCTGTTCTTATTCCCCGCGTCCCCCTGTCCCCGCGTCGCCGCGTCACTCTCGCCCGCGCGTTCGGGATGGTATATGATGAACTTGCACAACAGTTTCGCGTTGAGAGTGAAACATGGCTGCCGACAAGAAAAAAATTGCCGCCGATTGTTGGAAGAAAGGCAACGACGCCGCCCTGCAGGGGCAATTCGATTACGCGGTCGAAATGCTCAGCCAGTCGGTCAAGCTGGAACCCGAGAATCGGTTGTTCCGCGAAACGCTGCGCGGCGTCGAGCGACGAAAATATAAGGACAACAAGAAGGGTGCGTCCATGGCCGCCCTGTCCATCAAGCCGGCGCAGATGTCGATCGCGAACGAAAAGCGCAAGGAGAATTGGGCAGCGGTCGACCAGCTTGCCGAGGGCGCGCTCAAGGTCAACCCGTGGCACGCCCAGCTCAATGCCGAAATGGCAAACGCCTGCAGCAGGCTCGGCTACAAGGAATGTGCGATCTTCGGCTATCGCACGGCACTGGCGAGCGAGCCGGATAGCGTCCCGAATAACACCGCGCTGGCGTACCTGCTGGAAGATCGCGGTGAGTACAACGAAGCCATCGAGTGCTGGAAGCGCGTGTATAAAATCCAGCCGAACAACGGCGAGGCACGGTCGAAAATCACCCAGTTGGCGGCCTCCTCGATGATGGATCGGGGCGGCTACGAAGGCGCCAAAAACGTAAGGGAGGTAATGACCGGCTACGACTACAACCGGCCAGTCAAGTCGAAAGCTCCCGCGGACGCGGACGGGCCAGGCATGTCGCTCGAAGCCGACCTCCAGCGCGCGATCCGCAAAGATCCCTCGGACGTCGACGCGTACCTGAAGCTGGCCGACTTTTACAAGCGCGAGAATCGGCTCGCCGAGGCGGCAGAGACTTTCGAAAAGGCCGTCTCGATCAAGCCCGATCCCTCGATCCGCGAGCAGCTCGAGGACGTGCAGTTGCTGATGCTCAAGCAGAACCTGGATATCGCCAAGCAGGCTGCCGGCGACAATGCCGAAGATGAAGTCGCGCGCAAGAACTCCGTCGAGCTGGCCAACGAGCTGCTCAGCCGCGAAATTGAGGTCTACTCGAGCCGCGTGGAGCATTACCCGAAAAACTTGCGGCTCAAATACGAGCTGGCGCAGCGGCTGATGCGGCGAAAGAACTTTCCCGAAGCCATCAAGCTGCTGCAGCAGTCGACGACGGATATGCGCATCACGGTCGACGTGCTCACGGCGCTGGGCGAATGTTTTCTACGCGAAGACAACAAGGTCGTTGCCCGCTTGCAATACGAGCGTGCCGCCGAGAAAGTGACGCACGAGCACCACCCCGACCTGTTCAAAAAGATTCACTACACGCTGGGGCGGCTGTGTGAGGAAGCCAAGGAACGCGAGAAGGCCGAAGCGCACTACAACGAGGTTCTCGCCGTCGACTACGACTACCGTGACGCGCTGAAACGATTGCAGGCGCTGCAATCGGGCAAATAGGGATCGCGGCCGGCAAAAGCCCCAACGGGGCGACGGAATGTAGCCACGGGTGAAGCGGCGGCAAAGTCGCCCGCCGCGCAACCCGTGGAAGACGGTCATTCGGAATGACTCGTTCCCAAGCTCCGCTTGGGAACGCACTGCCTCGAAGCTCCGCTTCGCGTCAATCCCACGCGCCCGAGTCTTGCCGCTTCTCAGCTCACGGGAAGCGGAGCTTCCGGAAAGTGGGTTCCCAAGCAGAGCTTGGGAACCAGTAACACACCCGGACACAGGGCGACTCACTCGCCCCGCGGTGGGCGCAGCATCAGTGAATTCGTGGCGTCCTGGGGCGACTTTCCCTCGAATAAAACGCGGTAGACCTCCGTGGTGATCGGCATCTCGATGCCTTTTTGGTCGGCCAGATCGTAGACGCTTTCCGTTGTCGTCACCCCTTCGGCCACCGCGTCCATGCTGTTCAGGATGGCGGAAAGTTTCTCGCCTTTGCCGAGCCTTTCACCGACTTTGCGGTTGCGACCATATGGGCTGATGCACGTGGTGATCAAATCGCCCATGCCGGCCAGGCCGTAAAAGGTAGTCGCCTCCGCGCCCAGGGCCGTGCCGAATCGCATCATCTCGACCAGGCCGCGCGTCATGAGTGCCGACTTGGCGTTGTCGCCGTAGCCCTGCCCTTCGCAGATGCCCGAGGCGATGGCAATGACGTTCTTGAGCGCGCCGGCCAGTTCGACGCCGATGATGTCGGAGTTGGTGTACACACGGAATCGATCGGTCGTGAACATCTTTTGCACGTCACGCGCGAGCGCGATGTCGCCACTGGCCGCCACCACGCTCGCGGGCAGCCGCCGCGAAATTTCCTCGGCATGGCTGGGTCCGCACAAGGCGACGACGGCGCGGCTTCCCAACACGTCGGCGACGATTTCGCTGGGCCGCATGAACGTGTCATTTTCCAGCCCCTTGACGACGCTGACCACCGGGCGGTTGGCGTCGAGTGCCGGGGCAATCTGCACCAGCGTCCGCCGCAGGTACTTGGTGGGGATCGCAGCCACCAGCAACTCGGCGCCGCTCACGGCGGCGTCGATGTCAGCCGTAACCAAAATTCTGTCGGGGATGCGGACGCCGGGGAGCAGGCGTTTGTTCTCGCGATTGCGATCGATTTCCCGAGCGTGGTCGGCATCTCTTGCCCAGAGCGCAACGGTCTGATCGGGGTGCTCGGCCAGCAGAATCGAACAAGCCGTTGCCATAGCGCCGCTGCCGAGTACGGTGATCTTCTTTGGCATTGCCGTCCGATCCTATCTCCAAGCGATTCCAAGATATCGCATTCCGAATTGTCGCCCTTCTCAAATGTCGATTAGGAGGCCTGCCGCGGCCCGGCCTGTTCCGACAGGCCGGCGGGCCGCAAATTGTGCAGGACCGGCCTGATCGTTCAAACTGATGGATTCCTCACCGTTAGAAAGGAACGCATGCAACATCGACGGCGCGAACTGGACAAGAAATCACGGTGGTACCGGGGAGAAAAATGGTCGGTCTGCCGTTCGTGTCCTATACTTTCGCGAATCGGTCTATGTGCAGGAGTATCTTAATGGAACCGCTGATCGAGCAGAAGCCCACTGCTTTCGTGGATCGCCGGCAAACCACATACGGTGATTTTCCTGAGAGCGTCGAACGGCGCCAGTTCACGAATTCACATGAGTCGAACCGAAGCGAGGTCGTCGAGCTCGCCGAGGCGATCGACCAGTACAAGCTGTGCCACCGCCGCCGCTTCATTACCTTCGAAGAGCTGTACGACGTAATGACCGGTCTCGGCTATCACAAATAGCACGGCCCAGGCGCATTGGTACCGCGAGCCGTGAGCGAAAGTGCATCGGCCGAGCGGAACCCGTACCGGCATTGCCGCGGCATCAACGATGGACGCCCGCCAGGCGATGCGGACTTGGCGTTTTCGCGTGCATTTTCAAAGAAAGCCCGGCTGCCAGCGCCGGGCTCTTGCGTTCTTTGGCCAGGCGGTGGTTTCAAACTCCCCTCCCTTCCAGGGAGGGGTTGGGGGAGGGTCGAGACGCTCGAGCTATTCACGCCTCTCCCAACCTCTCCGCCCTGCGCTGCACCCCGGGCTTTGCGGCATAACCCTGCACGCACTCGATTTGTATGTTTTCTCACAGTTCTGCAGTCGCCCGAATTGCTAATCGTATAGGACGCGGATGTGTGCATCGTCCGAACACGATGCCTCATTTTGAAAGGAGTCGTGCCGCGGCGGTTCCCTTCCTCATCGTCATAACGGAGAGCGGTCATGCCAA
Source organism: Planctomycetaceae bacterium (assembly GCA_040903115.1). GTDB lineage: Bacteria > Planctomycetota > Planctomycetia > Planctomycetales > Planctomycetaceae > JBBDVZ01. The sequence goes on from JBBDVZ010000075.1 coordinate 7,879, forward strand.
GCGGGCCGGGTGTTCTCAAGGTGTACGAAGCCGGCACTCATACCATAGTCGGCTTCTCGCGAAACGGAGTTCAGCAGCGGTCCGACGTTCCGCGCTGGCACAACGAGTTGGTGAAACTCATCGAGCAGTACAAGTGCGAGTCTCTGACGTTCGATCTCACCGGAGTCAAAAAGCTCTCCAACGCGATGTTGGATCTTTTGTACGCCCTCGGCCAGCGCGGCGTCCAAGTGCGGATTTACAATCCCTCGAAACACGTGCGCGACGTTCTCAAAGTGACGCGCCTTAACGGGATCGTCAGCGAGGTCGAAGTGCTCTACTCGGCCTAAGCCCACGGAAAGCCTTCCGTGGGCTTTTACCGCGTCGCCGACTTCTCCAGCCCGAGTTTTCGGCGAATCTCGGCCTGCACTTTTTCGGGCGGCTGGGCGCCTTCAACGTCGACCACCTTAGTATGCCCGCGGAATAGCTCCACGACCGGTTCGGTCATTTTGTGGTAGTCGGCGATGCGCTCGCCGATGGCCGCTTCATTGTCGTCGGCCCGGGTCACTAGCTTTCCGCCGCAATCGTCGCAAATCTCGTCCTCGGTGGGCGGGCCGTATTCGAGGTTGTAATCGCGGCCGCAGCCGCTGCAAAGCCGCCTGGCCAGCATCCGCTTGATGACGAGTTGGTCGGCGATATTGATGTGAATGACAGTGTCGATGGAATATTGATCGAGCATAAACTGGGCTTGCGCCTCGTTCCGGGGAAACCCGTCGAGTATGAAGCCGACCGTCCAGTCGTGCTCCTCGAGCCGCCGACGGACGACCTCCTCGACAATTTCATCGGGGACAAGCTGCCCGGAGTCGACCAGGCGTTTGATTTTCGCGCCGAGCTTGGTGCGGGTTTGGATGTGCCAGCGGAAGATGTCGCCCACGCTGATGTGCACGATATCAAAATCGTGGGCGAGCATTTTGGCCTGCGTGCCCTTCCCGCTCCCCTGCACTCCCATAATGACGTACTTGTGCATGCCCAATGCCCCGCGCTCGGCTCGATGACAAATCTCCTGCGGTTAAGCTAATGCCGCGCCCAACCGAACGCAACTGCCACGCCGCAATTGGCGCCGCATCGCGAGCCCCAAGCCCACCCCCTGCGCGGGGTGGGACCCTCACCCCGTCAGACGCTCACCAGGGCCTTCATCTCGCGCACCGCCCGCTCGAATCCCACCATGATCGCCCGCGCGACAATGCTGTGGCCGATGTTCAGTTCGCCAACGCCTTCGATGGCCGCAATCGGCCGCACGTTGCGATACGTCAGTCCGTGGCCCATGTGTAACTTAAGCCCCGATTCCAACGCGAAGCGGCCTGCCGCCACCAATGTCGCCAGCTCGCGGTCGTGCTCGGCCTCGGTTTTCGCCTCGGCATATCGGCCGGTGTGCAATTCGACCGCCTGCACGCCCAGAGATCGGGCCGCATCGATTTGGCGGACGTCGGCATCGATGAACAGGCTGACCTCAATCCCCGCGTCCATCAGCCGCTGAGCACAACTTTTCACACGCGCAAGGTTGCCGACGACGTCCAGGCCCCCTTCGGTGGTGACCTCTTCACGGCGCTCTGGCACCAGCGTCGCCTGCCCGGGCCGAACGTCGAGCGCAATGCGGGTGATGTCGTCTTCTGCCGCCATCTCCAGGTTCATCTTGACCTGAATTGTGTCCTTGAGAACGCGCAGATCGCGGTCTTGTATGTGGCGACGGTCTTCTCGCAGGTGAATGGTGATTCCGTCGGCCCCCGCGAGCTCGGCCAAGACGGCAGCCCAGACAGGGTCGGGCTCGATTGTCCTGCGGGCCTGACGCACGGTGGCCACGTGATCGATGTTGACGCCGAGTTTGGGCATGAAAAGCCTCTTTCCGAGCGATAACCCGCCGCCGCCAGCGGTATGTCGCGACAGTCGATTATACCCGCTCGTGCTGTGATTGCCCTGTCCGCCGGAGGCGACACTCGAGGGCTGAAACTGGTTCGCGCGAGGGGTCCAGGGTCACGTGCCGCAGTGCCCGCAATCGCACCTGTTGACCGGCTCCCCGACCGCTAAAATGCCCTCATGTCAAAAGAACAGATCGTCGTCGGCGCCCTGGTCGTC
>JBBDVZ010000076.1:0-9980 GCA_040903115.1 Planctomycetaceae bacterium
CGAAGGGCACTGGCAAAGCCAGTGGCACACGAAAAGGGTTAACGGCGTAGGGTGCACAGCGCTGAGTTGCTTCAACTCAGCAGTGCTCTTCAGAGGCAGGAAAAGGCGAAATTCTCGGGCGAACTTGCCGACATTTCGACCCTTGCGGCAGGGAAGCACTGCTGAACCGAAGCGGTCAGCAGTGCCACCCGACTATTCCGGTTCGCCGTCGTCGGGAGACGCCTCTTCGTCGTCGTCGATGGCCGGAATGTCAATCGGGCCTTGCACGGTGATGTGCAGCTCGAGGATTGGCGCGTCTTGCGACGCCGTTTGGAAATGTCGCGAGTTGGCGAACATTTCGACGACGTCGGCCAATTCGTCGCGACCGCCGGCACGGAAGCATTCGCCCAGCGACAGCCAAGCCGGCCGATTGTACGGCGCCGGTATCATCTGCGCGGCCCTTTTGAGCGGCTCGATGGCGTCGGCAAAGCGCTTCTGCCCCTTGAGCGCTTCGCCGGTCATGTAGTGCACCAGCGGCTCGAAGGCCCCGGGCTCTTGAATCGCCGCGAGCTCCTCGAGTGCGTAGGCGGGGAGGTCGAGCTCCAAATATCCTTCCGCGGCGGCAAGCCGACGGATGGTTTTATGCGGTACGTTGGCTCTCATGGTTTTATTCCTGTCTAATTTTGGTCATCCGCCCTGCCGGACTTGCGACCGATGGCTTCGTCATGGCCATTCGGCGGAATTCTAAGCAAAGGGCATACCAAGGTTTGACAGACGCCGGGCGCAAAATCCGTAAACCGTGATATTCCTGACATTTAGAGGCGTGATTTCGGCGAAAAGAAACGCGCGACATTTGTCAATTTAACATTTAAGGGCCGAATTGGGGCCACCGCCTGCCAGCCTTGCGGTCACCGGGCGGGTGGCGCGCACACAAATACGCGACGCATGCGCTCACTATGACGACGGTTTAGACACGAGTTTCGGCCAGCACGTTCGCTTCGGCATGAGAGAAGTGTTTGAACTCGGCGCGCGTAACGGTCATCATGGCGTTACCGTTTTCCGACTTCAAATTCGGTCGTTCGTCCCAGCCATTTTTTTCGGAGCCGGCTTTTGATCATCTGGTCCGGACAGGGATATCTGGTGGCCGTCTTTACGTTCGGCATCGCCTTTTTGGTTGAGCTGGCGACCGAAGCAGCCTATCACGACGACAATTTTTATCAGCGTGAGGCGTGGCCGATGGCCTTGGCGCTGTTGATTGCCGGATTACTGTCATACGTTGTCGGGCTGCTGTTAAGCCATACCAACGAGCGGCGGCTGATCGATCCGGACACTCAGGAAGAGGTCATCATAGGCGGTGGCAATCACACCCTCTTTTTCATCAAAATGCATTGGTGGGGCGTCATTCTGATTGCCGTCGCCGCCTTCCTCCTGCTTCGCGGGAGTTTTTGAGCAGTCCGGCGACGTCGCGCTATTGATTTAAGCGCCGCATGGTCAGCGACACTGTAACGTCTCAAAGGAACTGAAATTCGATGGTTTATCGCGATTCCACACAAGTCGCTCGATGGTTTCACCTGCTGTTAACTGCCGCGTTATTGCTTATCCATTCGTCGATGGCCTTCTCCGCCGAGACGCGGCCGAACATTCTGTTCATCTTCACCGACGACCACGCCGCCCACGCGATGAGCTGCTATGGTTCGAAGATCAACCAGACGCCCAACCTCGACCGCATTGCCTCCGGCGGCATGCTGTTTCGCAACTGCTTTTGCACGAACTCGGTCTGCGGGCCGAGCCGGGCGGTGATCCTCACCGGCAAGCACAGCCATCTCAATGGGTTTCGGCGAAACGGCAACACGTTTGATGGCGCCCAGCAAACGTTTCCCAAGCTGCTGCAGCAGGCCGGATACGAGACGGCGATGGTCGGCAAATGGCACCTGAAGAGCGAGCCGACCGGCTTCGATTACTACCAAATCCTCATCGATCAGGGCCCGTACTACAATCCGCCGATGATCGAAAACGGCAAGCAGGTCGAGCACGTCGGTTACACGACCGACGTCCTCACCGACGTCGCCCTCGACTTTCTCAAAACCAAGCGCGATCCGGCAAGACCCTTTCTGCTGATGTATCAGCACAAGGCGCCGCATCGCGAATGGCTGCCTGGACCGAAGTACCTCACGCTGTACGACGACGTGACGATTCCCGAGCCGGAAACGCTCTTCGATGATTATGCGGGCCGAGGGACCGCCGCCCGGGCTCAGGAGATGATGGTGGCGACGCACCTCAACGACCTGGATTTGAAGCTGATCCCGCCGAAGGAAAAACTCACGCCGGAGCAACTGGCGGCCTGGAATGCCGCCTACGAGCCGAAAAACCGGGCTTTTCGCGAGGCGAATCTATCGGGACGCGATCTGGTGCGATGGAAGTACCAGCGGTACATCAAGGACTATCTCCGCTGCATCGCATCGGTCGACGAGAACGTGGGTCGCGTGCTCGACTACCTCGATGAGGCGGGGCTCGCCGACAACACGGTGGTGTTCTATTCGTCCGACCAGGGCTTTTACCTGGGCGATCATGGCTGGTTCGACAAGCGGTTTATGTACGAAGAGTCGTACCGCATGCCGTTCCTGGTGCGCTGGCCGTCCCACGTCAAGCCTGGCAGCGTGAACCAAGACCTCGTCTCAAATCTCGATTTCGCCGAGACGTTTCTCGATCTCGCCGGAGCATCAATCCCAGAGGACATGCAGGGGAAGAGCCTCGTTCAGCTACTCAAAGGCGAAACGCCCCCCGACTGGCGCAAGAGCCTCTACTACCACTACTACGAATACCCCGCCGTCCACATGGTCCGCCGCCACGAAGGCGTGCGAACCGATCGCTACAAGCTGATGCACTTTTACGACATCGACGAATGGGAATTCTACGACCTGGCGAAAGACCCGCACGAACTGCACAGCGGCTACAATGACCCCGCGTACGCAGACGTCATCAACGAGTTGAAAGCAGAGCTCGCCCGGCTGCGAAGTCAGTACGAGGTGCCGGAGACACGCGACCCGCTGCCGCCGCGAAAATGAATTCCCGCGGGGATAAACCCGGCGGCTCAAGACGACGTCCTCGAGCCGGCGGGTTAAACCCGCCGGAGCATTCGCGGACAACAAGGGCAAGCATCGTGGTGCCAGAAGCCCGGCTTTTCTTCATAGCCGGGCTTCTGACCTGCGGATTCACGTTCCACCTTAGCGATCGGTTCCAGCGGCGATGGCAGACCAATCGCTCCATGACACCCATGGGACATGCCATGAAACTTGATGAAAAGCGTTCTATTCTGTCCAAGCACCTGTCAAAATTCCGCGCCTGGTCCTATGACCAACTCGTCGAGCGGATTGACCGTGATCGCCGCGAACACGATTGCCTCGAATCCGTCGAGGGTGTTGCTAGTGACGGCACCGAATATCAGATGGAGTTCAACGTGTTTTGGGACGACAAGCGGGGCGGTGACGTTCGTGTCTTAGGCGACCTGACCGCAGAGCCGCAGACGTACACCTCGGACGTGACCGACGACTTCATCATGAGTCCCGACGGTCGATTTGTCGGAGAGTGATCGTTGGCACACGGTCGAGTGGCGGGCCTTCAGCCACGGTCGCCCAGGGAAAACGGTTTGAGCGGACTGTTCTTCGATTTGTCTACCAGTGCCCGAAACTTCGGATTGGACGCCAACAGCTCGTCGATCAGGTGGTCATCCGCCTGGGGATCGAGAGATTGAATGGCCAGCAGCTTTTGATCGGGCATCTCCACAACCACAGTCTGCCCCGATTCCGCGCATTCATTCAGGGTCTTTTGGAGATCCGCTTCCAGGAGGCTGAGTGGAATCGTCTTGATGGCCATGAAACTCCTCTCCTTCGACAATCAGCTTGTTGCCGACTTTTAGCCCGACAATGAGAATGACAACTTGGTCTTCCTCTACATTATACAGGATCCGAAGGTCTCCCGCTCGCAATTCAAACTGGGCAAGTGGGTTAGGTCGCAGTTGTTTGATGGCCTTTGTCGGTACAGTCGGTTGATCCTGCAGCCGCGACAGTATAGCGGCTTCGACAATTCGTTGGTCGTGCACGGACAACGCTTGGAGTTGCCGTTCCGCGTCATGGGTGAGGGCAATCTTATACGGCATGCCGACGGTAATTCTATGGCTGGAGCCGCTTGCGGCCAGTATGGCAACCCGTAAAACGCCCAATCCTTCAATCCGGCCTATGGCGGCTGTAGAATAACTGAAAGCTTCGTAAGGCGTTAGAGAAATTGCTTGGAAACGAAAACCGTGCGGACCACTCTTCATTCAAGTGTTGGCATCATTGCAGCGTTCGCGGTGGTTCTCGGCCGCCTGTCGCTGCCGTTGGCGGCATCTGCCGCCGAGCCGGACGCCGTCCAGTTCGATCGTGACATTCGGCCGATTCTTTCCGACGTCTGCTATCAGTGCCACGGGCCCGATGCGAAAAAACGCAAGGGCGAACTGCGGCTGGACGTCGAGGACGATGTCTTCACCGACCGCGACGGAAATGTGCCCGTGGTGCCGGGCAACCTCGACAAGAGCGAACTTTATCAGCGCATCGTCTCGCAGGACGACGATCTGCGGATGCCGCCGCCGACCGCCGACAAAAAGCTCGCCCCGCAGCAGATCGAACTCATCCGCCGCTGGATCGAACAAGGCGCGAAGTGGCAGAAGCATTGGTCGTTCATTACGCCGGTCGCGCCGCCGTTGCCGAATGTCTCTCGGCCCGAGTGGGTGCGAAATCCGATCGATGCGTTCGTCCTCGCAAGGCTCGACCGCGAAGGGCTTATCCCGTCGGCCGAAGCCGACAAGTCGACGCTCATTCGCCGCGTCACGCTCGACCTGACCGGTTTGCCGCCGACGCCCGCCGAGGTCGATGCCTTTCTCGCCGACGATTCGGCCGACGCCTATCACAAACTGGTTGACCGGTTGTTAATGTCCGATCGCTACGGCGAGCGGATGGCATCGCCGTGGCTCGACGCCGCCCGGTATGCCGACACCAACGGCTATCAATCCGACGGCGAGCGCTTCATGTGGCGCTGGCGCGACTGGGTCATCGAAGCGTTCAACGACAACATGCCCTATGACCAGTTCACCATCGAGCAGCTTGCCGGCGACTTGCTGCCGGGTGCCACGCTGGAACAGCGAATCGCCACGGGATTCAACCGCAACCATCGGGGCAACGGCGAAGGAGGCATCATTCCCGAAGAGTATGCCGTCGAGTACGTGGTCGATCGCGTCGAGACGACGTCGACGGTATGGCTCGGCCTGACGATGGGCTGCAGCCGCTGCCACGAGCACAAATACGATCCGATCGCACAGGAGGACTTCTACCGGTTCTTCGCGTTTTTTAACAACGTTCCCGAGAACGGCCGGGCGATCAAGCAGGGCAACTCGCCTCCGATGATGAAAGCACCCACCCGCGAACAGCAGCGCGAACTGGCCGAACTCGAACAGCGGATCGCTGACGCAGAGAGTGAATTCACGGCGCTCGAGCCGCGGCTCGCTGCGGCCCAACTCGAGTGGGAGCGCACGCAGAGTTCCGCCCAGCCCATAGAGTGGACGGTATCCGACGGCCTGATCCAACGATTGACTCTCGACGGCCCAGGTTCGGAATCGTCCGGGCAGCTTCAGCCCGCGGTGTCCGCGACAGGCCCGGCGGCTTACGCGCCAGGCAAAGTCGGCGGCGCGCTCATCTGCGACGGCCAACGTTTCGTCAGCTTGGCCGATCTCGGCCAGTTCGGCTATTTCGATCCCTTTTCGCTGGCCGGGTGGATATTTCCCCAAGGTGAAGCCGGCGGGGTCGTGCTTTCGCGGATGCTCGACGACGAACACGCGGAAGGCTATTACGTGCAACTCGAGTCGAACCGGCTGCAGGTCAATCTCGTCAAGCGCTGGCTCGATGACAGCATTCGCGTCGAGACGGTCGACAGTCTCGAACCAGGTAGCTGGCACCATATCAGCGTCACCTACGACGGCTCGCGCGTGGCGTCCGGCATCAAGGTCTACGTCGACGGCCGTTTGGCCGAGCTGAAAGTCCACCTCGATGCGCTCAACCAGGATTTTGTTTCGGAAGAACCATTTCGCGTCGGCGCCGGTGGCGGGTCGGAAAATCGATTTCACGGCCTCGTCGACGACGTTCGCGTTTACATCCACGTGCTCACGCCGGCCGAGGCGGTGATCGTGGCGACGACTGACAGGATCGACGAGATTGCCGCACGGCCCGCCGAACAGCGCAGTCCCGGTCAGTCAGCAAAGCTGGCCGCCTGGTTTCTCGAGCAGCGCGCTCCGGATGCAATCCGCAACGCGTGGAGAACGCTGCATGAGCTGCGAATCCGGCGCGCCGCGTTAATCGATGCGTTTTCCACCGTCATGGTGATGGAAGAGATGTCCCCGCCGAGACAAACGCACGTGCTCACGCGCGGCCAGTACGACAAGCCGGCGGCAGAGGTGACCCCCGGCGTGCCGGGCTGCCTCACTCCCATGCCCACCAATGCGCCGATGAATCGCCTTGGATTAGCGCGTTGGCTCGTCGATCCGGCCAACCCCCTGACGGCCCGCGTCGCGGTGAATCGCTTTTGGCAGATGCACTTTGGCGCCGGACTGGTCAAAACCGCCGAAGACTTCGGCTCGCAGGGCCAGCGGCCCACTCATCCCGAGCTTCTCGACTGGCTCGCGACCGATTTCGTGCGCACCGGTTGGAACGTCAAAGAGATGCAAAGAACCATTGTCACCAGCGCGACCTACCGGCAACAGTCGAAGGTCTCGCCTGAGTTGCTCAAAAAAGATCCGGAAAACCGGCTGCTGGCGCGCGGCCCGCGTCTCAGGCTGTCGGCCGAGATGATTCGCGATCAGGCGCTGTTCGTCAGTGGCTTATTCGTCGAAAAGATTGGCGGCCCGTCGGTTAAGCCGTACCAACCTGCCGGGCTTTGGGAAGAGGTTGCCAACATCACCTACACGCAGGATTCCGGCGAGGCCCTGTACCGTCGCAGTATGTACACGTTCTGGAAGCGGACGGCGGCCCCCCCGACGATGATGACATTCGACGCCTCGCCGAGGGAAATGTGCACGGTGAAAGATGCTCGCACCAACACGCCGCTGCAGGCCCTGGCGCTGTTGAACGACGTCACGTTCGTCGAAGCAGCCCGCGCACTGGCCGAGCGTGCGATGGTCGAAGCGAGCCCCGGGCCGGAAGAGCGAATCACCCGCGCCTTCCGCCTGTCGACCGCTCGTAAACCGCTTCCCGCCGAATTGACAATTTTGACGCAGGGATTCCGCGCCCACGTCGAACGGTATCAACAGGATCATGAGGCGGCCGAAAAGCTCATCCACACCGGAGAATCGAAGCCAAACACAAACCTCGACGCCACCGAGCTGGCCGCCTACACGGCCATCGCGGGGCTCATTCTCAATCTCGACGAGGTCGTGACGAAGGAATGATCGCAAAGGTGAGTCGCCAGGACATCATTGGTGGAGTTATTTACCACAAAGTCACAAAGTTCACAAAGAATTCAAAAAACGGTAACCAGACGCCCGAGGACGACGACGAATCCGAGTACCTGTAGCAAGGTGAACGAAGGAGTGCATAAGTTTTATTTCTTTGTGTCCTTCGTGCCTTGGTGGTAAAGACTGATTTTACGAATGTCTCCAAGGGTGATGCGCAGGATCAAACGCCATGAACCCGTTTCTCGAAGATCGATTGCTCATCAATCGTCGGCACTTTTTTTCGCGGGCCAGCACCGGTATCGGCACGCTGGCGCTTGCGTCGCTGCTTGATCGCGATTTGCGGGCCGCCGGCGACGCGACGCCTGCAAATGCCGCAGCGGCTCCGGGCGCCGGTGGATTGCCGGGGCTTCCGCATTTTCGGCCCAGAGCCACCCGCGTGATTTACCTGCTGCAGTCGGGTGCGCCCTCGCAGATGGATCTCTTCGACCATAAGCCCGGACTTGCCGATGTCCGCGGAAGCGACCTGCCGGACTCGATCCGCCGCGGGCAGCGGCTGACCGGCATGACGGCCACGCAAGACAAATTCCCCGTCGCCCCGTCCATCTTCAAGTTCGCGCAGCACGGCAACTGCGGCGCCTGGGCGAGCGAGCTGCTGCCGCATACGGCGAAGATTGTCGATGAACTCTGTTTCATTAAGACCATGCACACCGAGGCCATCAACCACGATCCGGCCATCACGTTCTTCCAAACCGGGGCTCAACTGGCCGGCCGGCCGAGCATGGGGGCCTGGCTGTCCTATGGTTTGGGCAGCGCGAACTCGAACCTTCCCGCGTTTGTGGCGATGATTTCGGGAAAGGTCGACCAGCCGCTCTACGATCGCCTGTGGGGCAGCGGATTTTTGCCGACGAAATATCAGGGCGTGAAGTTCCGTTCGGTCGGCGATCCAGTGTTGTTCTTGTCGAACCCCGACGGCCTCGGCGATAACGTCCGCCGTCGCATGCTCGACGACCTGTCGAAGCTCAACCAGCTCAAGCTGGCCGAGTCGGGAGATCCCGAGGTGGCTACGCGCATCGCCCAGTACGAGCTTGCTTACCGCATGCAAAGTTCGGTGCCCGAGCTGATCGACACCTCCGACGAGCCGGAAAACATCTTTGATCTCTACGGACCCGATGCGAAGAAGCCGGGCACGTATGCCGCCAACTGTTTGCTCGCCCGGCGACTGGCCGAGCGCGGCGTGCGGTTCATTCAGCTTTTCCATTGCGGATGGGACCAACACGCGAAGCTGCCCACGGATATCCGCCGGCAATGTCTGCAGACCGACCAGGCCTCGGCGGCCCTCGTGCTCGATCTGAAGCAGCGTGGCATGTTGGAAGACACGCTGATTGTTTGGGCTGGCGAGTTCGGTCGCACCGTGTACTGTCAGGGCAAGCTGACGGCCGACGACTACGGCCGCGACCATCACCCGCGGTGCTTCACCATCTGGCTGGCCGGCGGCGGCATCAAGCCGGGCATCTCATACGGCCAAACCGACGATTACTGCTACAACATCGTCGAGAACCCGGTGCACGTCCACGACCTGCAGGCGACGATGCTACATTGCCTCGGTGTCGACCACAAAAAGCTGACCTACAAGTTCCAAGGCCGCGATTTCCGCCTGACCGACATCGCCGGCAACGTGGTCGACGGAGTGCTGTAGGGTGGGTGAAACCCACCCCTGTCAACGTGCTGTTTGAAGCCTAAAAAGCCGGTCTTTTTTGTGATGTGGACTAATCTGACGATCACTTTTGCAGAGCGACGTCGATCATGAAAGGCGTCTTAGCCTAATAAACAAGGCATTCGCGGTTTCTAGATTCCTCAACGTCCCTATTCTCACGTTGACAGGGGTGGGTGGGTGAAACCCACCATCGAACGCGTGAACGACGATCTTGGTGAGTTTCACCCACCCTACTGGAGGACTTTGTGTCCGACTATCGTCGATGCTATCAACCGGGCGGGACGTTCTTTTTCACGGTCGTCGTCCATCGCCGACGGCCCATTTTTAGCAACGACGCGGCTCGTGCACAGTTGGGGACGATTATCCGAAATACTCAAAACGAACTTCCGTTTGAGCTCGTCGCAATTTGTCTGCTTCCCGATCACCTGCACGCGGTTTGGTCACTCCCGGTCGGCGATGCAGATTACTCCACTCGCTGGAAGAAGATTAAAGGCAACTTTACGAGCGAGTGGTTGAAGTCAGGTCATGCGGAGTCGGCTATCACGGCGTCGCGAAAAAAAAAGGGAGAGCGCGGCATTTGGCAACGACGATTTTGGGAACACACGATCAACGATGAGACCGACCTCGAAAAGCATGTCGATTACATCCATTACAACCCGGTAAAGCACGGATATGTTAAGAGACCGTGGGACTGGCCGTTTTCCAGCTTTCGCCGATTCGTCGCCGCGCAGCATTATCCGAAGGACTGGGGCCGGTCTGAGCCGTCGAATATCTCTGGCATGGATCTCGAGTAGGGTGGGTGAAACCCAC
>JBBDVZ010000077.1:0-9950 GCA_040903115.1 Planctomycetaceae bacterium
ACGTCATGGCTCCGACGGAAGGTGAATCTCCAGCCCGTATTTCGGGGCCGTTTGCAGGAGTTTTTCGAAGTTCGGCGCCGGCGGCGGGCCGTCGGGGTCGACGACCGGCGTGCCGACTTCGATGAAGAACTCTTCGAAACCCCCAGGGCAAATGTGGATCAGCATTTTCGCTGGCCGGCTTCCGGTGTTCACGAACCGGTGCGGAATCCCTTTGCCGCCGTGAACGAGGCTACCCGCTTTGGCGGCGACGACCTTGCCGTCGACGGTGAACTCGATTTCACCCTCGAGAACGAAGAAGCTCTCGTGCTCGCGCTGATGCGTATGCAACGGCGGACCGCAACCGGGCAGCACGACCGTTTCGATGACCGCGAAGTCGCCGTTCGTCTGTTTCCCGCTGACCTTGATGTCGACATAGTCGCCCACGACCCAATACTTGCGGCCGCCCGTCGGACGCCCGGCGACTGCTGGTTCATTCGTCGGCATGAATTTCGTTCTCGCGATTCGGAGCGGTGGTATTGAGAAAAGTATCCGTCGCAGGCCACTTCTACTTCGCATCGAGCGCCGGGATGGGGAAGATTTCCGACGGGCGATGCTCGGCTTGCATGATGCTTTCCAGTCGTTGCCGCTCCGTTGGGTTTTCGGATGCAACGTCGCGTGATTCCGTGGGGTCGGCCTCCAGGTCGTAGAGTTCCGTCTTTATCGCCTTGGGGTCGGCTTTTTTGAGGTCGTTGCGAATCGCTTTCCACTTGCCCGACCAGACGGCTTGCTGACGAACGAACTCGCGATACAGAAACGGGCGCTGGGGCTGCTCTTTTCCGCGCAATGTTTCGGCGAAGCTGATGCCGTCGAGCGCATCACGGTCGTCAAGCTTCAGACCGGCGAGATCGAAGAGCGTCGGCGTCCAGTCCTCGAAGCCGGTGATTCGCGCGGAAACAGTCCCCGCCGCAACGTTCCCCGGCCAACGAACGATCCCCGGCACGCGAATTCCCCCTTCCTGCAATGATCCCTTTTTGCCGGTGAGCCCTCCCGCGGAATTGAAAAAGTCGGAATCGGTTCCCCCCACCTGTCTGGCGGCGGGGCCGTTGTCGGAGCTGAAGACGACAATCGTGTTTTCCTTCAAGCCGAGCGTTTCAATTTCAGCAAGGATCTCTCCCACGTGGCGATCGAGTCGCGAAACCATGGCGGCATAACAGGCGTGCGGGTGCTGGTGCGGAAGATTTCGTCGCTCCCCTTTGTAGGGAGTGTCTTTCAGTTTGCCGACGTATTCGGCCAGTGCGTCCTCGGGAACCTGTAATGCCAGGTGCGGAATCGTGGTCGGGAGATAGAGGAAAAAGGGGCGATCGTGATTGTCGCGCACGAACTTCAACTCCTGCGCGTGTATGACGTCGGCCGAGTAGTCGTTGCCGCGATAGCTTTGGTAGCTCGCGGGGTCGTTCGGATCGGCGTTTGCCGGGAGGGGCTGATGGGCTTTGAACGGCGGATTATTCAAGGGAAAGATGCGTTCGTCGTCCCACAACGAGACGGGATAAAAATTGTGGGCGACCCCCTGGCAGTTGTAACCGAAGAAGCGATCGATTCCCTGCTTCAACGGCCTGCCTTCGGAATAGGGCCCGCCGAGCCCCCATTTGCCGAAGGCCCCGCAAACGTAGCCCGCCTCGTGCAGTCGCCGTGCGAGCGTCTTCGTGCCGGCGGGAATGGGGTACTGTCCTTCTTCCCCCACGGTGCGGTTGTTGCGGATGAAGGCATGCCCCGGATGGAGCCCCGTCATCAAGACGCAACGCGACGGCGCGCAAACGGCATTGCCACTGTAGTGGCGCGTGAGCCGCATTCCCTCCGCCGCGAGCCGATCGATGTTGGTGGTGCGGATCTTCGTTGACCCGAAGCAGCCCAGGTCGCCGTATCCAAGGTCGTCGGCAAGAATGAAGACGATGTTCGGTGGCCTCGCCGGATCAGCCGCCGCGGCCTGGACCCAGATCAATGGCAGCAATCCAAACGCGATGAAGTACACGTTTTTTTGCATCTGGATCCATACTCTGGCTCCCGCGGAGAGCTTGTACTGGCAAGACGAATCAACTGCCCATTGTCGCCCCATTCGGTAGTCGCCCTTACAACTGCCCCGAAAACCGTACAAACCCTTCCAGCGCATAATACTCCGGTAAACCCAGTTCGTTGTACAGCCTGGCGGTGTTTTTTGTGCGTTGTTCGGCGCGGACCCAGAATTCGCGTTCGTCGTGGCCGGGGAACAGGGCGCGGTCTTTCTGCGATTCGTGTTTGAAGATGGCCAGCTTCTTGCGCAGCATCACCTCGGGGCTGAGCGGCACCGCCATTTCGATATCGTGCGGCTCGTACTCTTGCCAGGCTCCACGGTAGAGCCACACTTCGGGACGGACTCCTGCGGACTCGACGACTTTGAGGGCCTTCAAAATCGCATGCGCGCACACGCGGTGCGTGCCATGCGGGTCCGAAAGGTCGCCGGCCACGTAGATTTGGCCGGGGTTTTGTTGCCGCAATAGCTCGGCGATGATCGAAACGTCGGCGTCGCTGACCGGCCGCTTGGTCACTTGGCCGGTGCGATAGAAGGGCAGGTCGAGAAAGTGCAGCTTGCTTTCCGGCACGCCCGCGGTCAGCGCGCCGGCGGTCGCCTCCGTTTTGCGGATGAGCGTTTTGACGTTCAGCATCTCCTCGCTGTCCGGGTCGCCGGGATGCTTGGCCGACATCGTCTGCAGCAGGCGTTGCTGGAGGGCTTCGCTGGCTTCGGAGTTCAAGCCGAAAATCTGCAGGTACTCGTTCGCGTAATCGATGTGCCGTAATGCATCGTGGTCGAAGACGGCGATGTTGCCGCTCGTCATGTAAGCGATGTGGACGTTGTGCTTCTGGTCGGCCAGCGCGATGAGCGTGCCCCCCATCGAGATGACGTCGTCATCGGGATGCGGGCTGAAGACGATAATCGTGCGAGGCTCGTTGCCGCCGGGCCGCGGGCAGATGCCGTTCATCAGTGAGTCGAACACGCGCTGGCGAATCGATTCGGTCGGACCGAACTCGCGCACCAGGTCGTGCAAATGATGCTCGACAAAGTCGCGGTCCTCAAGCTTCAAGAGCGGCTTGATGGTTTGCTGCGCGAGCCAGATGACGGCCCGCTTTTCCAAGACGGGCGTCCAGTCGACGCGGCCGACGAGCCACGGAGTGGCGACGGCGGTCAACTCGGCCGCAGCGGCCCGGTCGAGCACGAACGTCGCGTTGCGATGCTCTTGCAGGTAGCTGGCCGTAATCTCGGGAGTCACGCTGCCTTCGACGGCGCGGCGAACCACAGTCGTTTTGTGCTCGCCGAAGGCCAGGGCGATGATCTTCTTGGCCGAAAGAATCGTCTGCACGCCCATCGTGATCGCGCGCAAGGGAACGTTGTCCTCGCCAAAGAAGCTGCTGGCGGCATCCCGCCGCGTCATCGGGTCGAGCGCGACGAGGCGCGTGCGGCTTTTGCGCGAGCTGCCCGGCTCGTTGAAGCCGATGTGCCCCGAGCGGCCGACTCCCAATAGCTGCAAGTCGATGCCGCCGACTTTTTCGATCTCGCGCTCGTAGTTTTCGCAAAACACGTCGACGTCGCGGCGGTTGAGACTTCCCTGGGGGATGTGGATGTTTTCTTCCGGAATGTTGACGTGATCGAAGAACGCCTCGCGCATCCAGCGGTTGTAGCTGTGAATGGATGTGGGATCGATGGGCCAGTATTCGTCGAGATTGAACGTCACCACTTGCGCGAAATCGAGGTCCTCGTCGCGGTGCAGGCGAATCAACTCGCGATAGACGCCGATGGGGGTCGACCCTGTCGGCAGGCCGAGCACGGTTTGCCGTCCGGCGGAATTGTTTTCGCGGATCAGGCTTTCAATCACCAGCGCGACGTGCTTGCTGACTTCGCGGTCGTTCTCGTAGAGCAACGCGGGGACGTTGGTGTTCTTGAGCGCGTGCGCGGAGTGGGTGACACGAGATTGCTTTGCTGTGTCGGTGGCCATGAGGCGTTTTTTTCCCTTATAATCCAGCGGCGGCAGCGGCAAGGCGATGGGGGTTCAAAACTCCCCTCCCTTTCAGGGAGGGGCTGGGGGAGGGTCGAGTAGGTCGAACGTTTCACCCCTCGTCTCGACTGACTTCGGCGAGCTCAGTCGAGTCGAGCTCGCCGAAGTCTCCCAACCTCTTCCCTCAAGGGGAGAGCAGTTGCAAGGAACCGCTCCTAAACCCCATCAATAGCAGCAGTTCGACGAGATGCAATGCCCAACAATTCGAAACATCCGCGCATTTTAGCCATCCACGCTCATCCCGACGATATTGAATTTCAATGTGCCGGCACGCTGGCGATTCTGGCTCAAAAAGGCTGCGCCATTGTCAACGCCACGATGACCCCCGGCGACTGCGGCAGCGCCGAGTTGAGTGCCGATGAAATCAGCCGCATCCGCCGCCGCGAAGCGTCAGACTCGGCCGCTTTGATCGGCGCGGAATATGTGTGCCTCGAATTCCGCGACCTGTCGATCGAGCACGACAACGCGTCTCGCCGCCGGGTCACGGAAGCGATTCGCCGCGCACGGCCGGACATTGTCATCACGGCACCTCTGGTCGACTACATGAGCGATCACGAGATGACGTCGCGGCTGGTTCGCGACGCCTGCTTTAACGCGCCGATTCCCAATTACAAAACCAATAGCGACCCGGAAGCCGCGCCGCTTGAACGCATTCCGCACTTGTATCACGTCGACCCGATTGAAGGCATCGACTATTACGGCAAGCCGATCTCGCCGGAATTCATCGTTGACGTCTCGGCGACATTTGACTTGAAGCTGAAGATGCTCGCCTGCCACGACAGCCAACGCGCGTGGCTCAAAAAGCAGCACGGCATGGACGAGTACCTTGACGCCTGCCGCCGCCACTCGAGCGCGCGGGGAAAACAAATCGGCGTGCCATTCGGCGAAGGCTTCACCCAGTACAGAGGGCACCCGTATCCAGCCGATAACCTATTGTGGGAGCTGCTCTCGGCATGATCGAAAATGCGGAGTGCGGAATGCGGAATGCCGGACGTTTGAAGCGTTTAGCCGCAATGCCGCAGGCATGCGCCGCCCGAGTAGGCGCTCGGCCAACAACCGTGCGTCACGCGCTCACCCTTCGCCGTTTCCCCGCGTCCCCGTCCCCGCGTCCGCTCCGTCCGCTCTCGACAATGACCGGGCGGTTGTGGAAAATGAGTCGCACAATCGTTTGGCGAATTCAAGGAGCCTGTCTCGATGACTGAGAACGACCTCGCGCATTCAACCGCCGCCGGACAATCGTCGGCGAATCACACTTCGCATACGGCCCACGGCAATCCTGTAGAAACGATGCCGATCAAGGAACTCTTCGACCGTCACGAGTTGGCTCAATTCGACGCCGACGACGTCACCGCGGGCCGGGCCATCGGCAAGATGCTCTCCCTGTTCTTCCTGTACACGGTGATTGCGATGGGCATTGTCGCGTGGTGGACCTACAGCTCGAGCGTGCATTGACGGAAAGTCATTCGGACGATTCTTCCGATCGATCGGCCGCCAAGAGCCTTTGCCGGGCTTGCTCGGCCCAGGGGCCGCGGCTGTCGTGCTCGAGGTACTTGCGCCAGTGCGGGATCGCTTCGACGGTCCGGTTGAGCTGGCCGAGGACGTCGGCTTTTTGCCAGTGTGCGTCGGGATACTCGGGATGTAGGTCGAGTGCGATATCGAAGGCATCGAGGGCCGATTGCAACTCCCCACGCTCCGAATGCAGGCAACCCAGTTGCGTCCACGCCTCGAGGTAGTTGTGGTCGGCTTCGACGGCCGCGTAATACCGCTCGACGGCGCCGTCGAGTTTGCCGCTGCGATATAAGGCCTCCGCCAAAAAGAAATTGAGCTCGGGATCGCCGGGCTTCTCCATCAGGCACATGCGAAACGATTCGACGGCGGCGGGGTCATTCTGCTCCAGTTGACGGCAGCCCTCGTGGAACCACTCGTCCGTCGTCCAATGAACGCGCCGATCTTTGTGGTCAATGCGCCACGGGTTTGAAAAATGGCCGCCGCCGGTCGTCGGCTCGTCGGGCGGTTTGGTCGGCTCGAAGTCGAACTGGCGTTGCCCCGACCTGGGTTCGATGAGGCCGATCTCATCGCGATACAAGAGACGGGAATCCTGAGCCAGCATTTCCAACTGCGCCAGCGGCCGATCGACATCTTTGAGCACGCTGCGCAGCGTTTCCAGGCTTTCCTCGAGTTCTTTGCGCGAGACACCGGCCGCAAGCAGCGCGACGATGCGCCGGGCGCTCGAGACCTCCTGGAAATCGAAATATGGCAGGCGATACACCTTCCGGACGGGGCGAATCAACCCCACGCGTTCCCAGCTTCGGATGGTGCTGGCGGAAACGTCGAGCAGCTCGCTGAGCATGGCCGGCGTGTAGAGCCGCTCGGCCTCTTGCCGCTGCCCGTCGAGATTCACCAGGTGCAGCCAGTCCGACTCGTTCAGAATGCGGATGGCGACGCCTTCGTTACGAAGCTGGGCGGCATGCTGCCATTTCTGCGATGGCTTGCCGTCGGCCTCCAGTGGCCAACCTTCTTCGCCGACAACGAGCATCGTGGTTTGGCGGCTGACGTCGGAGGTAGCGGCTCCGCCATGTTGAGCCGTGATTTTGTGCGCCTCGCGATGCGTCATCGAGGCCAGCGTGCCGGTAAACGCCACCCGCTCACCCTGCAGGACAGGTGAGCCGGCTTGTAATTCTTCCGCCTCGGCTTCGACCGGGCGATCCGACATCGGCGTGCTCCGTCGCTGAAAGTTCCGTTGGCTTCAGCATAACCACAAGATTCACAATTGGGTAGCAAATGGATTTCGTGGTTACTATAAGGGAAGCTCGCGAAGAGAAGCACGAAGCACGAATGTCGAAAGAAGCACGAAGGTCCAAAGCCCCAAATTCATAAGTGCTTCGCGCTTTGGGCCTTCTTTCGACATTCGGGCTTCAGGCTTCACCTCGTTGCCAACGACAGTCCACCGTCGCAAATCTCCGGAGTTTTTTGCCGATGCCCTCATCGATCCAGACTGAAACCTCGCGGCTTGCCAACGATGATCCTGACGTGTTTGCGGCGATTCAAAGCGAACGCACGCGACAGAAGGAGGGGTTGGAGCTGATCGCCTCCGAGAACTACACGAGTGCGGCGGTGCTCGAAGCGGCGGGCACTGTGCTGACCAACAAGTACGCGGAGGGCTATCCCGGTCGGCGTTACTACGGCGGCTGCGAGTATGTCGACGTAGTCGAGAACCTCGCGCGCGACCGGGCGTGCGAGCTGTTCGGGGCCGAGCACGCCAACGTCCAGCCGCACGCCGGATCGCAGGCCAACATGGCCGTCTATTTCTCCGTGCTCAAGCCGGGCGAAACCTATCTGGCGATGGACCTGGCACACGGCGGTCACTTGACGCACGGCATGCGCCTCAATTTTTCCGGCCAGTTGTACAACGTCGTGCATTACGGAGTGCGAGAGTCCGACCATCGCATCGACTTCGATCACGTCGCCCGATTGGCGCGCGAACATAAGCCCAAGCTCATCGTCGCCGGGGCCAGCGCCTATCCGCGCGAGATCGAACATCCCCGCTTCGCCGAGATCGCCCGAGAAGTCGGCGCTCTCTTGATGGTCGACATGGCGCATTATGCGGGACTCGTTGCAGCCGGCATTCACAACAACCCCGTCGAAGTGGCCGACTTCGTCACGTCAACCTCGCACAAGACGTTACGCGGACCGCGGTCCGGCTTCATTTTGACGAAGCAGCAGTACGCGAAAGACATCGACCGCACTGTCTTTCCGGGCATGCAGGGGGGACCGCTAATGCACATCATCGCCGGCAAGGCGGTGTGTTTCGGCGAGGCGCTCAAGCCCGGGTTCCGCGACTATGCCCGCCAGATTGTGGCCAACGCGAAAACGCTGGCTCAAACGCTGGCGTCCGGCGGAATCAAGCTGGCATCCGGCGGCACCGACAATCACTTGATGCTCTGCGACGTGACCGCGATCGGCTTGACCGGCAAGATTGCCGAAGAGGCCCTCGACCGGGCCGCCATCACAGTCAACAAAAACATGATTCCCTACGACCAGCGCAAGCCGCTCGATCCCAGCGGCATCCGCATCGGAACGGCGGCACTCACGACGCGCGGCATGAAAGAGGCCGAGATGAAGCAGGTGGGCAATTGGATTCTCCAAGTCCTCCGCGCGCCCGACGATCGCACCGCCGCCAACCGTGTCCGCGGCGAGATTCGCGAGTTCTCTCTCGCGTTCCCCGTGCCGGGAATTGAGTAGGCGACGCAGTCGCACCCCCCTCCCTTCCAGGGAGGGGCAGGGTAAAAGCGCCCGATATTCTTTACATCCTTCGTGTCGTCGCAACGCCCGTCCTCAAAACGGCACCGGCAGCAGAAACGCGTGATGCTCGAACAGCACGAGTTTGCCGTGCTGGCTGATTGTCGGCGTCAGGAACAGCAGAACCACGTACGCCGCCAGAAGCGGAATGATTGCGACGCGCGCTCCCCAGCGGAAGATCCATGAAGCCGGCCGCTGTTTGCGTTCGCCGCGATGATAGGCCCAGCCGACCAGCACCTTGGCCGGGTAAATGCTCATGATGAACACCGGCGTGATGAACCACAGCGCGTCGCGCGGCGGCGCGACCACTTTAAATAAGTAGAGCGGCAGCGCCAGCACATAGACGGCAATCACGGCGATCAACCACGCCAGCGGTGCGCGGGCGATGCGTTGCCGAACGCTCTTCAGCTCGAAGAAAGCGCGGAAGCGATTTTCTGTGGCAAAGCGCGCCTGCAAAAACGGCAACCACGAAAAGACGGCGATCAGGCTCAGTCCGCCGACGACTGAAACAATGAGTGGGCCCGGTTCTGTCTTGTCGGCAACCGCCAGCAGAGCCGTCGGAATCAACAGCCAAACGAACGCCCCCGCGTAGCCGCGCAGGCCCAGCCAGAAGTGATGTCGCAACTGCATCCTGCGTACGAAATCGCGAACGTTCTGCTCCGCTTCGCTCCAGAACGTGCCGGCGCGCACGCGGGAGACAAACGAGCGCAGGTTCTTGATGGGCCGAAAGAAGCACCAGAATTTTCCGCCACGCGCTAATGCCAGCAACAGGTGAATCGCGATCGCGAATGCGGCAATCACGGTCAGGCGGCTCAGGATGACGGCGGCGCGGCCCGCCGGGTCGATGAGTCGCGCATCGGCGGCTGCCGCCGAAAACAATCGCAGCGAGATCAGCCAGAGCCACACGCCCAAGACGATGGCACCCAGTCGCGGCGCGATTTCCAAGAGCGGAAAGGCGTCGCGGAATCGTCCCGAGCGTGCAACTCGCCCCTCCACCTCCAGCAGGTACCCCAGTGCGACGAAATTGACGATCGGTATCGCGGCGATCACCGCCAGCAGCAAAATCAGGCTAAGAATTGCAAAACCCGAGCGAATGACCCACGCGACGGCTGAGAACGGACGGTGCCACGAGATCGGCACGCGGCCAGACGTGTCTGGAATGTCGGGCAGCAATGGAACTTCGGCGACTGTTTCTCCTGTTTCGGCATGAAAGTCAGTGATCTCAACGGACTGCGAAGTTTTGCGCGGCGGCAGCCAATCCGGCCGCTCGGGCGGCGACGAAGACGGCTTTAATTCCTGTGCCGACATAAAAACTCACTCAGACAGGAACTCGCACGGTCAATGCGATGGGACAAATTGCCCGACTGCTATACCCGGATCGACGTTCCGGGGTTTCGGTTGGTTTGCTGGAACCGCGTCGGCTCGATGCGGGTATTGTCATTGAAGGCGTTTTTCAGAACTCCCCTCCCTTTCAGGGAGGGGTTGGGGGAGGGTCGAGACGCCGATCGTTCTCACCCCTCTCCCAACCTCTACCCTCAAAGAGGAGAGGAGTTTCAAATATCCACCCATGTTCGTTCGAATGACGTG
>JBBDVZ010000078.1:0-9940 GCA_040903115.1 Planctomycetaceae bacterium
GATAGTGCGGACCGCGAGAAGATCCGGACTCTCAACGGCGGCCGGGCTCGCATCCATTGCATTGAGTTTGGCAGGGGCACCGAGCTCGCGGATGAGCGCAGCTTCATGGAAAAACTTGCCACCGAAAACGGCGGCCGGTATGTCTATCGTGACATCAGCGAGTTCACGCGGTGATTGGCGAACGAGGCTCACAGGTCTGGGTGTTTGCAGCCGCCGCGATCACGCTACTCGGTGCCACGGAGCTCTGTCGCGGCCAAGGTGTGCCTGCCGCGGGCCAATTTGCCCTCGACAAGGTTGTCGTGAAGTCCGGATCGAGCAAGGCCGAGATCGTTGCCATCGGACGAATCGTCGATTACACGGGGACGGGATTGACGTTCCGCGCGAAAGACGGCGCGTCGACCACGACATTTCCCATCGACCAGGTTGTGAGCGTTGAGACCCCACAAACGCCGCCGCACGTCGCCGGCCTGCGCGCCTTCGCCGCCGACCAGACTGACGAAGCATTCGCGCAGTTCACAAAGGCGCTGGAGGTCGAGTCACGGTCGTGGGTGCGGCGGGAAATCCGGGCGATGCTCGTCCGCTGTTCGTTGCAACAGGGCGATCGCGCTAAGGCGGCCTTGCACTTCGCCGAGTTGCTGCGCAGTGATCCTGCGACGATACATTTCAAATTGATTCCACTCGTCTGGACGTCGGAGACGCCCAGCGAAGGCCTGCAAATCACGGCGCGCGGTTGGCTCAACCATTCGAGCGACGCCATGCGCCTCATCGCCGCCTCCGCGTTGCTGGCAAGCCAAAAGGATGAAAGCCGATGCCGCATCGAGTTGCAACGACTGGCGACGACTGCCGATCCGCGTATTTACTGGCTGGCCGAAGCACAGCTTTGGCGAACGCGGCTGGAAGCCGACAATCTCGACCGCGTCGAGCTTGACCGCTGGGCCACGCGAATCCAACAGATTCCCGAAGCGCTCCGGGGAGGCGCTTATTACGTTCTGGGCCAGGGCCACCTGCGCCTGCAAGAGCACGAGCGTGCCGCCATGTCGCTGCTGTGGGTGCCGCTTGTCTATCACGACGACCAACTGTTGGCGGCCCAAGCGTGCTACGAAGCCGCCGAGGCCCTTGCACGAATCGGGCAATCGGCGGAAGCCAACACGCTTTACCGGGAACTGACGAATCGCTTCCGGAATACGACGTATGGCGCAAAGGCCGCGGAAAAGCTCGGAGCCGCGAACGAGCCACCGGGATCACCGCCGGGTGAGGCTTCCGACGCGATCAAGCCAAAGGGTCAAGTTCCGACCGAAGTCCCCAAGAATTAGCTGTCGGCGCCGGATATTGGGTCAGTTTGCGCGAAGGTTATTCATACGGGCCGTTATGCTTGAGCAGTCAGGCATTGTCAATCGCAATGCACAAAAAAACGGCCGACAAGCGGTCGATTTTGCTACGGGCTCCGTAATGTTTTGTCGTGAGGTCCGCAGTTCCGAAAAAGTATTGAGTTTGCCCCTCTCTGGAATGTGACGACCATGGCCCCGCTACCGGGGGCGTGCATTTCCCAAACGTCTGGCGGGGGGTCACCATCCCGTTCTGGAGTGCCTTTTACACCCTCAAGTTTGTGAACCCTCCACCCTGCTGGAAACGGTGGCGATGGATTGCCACATAAGCGAAGCACGGCCTTCGCGATCTGCCCCTGCTGGTCACCCTTTAGGCTGCCGTAGGACCGGTGAAAGAGTGAGGTGTACGAAAAATTCACGCCACACCGGCGAGTTTCACCAAGGGTGCTTGAGGCTCTTGATTAAGTCTTCTGGGCTACTGAAGCTTTTTACGCGCCCCTCCCGAATATCTTCGTCGGCATCCATACCATCGGCAATGCACACGCCTCCATCGTTCTCCGGGAGTGGAACATTAAAGTCTGCACTTGCCGCATCGACAAGCGCACGGTCGCCCTTGTGGGAAAAAGCTTGGTCTCGTCGCTTCGGAATGTGCCATTCCATTTTATTCGTCCTCCGCATCGGTCTCTTTGTCGCGGTCGTCCGGGGTGTCGAATTGATTGAGAAAACTGATGCCCTTCATCGTCAAGAAGTTGTAGGAATCCGTTATGTTATCGCGTATCTTGCTGGTATTGGACAATTCGATTGCTTCCTGAAAGACATATTGCGCAACAACCTCCATCCAAACCTGTTCAACATCCTGGCCCCACGTCTCAAACCGTAGCGCAATAAAATCGTGTCGCTCTTCAGCTGGGGATTCGTCGTCGTTTTTATCAGCATCCTCTGGAATCAGCTTAATGAATGGTGGAAATCTGAACCGGATTCCAAAGAAGGCAGGTGGCCGCTCAAACGGATCAATTCGGTCTAGCACATTCGACACCTTACCCGCCAAGAGGCTGATCGAATGTTCGCTATTAAGCGGCTTCGCAACACACTGAATTGTGCAGCGCTGCCCGATGATTGGAGGGCAGTCCTCTTTGACTTCACTAATTGCCGCCAGCACAGTTTCCACAACTTCGACAAAACCAGGCAAATCGACCTCAGGCTCGGATTCTTCAATAATTAGGACGTGCTCACTGATTTTGCAGGTGGATCGCCCGCTTCCCCTGTGTGTCATCCTCTTCGTTGAAAGCGTGGGCGGGCCGTCATTAAAGTTGATGTCGTCGTATGCGTATCCACCAGGCTCTGCCAGACGGCTGTAAAGCTGCCGAACGAAAGTCTTGCCGAACGCAAGCTCATCTATCGGAAAAAACTGCAACTGTACCCGATACAAGATCGAGGTCGGATCGCCAAGCGCCAAATCTAGTGCCCCTTCCGTTTCACCCCAGCCCAGCGAACGCGAGCGGCCTTTTTGGCAATCTTGCTTCTCTCTTCCTTGGTGAGGGCCTTCGCTCGCGCCTTCCCCCCCTTCAAGCCGCCAAGCCGCCCAAGTGCCACAGCAGCAGGGTTCTTTCCATCACCATCGTCGACTGCTGCCCCGTTCGATGTTGCCTGATCGACAACAGACTTTGCTGCTGGGTTAATGCCGTACGACATCGTCTTCTTGCTTGAGCGTTTAGGCATGGCATTTCCATCATACGCCATAGTCGGGAAGCGTCAACCAAGTCGGCCCCGATTGAACCCCATGGCGCACAGCGAAGGCGCGCACCTCTGTAACATCATTTTCGACTCCTTGTCAAGCGGCCTTGACCGCTCAAGCATAAAAAGTCGAAATACCGACGTGTTTGCGGCAGAATATGCCGGCTTTGCGCAGCCCTTCGCAAGCTCTCCCGCTCCCCCGCTCCCCGGCCCTTGGGTACGATCCGGGCAGCCATGAAGTACGGCACATTCATGAACATCTTGTGGATAGTCGCGGCTGTCCTGTTCGTCCTGGTTGTGCTCGGTGTCTGACAGTCGAGGCGGACCAGAGCCGCTCATCAGCACAAGTCAATCGACGCCCGCGTCACCCGCCCGGCGCGCGATCTCAAACTGACCCAGTACCCGTCGCCGTGATTGGCACCGCCTTCAACGCCTCTGCGAAATGCTTGGCACGGGGCTTTCCGGGTCCGGGTGACTTGGGGCCCCGCGCTTCAGGCACCGGCGCCACGCTGAGATGCGCGAAGGTTGGTCCTGGTGCATCGATGACTTCGCGAATCGCCGCGCGCCACGACTCCAGCTCGTCGAACTCGAACAGCGACGAGAAGCCGGCGGCCCGTGCCATCATTACAAAGTCGACGCTCGATCGATCGTGTCGCGACATTTCTGAGGCGGGCGTCGGTTGCGCGCCGGTGACTTCATAGATGCCGTTGTCGAACAACAGAATCGTCAAGTTTGTGGGCGCTTGCGCGGTGATTGAGACCAGGGAACCCAGATTCATCAGCATCCCGCCGTCACCGTTACAGACGATGACGTTCACGTCCGGCCGGGCAAGAGCCAGTCCCAACCCCAATGACGTCGCCTGACCCATGCTGGAAGGCACAAAGACCCAATCGAGCGGATGCGGATCGAGCTTCATCCACTCGCGCGCCGTGCCCATCGCGGTGATGACAATTTCATCGCGCCGCGCGCCGTGGAGCGCTTTAAGACTATCGAACAGCGGCATCTGCTTTTGTTTGATTGACGTGTTCACTTTCATTCATGCCTATCAGCAACGAGAATGCAGGGTAGCTCGCCCCCCCACCCCGGCCCTCCCCCGCAAGGGGGGAGGGGGACTTGCGATCGTTGCCGTGGGGTTGATTCGAGCGTTTTCGAGTCCGAGCGCCACATTTTCGCCCCCTCACCCCCTCACCGCGTCGCCCCCTCTGCATTTCCTCCCCGCGTCTCCCCGTCGCCGCGTCCCCGCGTCGCGTGATACGTTGCCCGCGTTCGACCGCATCACGCCCGGCCCTCCGCAAGGAGCACGATGCCCGGTGTGCCGTGCTTGCGGCATTCTGTGTAGTGTTGCTTGATGAGATGCTTCTTCGACGGCTCATCGACAAACACGTACTCGAGGTTCCACGCCTGCAGAATCGGCTCGGTGAAGATTCTGGCCGTGTCGCCGGGCAGCGTTTCCTCGCTGAGATAGCTGCGATAACCGATCATCGCCAGCAGCGGCAGCTTGTAATCGTGCAACACGTTGCGCAGCGCATCGCCCGATTCGAACAGGCCCGTGCACTGAATCATCACCAGCGGCACGGCCCCGCCCAGGTAAAGTCCGGCGGCCACCGCCCAGGCTTCTCCCTCGCGGCAAACGGTGATGAGCCGAATGTTGGCGGAGTGACGCAGGTCGTGATCCCATTGGCCGAACGTGCTGTCGGGAACCCACACAACGTGCGTGACGCCGGCCGCGGCGAGGCACTCGGTGATTTCCGGCCCGGTAATCATGGTGTCGGCTGGCTGTCGGTTCAGGGTTGAGATTTGCCCGGCGTCAAAACGCTGACCCAGACGAAGGGCTGCCCGAGCTCATCGACCCGGATTTCGCTGTTGAGATGCTGCGGGTTTGTGAGGCGGCTCAGCACCAGGCTATAGGCGGTCTGTCGAAAGCGGTGCGAAACAATCAGCCCGTCGAGATCGATGCGTTGGGCGCCGATGCCGAATCGATCGATGAAGATGGGAATACCCGTTTCGCTTGCAACGAAATCCAAAGCGTTTGTGAGCTTCATCTCTTCGATTTCGACCGGCTTGAGCTCGAACAACTTGGGCGCCGCGTCGCGACGATTCTGCTTCGGCGCCCAGCCAATGGGCCAGACGTCGGTTGTCTTCGTGAGCGGATCGACGACAAGCTCGATGGTTCCCGACTGAGTGCGCAACGGCCGAAAGCCCATTCCATACTCATTCACAAGTATCGACAGGGCCGTCCCCTTCGAGATGCCTTTCAATTTCTGACGAACCGGAGGCACTGTCGGAAACGTGCCTTTCAACCACTCCTTTGCGTCGGTGCTCATGCGCAGCGGATAAGCGGCCGGCAACTCGAGCGCCTGGACGGCAGCCTCAAGCACCAATCCCTGCGGTTCTTTGGTGACATTTTGAGAGAGGCTTTCGCGGACCGCTTTGTATTGTGCTTCGATGAGACCCCAGAGTGGTTTGCCTTCCGGCGATCCCTGAGCGCCGTATGTTTCGAGCTCGCGCAGCCATTCGAGCAGCTTGGCGGAATCTTGCGGAGAGAAACTGCGCTCGGGGAAGACGAGCCGGCCTTTCGCGTCGAGCTTGCCCACCACCTTCACCTCTCGCAGCCGGCCCAGCATCCGTTCGCGAACTTCGACTTTGTCGCGCGATGTGCCCCGCCGCATTGTCAGCGAGTAACCGAGCTCCTCGAAAACCGGCCGCCACTCCTGCGTCCGCAATCCGACGCCGTCGTCGCCCGTAAGGACTTCGACGGTGACGGTGGTCTTAGTCACGTTCTGCGAATCGGCACTTGTCGTTGACTTGCCGCCGCGGGCTTTGGCCGCCTCCGCATCTCGAACCGTGCTCGTGCCACGCCTTAATGGCACACGGCTCCGCTGTGCGAAAGCGTCGCTGGTAACGGTTGCCACTGCACACGTGATCGCAAACAGCGCGAATGATCGAGTTTGACGCGTAATCACTCTCGGCGCCTCGGCTTGATGTCCTTGTGGGACTATGAGCCCGTCTTGAATCTCATCCTAACTCGCCCCGCGACAGTGAGAAAGAGCGATTTCACTTTACGGAAAGACAAACGCGATCAGAAGCCCGGTTTTTCCGAAAAGCCGGGCTTCTACAACGACTTGCGAGCAGCGTGCACAAGATTCACCAGTGTCGCGAGGACCTCGTCGGTCGTCATGCCTGTGGTGTCGACGATGATCGCATCGTCGGCGGGTTTGAGCGGGGCAGCGTCGCGGTTGGCGTCGCGGTCGTCGCGCTCGCGAATCTGGATGAGCATTTCCTCGAGCGGCATGTCCAGTCCTTGCTCCTGCAATTCCTGCTGTCTCCGCCGCGCTCGCTCATCGGCACTCGCAGTGAGGTACAGCTTGCACTCGGCGTTTGGAAAGACGACCGATCCTTGATCGCGTCCCTCGGTCACCAGGTCGATGCCTCGGGCGATCTCGCGCTGCCGCTCGACCAGAATCGCGCGGACATCGGGGTTGACGGCGACCATGGATGACGCCTGCGTGACTTGCGGCGTGCGAATGGCATCCGAGACGTCGATACCGTCGGCCAAGGCGCGGTCCGCATCAAAAGCAATTTCAACCGCCCGCGCTGCTTCGGCAACCTCCGCCGCATTATCGAGGTCGATGCCCCGCTCGATGCACCGCAGCGCCACGACACGGTACATGGCGCCGGTGTCGAGGAAATAGAACCCGAGCCGCTTCGCCAACAGGCGCGCCGCCGTGCTCTTTCCCGACCCTGCGGGTCCATCGATGGTAACGATCATTGCCTGCTCGCGCGTATGACATGAACCGCGGATCAAAGGC
This sequence comes from Planctomycetaceae bacterium, assembly GCA_040903115.1. Taxonomy (GTDB): domain Bacteria; phylum Planctomycetota; class Planctomycetia; order Planctomycetales; family Planctomycetaceae; genus JBBDVZ01. The sequence goes on from JBBDVZ010000078.1 coordinate 6,869, forward strand.
GTTCAGACTCCTCTCCCCTCAGGGGAGAGGTTGGGAGAGGGGTGATACGTTCGAGTGCTGGTACATGTTCAATCGTCTCGACCCTCGACTCGACTGAGCTCGCCGAAGTCCCCCAACCCCTCCCTGGAAGGGAGGGGAGAAAAATTCAATCCTCGAATCGCAGCTCCACGTCGGCAATCTCATAAGCCGTCATGTCGATGACAACACAATCGTTCTCAATCGACAAGTCGGCCAGCGTCCGGCCGCGCAGGTCGAGGTGCCGGGCTCGGCTGGGCGTGGAAAAGCATTTCAATCGCACCTGGCGGAAACGCCCCTCCGTCTCCATGAGCCTCAATGCAAATCCGCGCGCGGGCGAAAGCTTGTCGCTGTCAGGCTGCTTCGGCTGTGCTGCGTCGCGGTGAGGCACATCGGGCGCTGCCATGATCCGCGTAATCTGCACGTTTTTGGCGTCGACGCTGAAAAACCATCCCGAATCGCCCGCGGGCGGTCGGCGTTCGGTCGAGACGACCGCTACGGGGGTCATGGCATCGAGCGCGGCTCGCGTTGGATATTCGGCGTCAATCGCGATGGCAAAGCGAAAGCGTCGTTCGGTCTCGCCCGCCACCAGCAAGATCGAGTCGACCATGCGAGGGCCCGTCGTGCGATGATACGGCAAACCCAAATGAAGGATCGTCGTTCGCTGCTCCTCGGTCGCGATTTCCAGAAACTCGGAACTCTCGAATCGCTCGCCCTTGAAGGGCTGCGCCGTGCCTTGCATGCCGCGAGTCAGCGAGGCGGACTCGTCGTTCCAGGCGAAGCGAGACGCATAGTAGTTGGTCCAAGGATCGCGCTCGGGCATCTGCTCGACTTCCAGAATAATGTCGATCTCCACGATGCGACGACCCGCCCAGAGCCGCGTGGTTTGCTGAAATCCCGCGAGTCGCCTTCCTTCGACCTGATCGACAATATCGCCGCGAGTGACAACCTCGCCCAACGTGGGGCCGTTGCACGTTACCTCGGAACTGAGCCGCCGCATTTCAGAGTAGTACGATTTATCATCGCCGAGTACGCTCGATTCACTCGTCGGGACGGTCCGCTTGTGCCGAAAGCGATACGCGAGTTGCTGGCTGATGCGGTTCGGGCTGCGACCGTGCCCCTTGATTTGCGCGATGCCCCCGGTCGCCTCGTTCATGTAAATCTCGAGGAACTCGTTGCGCAGGACGTCGCTGGTTGCCGTCACTGCCGCTGTGGCAGATGGTCGCGCGCCGGCTGCACTAACCGTCGGCAACCAAACAAAGCCGCAAGGCGGTACGGTGATCACCGCCGTTCGTCGCGTCTCGTCGAACTGCACCGCCTTGACTGGTCCCCCGATCGGCGGCGGGCCCTCAAAGTCTGGCAGCTCGACGCTGGCCGTGCGCGCGAACGACAGCGAATTCAAGAGGATCACCCCCGGTTGGCTGGCCCCACCCCGCGTCAAAACATTCGCCAGCTCGGTTGCGCTTTCGGGAACCAGGTGATCGAGCATCGATTCTGCGGCATGCACCGCTTCTGCTGATCCGTCCGCACTGCTCGCTTCCAGGAGATTCTCGTCCTTTTCGGCATCGGCTGTTGCGATCGGCTGGCCGACGAGCACCTTCGCCACACCGCGAAACCAATCGGCGGCCTCGTAGTCGCGGCGGCGCGCAGTGTGGTTGGTAAAGCGGCTGATGGCGTTCGGTTCCTCTCGCGCGACGGCTTGCGCCAGAAACGGCGACAGGTACTCTCCCGCGGAAAAGTTGGAGAGGCGGCCGGGGTCTTCGGTCTGCTCGAAGTAATCGTGAAACGTCACGAAGCGGCCCAATACCGGCGAATACGCGTGCGTCCGACGAAAGTCTTCGAACCACGGCCCGCGGACCTCCGGCCAGCGGGCAAAAACGATTGCCGCCACCTGGTCTTCCTGCATCGCCTCCGCCATTCGCAAGGGGAATCGCAGAAAGCTCACGGCGCTATCGGCCGCCAGCGGAATGCGCGTGATGGCATCGACAATGCTTCCATCGCAGCCTTCCCAGCGAATCTTGCTCTGCTCCGCGTCCGGATAAATTCCGTCATCGAGCAGGAAGTGCAGGGCCGAACGGTAACCAAACTTATGCAGGACCTGCGGCACAAGGGGCGAAAGTCCGAACCGACGCCGCCCCCACGTGGTCGGAGTGCGTCCAAAATGTCGGGCAAAAACTTCCTGGCCCTGTTTGACGTCGAACAACCACGACTCGAGCGGCACGAGCGGCGAGGCGACTTCGCGAAGCTCTCCACCGAGGATGTCCAGCCGCCCCTGATGCCACGCGTCTTTCAACGTGGCGATGATCTCGGCATTCTCCTGTGCGATCGTGTCGACGTCGGCTGCGAGGATGAGCAGGTTGAATGGGACGCCGGCTGCGACGGTCTTCTTAAGCTGCTCGTCGGCCAGCCGCGGTATTAACAGGCAGAGATCGATCAGGTAACACTCGACGGGATAGAACCGTTCACGCGCTCCGGTCAGCGCTTCGAAGCAGTTGCGCAGGTGCGCGCGAGCGGCAATGGCATCGTCGGCGACTGCCGCGTCAGCCGCCGCCAGAACCTCGCGTTGCAACTGCACTTCATCCAGGTTGCTGAAATAGTGCATTCGCCGCGTGAGCAACTCGACCTGGAGGTAGCATGAACCCAGCGCGAAGAAATCGGCAACCAGTTCGGAGTCGACCTGCGCCTCCACTCCCAGCGGTTCAAGGGCGGCCGCAATCATTGGCTCGCGCTCGCTAATGCCGTGCACGACGCACGCCCCATCGAGTCGGGCACGTTCGATCCATCCCCCCTGCAACCAGGTCTCACTCGCCATTGGGACGATAATCAGCCGGCCCCCGGGCGGCTCGGGCGGCGAGTCGCTGCGGTGCCAACCGGGAATGACGCGTGCGGTTGCCAACAGTAGCGGATGCCAGGCGACGGCAAAGGCGTTCAGCAGGCTCGCTGCCTGGGGCTCTTCCAGTTCGGTGGGGAAGTCCTCCAGGCTGTGGCTGGGGATGAGGATGGTAATATCGGTGTAAGTCATTGTTGGCCAACAAACTACAATCTGCCTCGAAATCC
>JBBDVZ010000079.1:0-9872 GCA_040903115.1 Planctomycetaceae bacterium
CCTCGCCGCCCAACCGTCCGACGCCGCTTACTTCATCGACTGGTGCGACGCCGCCGAAAAAGCCTGGCGCGTGCATCTCACGAAAACGCCCTCAGACGCGCAGTACGATAAGGTCATTTTAGAGCGAGTCGCGCGTGCGCAGCAGATGTTCAACGGCCTTAAATCGAAGCTTAAATCCGTCGCGGAAGAGTGATTACTACCGTCCTCGGCTGTGCCCGTCTACGCCACCAATTCCAACTCGGCGTCCGACTGAGAGGAGACTTCCACCGCGATTGAGGCCAGCGGGACATCGATGCCGTATCTCTCGAGCAGCCGGGGAAGGATTTCGCCGAGCGATTCGACGTGGCAATCGGCCGGGGTGTCTTCGAGCCGGTGACTCTCTGCATAGGTTTCCATCGGGGTCTCCGATCCGAAATAGACCATTTTCGCCCGCTTGTGCCATTGTAGTGGGAATGTATACATTTGTCAATCATAACTGGGGACGAGGCACGAAGAGCCTCGGTGCCGGAACATGTGATCGCCGGCGCGGGATTGGCAACTGGCGGCTCCGTAACGGTGGTGGAGTCGGATACCGCAGCACTCTCACCCGGCAACAAGGCGACGTAATCGGGGCCACGCAAAGCCTTAGGCCCCGCCACCCATAGCCGCTTGGCGGGCTGGCATTCGCCTTGCGGCTTTGGCTTATCGTTTTCCGTCGCGGATCATCTCCATCGCCGCATTGCGGCCGCAGGCGCCCATCACGCCACCGCCCGGATGGGCGGCGCTGCCGCACAGGTACAGCCCCTCGACCGGCGTGCGGTAGTCGCTCCAGCCGGCAACGGGCCGCAGGCTGAAAAGCTGATGCAAGGGCATCGCGCCTTGAAAGATGTTTCCGCCGGTCAGCCCGAACGTGCGCTCCAAATCGAGAGGCGAGAGAATTTGGCGATGCAGAATCGAGCCGGGAACGTTGGGAGCATAACGCGCTATCTCGGCAATGCAGCGATCGGCCACCTCGTCTTTGATCTCGTCCCAATGCCCTTCGGCCAGGCGGTACGGTGCATATTGCACGAACAGCGAAAGGATGTGGCAGCCGGGCGGCGCGATGGTCCGGTCGACCGACGTGGGAATCGTCATTTCGACAATCGGCCGCGACGACGGTCGGCCGTACTTCGCGTCGTCGTACGCGCGCTCCAGGTACTCCATCGTTGCGCCGATATGGATCGTGCCCCGGTGGTGCGGCTTAACGTCGTCGTTTCCCGGCAGGCAGGTGAAGTTCGGCAGCTCGCTGACGGCAAGATTGATTTTCATGCTGGCGCTGGAGTAGTCGATGCGCGCCACAGCCTGTCGAAACGGTTCGGGCAGCGCCGCCGGGTCGAGCATCTTTTCAAACGTCAGATGAGCGTCAACGTTCGACGCAACTCGGCGTGCTTGGAACTCTTGCCCGTCAGCCAGCCGTACTCCTTTCACTCCGCTGGCAGAAACGGTAATCGCTTCGACGGCGGCATTGGTGCGAATGTCGACGCCACGCGACTTGGCCGACGCGGCAATCGCGTTGGAAAGGGCGCCCATGCCGCCTTCGACGTATCCCCACACGCCGCGAGCGCCCCCTGCGCTGCCCATCACATGATGCAAGAGCATATACGCCGTCCCGGGTGCCGAGACGGGCTGAAAGTTGCCGATGATGGCGTCCGTGGCGAGCGTCGCTTTCAGCTCGTCCGATTCGAACCAGCGGTGCAGTATGGGCGCCGCTGCGCCCGTGAGCAGCTCGAGGGCGGCCGGCAAATCGCTTCCCAATTTCTTCAGCGATTGCAGCAGCGAATAGCCGCGGCCTACGTCGCGAATGCGCTTTCGCAGCGAAATGCGCCGCCACTCGGAAGGCAGCGGAAGCAAATCGGGCGGCGTGCTGCTCAGGACGGGCTCGAGACATTCGGCCACCCGTTCCAGCAGCCGCTCGTATTTCGCGAAGGCCTCGGCGTCGCGCGGCGAGAACTTGGCGATTTCGCGCCGATTCGCCGCCGCATCCGGCCCCAGCAGCAAATAACGCCCGTCTTCAAACGGCGTGAACGACGACGGATTGCGCGGGAGCACCTTGTAGCCGTGCTTCGCCAACTCCAAGTCGCGTTCGATCTTGGGCAGCAGCAGGCTGACGACATACGAAGCGGTCGAGACCTTGAAGCCCGGCCAAAGGTCTTCGGTAACGCACGCTCCGCCGATCACATGCCGCCGCTCGAGAACCAGCACCTTCCACCCGGCGGCAGCGAGATAGGCGGCGCAAACAAGCCCGTTATGCCCCGCCCCGATAATAATGCAGTCGTACAAACACTCCTCCGTGAGGCGACGTCAGTCGCTAATACCCAATCGCTTACGGACGTCTCGAAATGCCTCTTCCAGAGGAATTCCCTTCCCGTCGAGATACTCCTGCATGCCAGCTTCAATATTGGCGACGGTTTCAGCGACCTCGCGCTGCTCGAACTGCTGTCGACGCAATTCATCTATCTTGTCCGAATCCTCAAGATTCATCCAAGTGACCTCTGATTGGCGATTCCAGTTACTGGTCATTCCGCGCGACGGCCGCACCGAGCGGTTCGACCGATTCGATCAACAACATCGAAACTTCATGCTCCTGCTGTTTTGAGTTCGAATCCTCGACCATGTGAGTGTAGATGTGGACTGTCGTTCGACCCACGCTCACCATCTCGGGATGACGGATCTCAAACGCCTGCCCGCTCGCCATCCGAATACGAAACGGCCGGAATGGTTCGGCTGAAACGTAACTGGCGATTCGCTGGAAGGTCATCATGGAATAATGTTCCAATTCTTAGCGACAAAGTGGTCGTGTCACACCGCAGGCAATTCCCACCCTTTGCGGTATTCGCGGCCGAGCAATGCGGCGGCTTCGCGGTCGTTGCCGAAGCTCATCGCTTCCGGATCGAAGGCCACCTCGCGGCCGACACGGTAGGCGATGTTGCCCAGGTGGCACAGGGCGCTTGTCACGTGGCCAATCGCAATGTCCGACGTCGGTTGCTCGCGCGACTTGATGCAGTCGATGAAGTTGCGGTGATGCGCCCGCGCCTGCTCGCTCGTGTCGGATGAGACTGTTTCCTGCAGATCGTAAACCTTCCATCCACCCCGATCGACCACCAGCGTCCCCTGGTCGCCGTAAAACGCGGCGGCGGCGCTGCGGCTCTCGACGCCGTGCGTGCTCCACAGCAAATGCTCCCACGTGATCGTCTTGCCGGGGTAGCTGTACTGGACCAGGTGCGTGTCGGGAGTCTGTTGATCGTCGTTGAAGTAAAACTTGCCGCCACTGGCCGACACGCGCGTCGGCAGGTCGACGCCGAGACCCCAGCGGGCGATGTCGAGCATGTGCACGCCCCAGTTGCCCATCTCGCCCGTGCCATAATCCCAATACCAGTGCCAATTGTAGTGAAAGCGATTGGGGTTGAACGGCCGGTCGGCGGCTGGTCCCAGCCACATGTCGTAATCTATGCCCGGCGGAGGGGGCGCATCCTTCTTGAAGCCGATGGGCTTGCGGCGATGAATGGTCCATGCCTTGGCCAGGTTGACGGTGCCCAGCTTGCCGCTGTGGACGAACTCGACCGCCGAGCGAAAATGCGATCCGCTGCGCTGATGCGTGCCCGACTGCACGACGCGGTTGTGCTTGCGGGCAGCCGCCAGCATCCGCTCGCCCTCGATGATGTTGTGCGAGACCGGCTTCTCGACGTAGACGTCCTTGCCCGCCTGGCAGGCGAGAATCGTCATCAGGGCGTGCCAATGGTCGGGCGTCGCAATTACGACGGCGGCTATGCTCTGATCGTCGAGCACGCGGCGAAAGTCGCTTTCCCAGCGCGGCTTTTTGCCCTGCGTCTCTTCGATTTCTTTGGACGTTTTGGGCAGCAAGCTCGAATCGACGTCGCAGATGGCAGCGATCTCGACGTCGTCGAAGCCGGCCATGCTTGTCGCGAGGAACTTTCCCTGCCCGCGGACGCCGATCGCTCCAATTCGAATGCGCTCGCTGGGCGCCGCCTTCGCGACGGCCGTGGACAAGCCAACCATTCCGGCGGCCACTCCGGCGGTCGTCTTGGCACTGGACCCCAAAAACTGCCGCCGGTTGATCCCGCGCTTCAAAAAGTCTTCGGTCTTCATTGTCTCGCTCTGAGGGTAATCGGCTGCCCGAACTCCCAGCCTGATGAGAGCCGTTAATTAAGTCTAGCACGACGAGACGGACGGCGGAAAGCGCAACATCCCTTTCGGCCATTGATACAACTTAAACGACGGCCGTATGATGCAATTGCACAAAGCCCACGGGCCGCGTCCCGTGGGTTCCCGCCGGGCGCGACTCGACTGAGCTCGTCGAAGTCAGCCGGCGGGCTTTGGAGGAAAAACGCCGATGTCGACAATCGCCGATATGGAATTTCTGGAAGTTGGACACTTGGACCAACTGCGGTCCAAAGGGTTCATCGTCATCACGGGCGCGGATCGCCCGATTGCGGTCTTTTTCCACGACGGCCACGTGTACGCCGTCGACAACCGCTGCCCGCATCTCGGTTTTCCACTCCATCAGGGTTCGGTGAAAGACGGCATTCTGACTTGCCACTGGCACGAGGCGCGTTTCGACCTCTGCAACGGCTGCACGTTCGACCTGTTCGCCGATGACGTTCCATCGTACGAGACGCATGTCCGCGACGGTGTTGTGTACGTCGCGCGCACGCCCCGGAATCCGCAAGATCGCGAGTACTACACACACCGTCTGCAGCACGGGTTGCGGCACAGCATTAGCCTGATTCAAGGGAAGGCGATACTCGGCCTGCGAAAGACGAATACGAAATGGAACGACGTGTTGTGTGAAATCGCCGCCTACGGCGCAGCAAATCACGACGCGTGGGGCGAGGGGATGACGATCCTGGCGATCGTCGGTCGGCTGGCGACGTATCTCACACCCGAGACCGCATTCTACACGGTGCTGCGCGCCGCAAGGCAGGTGGCCGCCGACTGCAGCAACGCGGTGCCTCATCGACTTCTGGATGCGCTTGCCGATGGACAACATTCCCGCGAGCAGCTCATCCGCTGGATGCGGAGTTGGGTGCAGGGCCGCCACCGCGACGGCGCCGAGCGCGTGCTGCTGACGGCGCTCAGCCAGTGCGGTCCGTCGGCGGATTTTGCCGAGTTGGTTTTCACGGCCGCCTCTGACCGCGTGTATTCGCAGACCGGCCACGTCTTCGACGCCGCGAACAAGGCCTTCGAGCTGCTCGACACAATTGGCTGGGAGCACGCGAGCACGGTTTTGCCGCTGATACTCGACCGGATGACGATGGCACGCGGCTCCGAAGAGGACGCGCATTGGCATCATCCGATCGAAGTGATCCAGCCGCTGCGCGACGCGGAGGCAAGGCTGCCGGCGCATCTCAAGACCGGCGCCGGCAAGACGTGGAACGATAACGGCCTGCTGCTCGACGTGTTGCTGGGCGACGATCCGCTGGCGATCATTGCGGCGCTCGAGGGCGCGCTGTTGGCCGGCGCACCCCCTTTGGAGCTCTCGAAACGCGTCACATATGCGGCGGCACTGCGGCTGGCCCGCTTCGGAAAAGCGAACGAGTTGGCCGACTGGTTCAATCCGCGGCACACGTTCATTTTTGCCAATGCCGTGCATCAAGCCCTGTCGCGGAGCGCGGCACCAGGTGTTTGTCGCGGAATTTTTCACGCTGCCCTGTCTGTTTACATGGACCGGTTCCTCAACGTTCCGCCCGCGCGGTTTCCTGCCGACGCCGAACTCGAGAGTCTTCCCGCCGGCGGTGATGAACTGTGCGAGCAACTGCTCGGTGCGCTCGAACGTCACGCCAACGTCGAGGAGGCGGCAAAACTCGTCGCGCGGTACATCCGGCTCGGTCATCCGTTCACGCCGCTCATCGACACGCTGACTCTCGCGACCGTGCGCGAGGATCTCGACTTTCACGCGATTCAAGTCCTGGAGGCGGGCCTGCAGCAATATCACGAGTGGGAAGGGCAGGCCCAGGCCGAGCACGTGCTCATCGCCGTGGTGCGGCAGCTCGCCGCCTTCTGCCCCACGCCTCGCGCCGGCCATCAGCTCGCAACCATCGCCATGCGTCTGGAGCGCGGCGAGACGATGTACGAGGACGCGGACGTCTAAGTTCGACACGGCGAGCGGCTCGCCGAGCGACATTGACATTCCGTGCCGCGTGAGTGAGATTGAACGAAGCGGGCTGGAGACACAATTTCGGCCGTTTCTGTTGCCCAACTGCTATCCGCCATTGCGCGGACGTCGTCCGTTATGCCGATCAAATTTCGTTGCCCCCATTGTCGCCAGTTTTTGGGCATCTCGAATTCGCGAGCTGGCAAGCTTGTCGATTGCCCAACATGCGGCCGCGCGATGCGCGTGCCGGATCTTGACGGTCGCGTGCGCCCGTTGCCCAAGCCCGCGCTGAATCTCCGCGATTCGGGACTTGTCAAAGCGCTGGATGAGGTCGCGCACATCGGCAGCCTGCAAGCCCGTGAGCTGCGCTACGGACAAGCGACAGAGGGGCCGAGTGAGTTCGAATCACCCGCGCGGCAAACCGAAGTGATTGAACCGTTGCCGCTGCCCGACGTGGTTCCCGTCGATCCCCCATTGCCGGCCGAAATCGTGTCGGGCCTTGCAGCACCCTTACCGGTGAAAGCATCCGAGACCGGCGTCGTCGGTGATAATGGCGACCACGCGGCGATGATTAACGAGTTAGCGGCCATTTCGGCACTACCCCGCGACCAGGCCCCGGCGCGGTCCCGCATCGAAAGGCGCGAACCGAATCGCCGGTCGCCTTTGTTCGAGCCAATCGTTGTCGCGGCCATAGTTGCTGTGGCGGTTGTCGCTGCCGGCGCCGGATACTGGACGGCCGCCTTCAACAAACCGCACGAAGTGGGCGGCATTGCAGCCAACGGTGCGAATCACCCGGCGAACGAATCAGAGAAGCCAGTCGTGGGAAGGGCAAACGGCCAAGATGCCGCTTCGGTGCGCGGGCGGATCACGGAGAAAATCGCGACCGGCGAAAGTCGCACGAGCGTCGGCGCGAAAATTATCGCTTTTCCGACGACTCCACCCGGCACCGCGACGTTGCCCGCCGCCGGATTTCGCGCCACCGCGTCCGACGCGGAGTTTCAAGCCGCCCAAGCAGCGATGCGCCAAGCCGGCGGCGACGTCGCGGTCGCCGACAACGAGGGCAACTTCGAGTTGAAGCTGCCGGCGCCGGGCACGTATTCGCTCCTCGTGCTCTCCCGCTTTCAGTCGCGTGAGTCGCAGCGGCCCGTCGAGGCAGCGCTCAAACAACTTCTCGAGACCAACTTCGACCGCCCCGAGTCGCTGCCGGGCGAGGCGCGTTATCACTTCGGCCGTATCCGTTACCGCGGCAGCGGCACCGAAGTCTGGGATCATTCGTTCGAGGGCGAATGATCGGGAAGGTCGAAGCACGAAGCTCGAATGCCGAAAGAAGCACGAATGTCCAAAGCTCTAAATGCCTTACTCTCTGCACTGCCCTGACCTGGTCCCGATAATATGCACCGAGTCCTCATTCCCACGATAATGGCGCCTTCCAGGCGTCCTTCAGTTCGGCACACGCTGCCTTGATGAGTAAAGACCCATCCGCTCCGGTAATTTGCACGCGGTCATGAGCCGCAACTCGTCCCAGTTTGATTATTGGCAGGCCGGAAAAGCGTGCTTCGAACGGTGCGGCGTGCTGTGGCTCGATCTCGAACACAAAGCGCGTGTTGCTTTCGGAGAACAACAGCACCGCGTCGTTGTCGATTCCGGATGCTTGTGAAAGTGCCTTCAGCTCGACTTCAACACCCAGCCCCCCGGCGAACGCCATTTCCGCAAGCGACACGGCCAGCCCGCCTTCGCTGAGGTCATGGCAACTACGCACCAGGCCCGCGCGAATCGACTGGTGCACCGCGGAAAAGATTCGCGGCGCGAGAGCGAAGTCGACGCGCGGCACCGCCCCGCCCTCGAAGCCGCTGACAAGGGCGAAGTGACTGCCGCCCAATTCATCACGCGTCGCGCCGACAACATACAACGCGTTTCCCGCCGCCTTCAGATCCATCGTGACGGCCTGTGTGATGTCGTCGATTTGCCCCAGCGCGCTGATCAGCAGCGACGGCGGAATCGCCACGGTGCGGCGGTTGCCGTCGGCGTCGATGTACGAAAACTCATTGTTGAGGCTGTCTTTACCGCTGATAAACGGCGTTCCGAAAGCAACCGCCGTGTCGTGACAACCCAAAGCGGCTCGCACCAGGCTGCCGAGCACTTCCGGCCGGTCGGTGTTGCCCCAGCAGAAATTGTCGAGAATCGCCGTGCGTGACGGGTCCGCCCCGACCGCCACGCTATTCCGCACCGCCTCGTCGACGGCGGAGGCGGCCATCCAATACGTGTCGAGGTCTCCGTAACGCGGGTTCATGCCGCAAGAGATGACCAACCCTCGCGACGAACGCAGATCGGGCCGAACGACCGCTGCGTCGGACGGGCCGTCGTTGCAGATCCCGACCAGCGGCTTGACGACGCTGCCGGCTTGCACTTCGTGATCGTATTGGCGGATCACCCATTCCTTGCTGCAAACGTTGAGCGAGCCGAGAATCTTCCGCAGCGCCTCGTCGTAGCGACGGGCCGAAGGCGGAGTCAACGGGCGCACGGCAGGCGGGGTGTACACGGCGTCGCGAACAATCGGCGGACGCCCGTCGTGCAGAAACTGCATCGAGAGATCGGCCACCCGGTTGCCCTGGTATTCGAGCACCAGCCGTCCGGTGCTGGTGAACTCGCCGATGACGGTCGCTTCGACTCCTTCGGCGGCACAAAGGTCGTGCAGCTCGTTCCAATTTGCGGGAGGCACGGCGAGCACCATTCGCTCCTGAGCCTCGGAGATCCAAATCTCGGTGTAAGAGAGCCCCTCGTACTTCAGCGGAGCGCGGTCGAGCCACACGACGGCGCCGGTTTTCTCTCCCATCTCGCCGACGGCACTGCTGAAGCCCCCCGCGCCGCAATCGGTAATGGCCGAATACAAACCGCGATCGCGGGCTTCGAGCACGACGTCGGCCAGCATCTTCTCGGTGATGGCATTGCCGATTTGCACCGCGCCGCCCGAGAGCGTTTCGCTCTGATCGGTCAGCTCGGCCGACGAAAACGTCGCGCCGTGAATGCCGTCGCGCCCCGTGCGGCCGCCGACCGCGACGATCAAATCGCCGGGCCGCATTCGCTTTTCGCATTTGTCGAGCGGAATCATCGCCACGTTGCCGCAGTACACCAGCGGATTGCCGAGATATCTCTCGTCGAAAAGGATTGCGCCGTTGACGGTGGGAATGCCCATCCGGTTTCCGTAATCGCGCACTCCGGCGACGACCCCTTTCATCACCACTTTGGGATGGAGCACGCCCGCGGGAAGGTTATCAGCCGGCATGTCGGGGGGCGCAAAGCAGAAGACGTCGGTATTGCAGATCGGTTTCGCGCCCAGCCCTGTTCCTAACGGGTCGCGGATCACTCCGCCCAAGCCGGTATTCGCGCCGCCATACGGCTCGAGAGCCGACGGGTGATTGTGGGTCTCGGCCTTGAAACAGACGGCTTGTTTGTCGTCGAAGGCGACAATTCCGGCGTTGTCGCGAAAGACGCTGATGCACCAGTCATCGCGGCCGAGACGTTCGCGGATCGTCGCGGTCGCCGCGAAAATCGTCTCCTTGAGCATGTTGTCGAACTTGAGATCGCGCTGGTCGTCGCGGTAGTGAATGCGGCCGGCCAACGTCTTGTGCGAGCAATGTTCGCTCCAGGTTTGAGCGATGGTCTCCAACTCGACGTCGGTCGGATCGCAACCCAAGTCGACAAAGTGCCGCCGAATCGTCTGCATCTCCGCCGGATTCAAAAA
>JBBDVZ010000080.1:0-9831 GCA_040903115.1 Planctomycetaceae bacterium
CGAGCTCGACTCGACTGAGCTCGCCGAAGTCAGCCGAGCTGGGGAGGGGACCTGCGAAGTTTGCTCAATCGAATATTCGCGCGCGTTAGCGGGAGCGTCGCCGTTTGCGACCGGTTGGCCGCCGAGCACGGTTTGCTGGGCGAAGGATCTGGGAATGTCGATCGTGATCGTCGACATCCCGTCGCGCGGCGCCTCCGACGTTATGGCCGCGGCGGCGGGGGTAACGGCCGTGCTGTCATCCATTGGCGCCTCAAACGAGGCAGTCTGAATCTCGCCGCCATTCTCGGACCCGCCAGCCAGATCGACCGCACTGCGGCCTTCGAACAGGCGTCGATAATTCTTCACAGGCATCTGGTTCGTATCGGCGAAATATGACGCCGACTGGCCGCGCGAAGTCAGAGTGGCTTCACGGGCTTCGTCATACGGCTCCGACGGTATGCCGGGAAGTATGTGCCGCGTGATTTCCGATTTGATCGGCGGGCCTTTCAGCGGCTCGAAGCGGGCAATCAGGCTGATATGCCTCGGCTCGCCGCCGACTTTGTCCCAGGGGAGCCAGAAGCTGTAAGAGTGCCCGAGCATCGACTCGCTGTAGTGGTCGTTCAATTGCTCGGCAGGGAAGACGAACTTTCGCGTGGGTGGAGTTTGCATCGGTCCGGCACCGGTGTCGTCGTAAGCGTAGACCATGAGCGTCCCGTCCACCTTCACCGGCTTCTCGCGGCCTCTTCCATAGAACATCAGTCGACCGCCGAAACCGCGGACTCCCAGTTTCCCCGGCTGGCTGAGCACCGTGTCGGTCCACATCGCGGTCAGCCGCTCGGGAACGACGGCTGCAGCGTCGCCCTCCCACATCTGCGAGAATTTCTGCGAGAGAGGCAAGTGGCTGCAACCGGCAAGCACCGTGGTGAGACAGAGGGCGGCACTGACGCGAAGGGAGCGCATACCCCCCCACCCTAACCCTCCCCCGCCGGGGGGGAGGGGATTCCCGGAGCAAGCCTGTTTAGACAGTTGTGGTCGGGTGCCGGTGCTCATGCCATTATCCCGAGCTCTCACTGTGGCAACCATTCGATATCCTCGTTCCCCGGCCTGCGATCGGGTTCGCGTCGCAAGAGTGACTCGCTGTCGCCGGCGCGGCCGATGGAGCCGTCGCTCGGAAGATTACCAACTTGAAGCTCACGCGCGGGCGGGCGGCCTACTGAGACATCGACCCGCGTATCGAACAAACGACCCGGCTGCTGATCGTTGCTGCCATGCTTGAGGTTGCGAACTTCGCTATAGCCAGCCGTGCTGATGCCGGAACCGGTCGGGCGACTTCGATCATCGGCGACCCACGGAGCTGTTGCTGCATCGCCGGCGGCCTGTTGCAGCGGAAGCGAATCGCCGGGTGGCAAACGGTCGCCCGTCCGCCGCAGTTGCGGTGACGTCAGCATGCGGCCAAGTTTTTGGAGTTGCTTGGGCTCGGGAGGCGCTTCGCGTTTGGGAACGATCATTTTGGGTGCCTCGTCCGGAAACGCCTCGCCGTCGTGCGATTCTGGAGTCGGCGTCAGCGGCGCGCCCTGCGGGTTCAAGTCAGGATAAATCACCGGAACGGCGGCATTGCATGTCGGGCAGTTAATGTCGTGACACAGCCCGCCGTCGCCATGAACCGCGTGCACGTCGCAACAACACCAGTGCATGCGGGCCGATTCCTGTTGCTTGATCCGATCGGCGTCCTCGGGATTGCGCACCACGTGCGGCGTCATGATGATCAGCAACTCGGTGCGGCGCGCGATAATGCTGTTAAATCGAAACAGGCGTCCCAAAAGCGGAATGTCGGACAGCCAGGGAACCTTGCGATGCAGCTCGTTGGTGCCCTTGGTGATCAGTCCGGCCAACACGACAGTCTGTCCGCTCGGGGCGCTAATGGTGGTTTGCGCCTGCGTCACGTTAATGCGGGGCGAACGGATGATGGTTCCCTCCGGCGCCACAGTGACCGGAATCCCTTCGACGTCGGGGCCCACTTCCGATTTCTCCGCGTCGATGTCCATCACCACCGTGCCGTCGGGGCTGATACGCGGCGTGACGCCCAGCAGAATGCCGACGTTCGTCAGCTCGATCGTGTTCACCTGGCCGCCGGTCTCGGTAATGTTGGATGCCACAATGCGCGGCACGCGCTCGCCAACCTGGATGAACGCGGGCTGATTGTCGAGTGTCATAATCTGCGGACGGCTGAGGATCTCCATGCGGCGAGATTCCTGCAGTGCACGGATCAACACGCTGACGCTCTCGCTGCTGGCCGACAGCACCAACCCGCCGAAACCCAGCTCGCTGTTCATTCGATTTACGGCAAAGTTTGAAATCGCCTGGCCGGCGGCCGAGTTGGACGTGGCCAGCGACTTTGCGCTTCCGCTGTTGGGCAGGTCCGGCACGGGCGTATTATTAAAAAGGAAGCCGGGCGTGTTGCTGGCCGACTGAATGACTTGTTGCGTGTCGGTCAAAATGCCGGCGGGCGTCGACGATTGAACCGTATTGGTCGTCGACAGCAAATCGCCCAGCAGGCTGCGGTCGAAGAGCAGCGAGTCTTGCAGACCCAGCTCGATGCCGAATTCATCGGTGTCGTTGAGGGCCACTTCCGCAATCAGCACCTGAATCATCACTTGCGGCGGCTGTTCGTCGAGTTTTTCCACCAGCTTCAAAATCTCGTCGAAGAACCGCGGAGTGGCGCTGATGATGAGCGCGTTGCTGACCGGCTCGGGGACGACGACGACTTCGGCCTCGATTTGCTGGAACGGGTTGAGGCTGCCGGGGGCGGCCTGCTGCACTGTCCGTTCGCTGCGCAGGAAGTCATTGATCGCCTTTGCGACGTCGAGAGCCGGCGCGTTTTTCAAACGATAGACGGTGTTGCGACGCTGTTGGATTTCCTTCTCATCGAGTCGCAGCAGCAAGGCCTCGATGATGCGCAGGTCGCCCGCGGAACCGGTCGCGATGATGCTGTTCGTGCGGACCTCGACCGAGAACCGCAACGGCGCCAGCGAAGTTTCATCCGCCGTACCGGGCAGACTTGGCCCGACGTTGGCGCCCGTTTGCGCCGGCAGCAGCGAGCGAAGCATTTGGATCAGGCTTTGCGCATCGCCGTTGACGATGCGGAATACCTTGATCTGCGCGACGGCGGCCGGCGTCTCATCCATTTGCCGGATGAGCGCGGCCAACAACTCCATGCTTTCCGCGGGCGCGGTCACGATCAGCGAGTTGCGCTGAGGGTCGGGCGTAATGCGCACGTCCGACAAGATGCCCGACTTGAAGACCTTCTCACCCTCGGTGTCGATCGTCAACAGTTCCAGGGCGGCCGACTTCGACGTGCCCTGCCCCGCGCCCTGCCCTGTGCCGGTCCCGGCCGCGGCTCCGGCGCCGGTTCCCTGCCGGCCGCGCGCCGCGTCGATCGCATCCTGCAGCGTATTGGCCAACTCAACGGCCAGCGAGTTCGTCAGCTTGAAGATGCGCACCTGGTTGACCGATTGACTGTGTCCCGTGTCGAGCTTTTCCAACAGGAGTGCCACTTCCTGCATGTCGCGCGGCGAGGCCTGCACAATCAGCGAGTTCGACCTCGCGTCGGAGTTTACGTGCACCTTGGGACCCAACCCCGTCCGCTGCGCAAAGAACTGCTGGACCGTGAGGGAGGCCGTTGCTGCGGGCGCGTGCCGCAGACGAAACACTCTGAGCTGCGTCTCCGGCGCGACAGGTTGGTCGAGCTTGTCGAGCAGCTCTTTCATCGCCTTGACCGCTTCGCCCCAGCCGATCAGCAGCAGCGCGTTGGGCTTCACCAGCGCGGTGACGCTGACGCGGCCTTGTTGTCCGCCGACCAGGTCGTCCTGAATCCTGGTGACGAGCTCGGCGACCGCTTCGCCGCCGACGTGCTTGAGCATGTAGACTTCGATGGCCGGCACCGTCTCGGCGCTCAGGCGTTCGATTTCTTGAATGATCCGCCGGACTTCTTCGACGTCTCGATTGCGGCCGCGAATGATGATGACGTCCAGGTCGGGCAGCGTTTCAATCTCGACGTCGGGACCAAGCTCGCGCAAGCGGCGTTGTAGCTCGTCGCGGTTTTCTTCGCCCGGCGGCTGGGTTTGCTCGGGTTGAGGCTCGGCCGGCTGCGGTTGATCGGCCGCAGGTTCCTGGAACATGACCAGCTCGATATCGTTGTGAGTCTGCCGTGCGCTTTGGGGGCCGTCGGGCGCGGGCATCGAAGGACGGCTTTCTTCTTCACCGGTTGACTTGTGCTGCGTTTGCCGGCTGCGGTAACCACCCCGATACGCCTCGATCGCCTGCTTCAACTTGACCGGATCGGCTCGACGGATCGGCACGGCTAGCACGCTTTGACCTTGCTGTTGAGCGGGGCTATCCAGTGCTCGAATGAGCGCGGCAAGTTGGTTTGCCATGCCTTCGGGCCCGTGGGTGATGGCCGCGCAGCGTCACGCGTTGGCCGGCGGCGCCTGAAACAAGGAAAGTCCCAGGCTCGGCCTCCGCGGCCTGGAGGCGCGCTTCGAAAAGCTCGCCGAGCGACTTCTCAATACGTGCCGTATCGGTGTAGGCCAGAGGGACGTACAGTTCAACCGGCTTGGTCAGCCGCGGGCGGGTGGCTTCGGTGCGTTCGACGCGACTTTCGAGCGAGCTGTTGCTTCCGTCATCTGCCGTGATGGGCAACCCGGTTGATCTGTCACCAGCGGCTGGCTCCACGCCAATGCCTATTCGTCTGAGCCGCGCTTCGACCGCCGCATGGACATCGGGCGAGGCCAGTACGAACAGTTGCTCGGTCTCGGCATCGGTGGCGATGCGGACCGCTTTTTCGTCGGCAAAGTCTTTGCGGACTGCCTCCGCCACTTCCTGTAATCGGTCTCGCGGGCAGGCGTAGGCTTTCACCGTCGGCTTTTGTTGAGGCCGCGGTACGGAGGGGCGATCGACCGACTCGATCAGTTGGCTGACGATCTGCTGGGCTTTCGCCGGCCCGCGTACCAGGATCTGGTGCGAGCGGCCATCGGCCACAACGTCGACGTCGGGGTAGTCGGTCAACAACTCCGCGACGAGCCGCTTGACGTCCTCGGGCGACTTGTGCTTGAGCGGATGCGACTGGTATTCGCCCGGCAATCCAGGTTGCGCGAATGCGATCGGCGCCACCAACGCGAACACAAGCAAGGCGTAGAATCCCCGCCGTCGCGTCCAAAGTCGCGCGCGCAATGGCAACATCGGCAAGCGTGCCACCGAGTGTTCCTGGACTATTTGATGAGAACCGGGAGTCGACCGCCGGAGTAGGAAGCAATGGCAGTCGTTGATGGGAGGAGAGAGGCGGGGATGTTAGATGACGGTCCACGGTGCATCAAGTCCAATCGCCGCGGCATACTCCGCAACCGGCAGAACGTGCCGATGGGTGCCAAACTGGACGTGTGAGGGGTGGCTGGGGTCGAGCTTTTTAGCTCGCCCCCAGATCCATTACGCTCGGTGAATCCGAGTCGGGTGCCTGTGGTCGAGGCGACAGCCGAGGCCCCAGACTCTGCGACGTGATTTTCCTTGCTTGGCAATCACGCCGGCGTTACGTTGCTCCAATGGCCCGCCATCGCAAGAACTACAACATTCCCGGCCACGCCCACGAGTTGACCTTTTCCTGCTACAAGAGATTTCGATTTCTGCAGGCCGATCGGACTTGTTATTGGATGGTGGATTCGATCAATGAAGCGCGCCGCGATTGGCAATTCGATCTGTGGGCATATGTCTTTATGCCCGAACACCTCCACATGATCATTTGGCCGAGACAGCCCGTGTACGACGTTGCCAAGATTCGGAAGTCGATCAAAGCAACGCCGGCATACCGCGCAATTCGTTACTTGGAACAGAACGCGCCGAATTGGTTGCCGAAAGTAACTCGCATTCGAAACGAAAAAGAAGAACGGCTGTTTTGGCAATCCGGGGGCGGATATGACAGGAACATCACGGAGCCGGCCACGCTCATGAAAATGATCGACTATCTCCACTTGAATCCGGTGCGGCGCGGACTCGTCGAAAAGGCATCGGACTGGAAATGGTCGAGTGCAGATTTCTACGAAAATGGCGTGCAAGGAGTACTTGAAATAGATGCGATTCCTCCCGAGTGGCTCGCGTAGATCTGGGGGCTCGGCTGCGCCTCGACCCCAGCCACCCACCTGCGGCCTGAGGCGATCTGCCGGCGATACCGCCGCAGAACAGTGGAGCGCCTGCATGAACTTGGCCACCAACGCTGACGATTAGGCGACTTGACAAATTAAAATGAGAGGTTAGCATTTGAATTACCTCCTCGGGAGGGATGCCAGCGCAGGCGTGTTGCTTCGCGAGGCCCCGAGAGCAGGCAAAAAAAAGTCGGGATCGTCCCTACTCCCGCAAGTCAGGAGCGCCTTCGATGCGCATCACCTCCCAGTCCTCGCCCTCCCAGTCCATCCGCTTCGCCATCGACAAAGACCATTACCGCCGGATCGAAGTCGAGCCAGGGGTAATAATCTGCCATCTTTATCCCACGCTCACCTCGTGGGTCGGGCGAGAAGCGCCCGACGATGTGAACCCGCGCAGCCATGAAGAGCAGGCATTGAGCGGTTCCGTCCCAAAGGCCATCGAGCAGACCATCAGAGAGAACCCCGAAGACTTCTATCTCGCGAATCGGGGCGAAACCATCCTGGCTCAGTCGGTGTCTTTTGATCCAGAAAAGCAGGCCGTTGAAATCGTCCTCACCGACCATTCTGGCGACGCCGCACGGCATGGTGTCGCCGATGGTGGCACGACGGATGGGGTCATTGCCAGAGTTCAGAAAGAGATCGCGGAAGCCTGCGGGGTTGAGTACCGAAGCCTAACCGCGGATCAGATTCCCGGCTACTTGCGGAACGCGCGAGTACATCTCGAAGTGATCGTGGGGTTAGAAGATCGGGAACGTATCGAGCGGCTCGTCCAAGGCAGGAACACCAGCCGTCAGGTCAAGCCTTGGACCATTGCGGACTTCAGAGGCAGTTTCGATTGGATCAAAGAGATTCTCGACGGCGGCGATAGCCCGTTCAGGGGGAAGATTGGCTACGAGGAAAACGCCGGCGCTCCCGTGAACATCTTGGAGGTTCTCGCAATCCTAACCCTCTTCCACCCGATGTACGACAGCAAGGGTAAGGCTCCAACCATTGCGTACTCCAGCAAGGGCCGCATGGACAAGCGCCTGACGGACGAAAACGCTGCACCGGGCTACCGAGCGCTGGGATCGATCCTGAAAGATATTCTGAATCTACACGACTACATCTATGCCAATTTCCATGCGAAGTATCGGGAGGCCGTTCCTGGCGGCAGGCTCGGGCGTCGGGGTAAATCCGATGACCGAGTTTTCCCAAAATCCCCTAAAACCCTTCCTCTATCCGGCCTTGAGACTCAGTACCAGGTTCCGACGGGCGTTCTGTATCCGCTCCTGAGCTCGTTGCGCGCACTGGTTCGGTACCCCAAGGAAGACGAAAAGAACGGGGCCACCTGGAGGATGGACCCGTTCGCGTTCTTCGACAAAAACGGGGCCGAACTGATGGAGAACCTCATCTCGCAGCTGGAGGTATTGCAGAATAACCCGCAGACGATGGGCAAGACCAAGACCGTATACACCGCCCTTCATGACCGAGCGCGATTGTTAGTCGCTGATGCCGAGCGAGCCACCAACGGGGGTTGATGCTGTAAAGATGGCCTGACGCTACGGCATCACGGCCTTCAGGACTTTTAACGCCCCGCCAGTCGCGGGAGGTTGGTTTTGGCATTAGGCGCCGCAAAGGTTGCCGTCTACCGGCATCATGAAAGACGACCGCTGTTTCAGTCAGTTTGGCGAACGGCTGATTGTTCAAACATGGAATAAGGAGATTTTCAATGCACGAAGACCACAAACTCAAGGAAGGCTGGTACTTCCTAAGCGAGATGCACGCCAAGCTCCGCGACCCGCACGCGTTTGTACATTGCCTCAGCGCCTTCCTCTCTGCAGCTCGGTCCGCTGCTCAGTATGCGTTGAAGGAAGCCAAGACGAAGCCAAATGGCCAAGCGTGGTACGACGGCGCGGTTCAGGCGACAAAGCGGCCCCTGATGTCCTTCTTCAGGGAGGAACGGGACGTAAACGTTCACGTCAAGCCAGTCGCCCCGAAGGCGATCTTTCAAGTCGAAGCCAACGTCACGCTGCACATCCGCGGGTCTGCCGACTACCGGGTCCGGTTCGTCGATGACAAGGGGCAGCCGGTCGAGATTGCGTCCCCGCCCCCGGTGCCTGCGCCGGCCTCGCCACCGGTCTCGTCCCCCAGAGAGCGTGAGATACGGTATGAGTTCGCTGACCGGCCGGGCGAGGATGCCCTACAGTTATGCGAGCACTACCTTAAGGAGCTTGAGAGCTTCGTCAAGGAGGGACAGAACGCCGGATTCGTGACCCCGTGACCACCGCTCTCCATTGTTGTTGCGTCCCTGCTTCTTTCGAGTCGTCCAGCACGTCGGCGGCCTCCTGCCGCCCTTCCTTCGTCTGGTTCATCCAAGCCTGAAAACAGGCGGAAGATCCCTTTTTGTTTACATATTTTATTTTGTAACTGTATTCTGCACTTTCTGAGTATCCAATCTCTCAAACAGCCAATCGGAGCAGGGCGTCTCAGCATGGTGCAAAATATTCGGTGGGGCATCGGGTGCGGCAGCCGGCGCAGTCTGGGGGCTCGGCTGCGCCTTGATATCGGCCGCCCTACCCAATCGCCAAGAGACAATGGATGCCGATTTACGAAATCCTCTCCACAAACTGCTTCAACGTGCCCTCCATCGTGCGGGCCAATTCTGCTGCGTGGGAAATGATGTTGTGCTTTTCGGCACGATCCGTTTTCCGGTCGTAAAGTTCATTCGGGCGGTCTTTCTTCGGATGGTAATGGTACGAATGCGTCGCCGTGCGGATGACCCATTGGCGTTCGTTGTGGGCCGTGACCGTGAAGTCGTGATGCCCTTCGCTCTTCCCATCCAATAGCGGCAGCAGGCTTTTGCCGAGGATGCTTACCGGCGTGCTGCTGACGACGACGTCTTGCGGGAATGTCAGCTCGACGGGGGCCGTGTACTGCAACGTCAGCCGGGTCGAGATGCCCAGGTATTCGAGGATCGTGGGAAAGATGTCGGGCGGCTGCACGAAGCCGCCGATCTTTTGGCCGCGGCCTTTGCCGTCCGGGTGCCGCACGAGCAGCGGAATGTGGGCCAGCTCTTCATAGCCGCGCGGAAACGCCTTGCGGATGAAGCCGTGCTCGCCGAACGGTTCGCCGTGGTCGCTCATGAAAACGATCAGGCTGTTGTCGTACAGGCCGAGGTCTTTCAGGCGATCGAGAAAAATGCCGATCCAGCGATCGATGTACGTCACCTCGCCCGCATATAGCGACTTGGTGCGTTGAATTTCACGCGGCGTCATGTAACCCGCGACGTCGCCCGGCACGGGGTCGATCAGAGTCTGCCCGCGATAATCGGCATCGTACATGTCCCAGTATTTCGGGGGCGGGTCCCATGGCTCGTGCGGGTCGAACAGGTCGAGCCAGAGGAACAGGTTTTCCTTCTGCGTCTGCGTTTTGCGTTCGAGCCAGCCGATCGCCTCGCGCACGGCGCGAGCGCCGGGATAATCTTCCTCGGTCTTGAACCGCGTGCGGTTGCGCAGGTACTGCCGATAGCGGTCGGCCCATTGTTGATCTTTCTCATCGCCTTTGAGGCGGCATAGGCGCTGAAACTCATCCTCGACGTTCACCGACGCGTCGACAACCCACGGATCGTATTCTTGTCCGCGCACGAAAATTGTCGTGTCGAAGCCGCGGCCGCAATTGTAGA